>CANQUM010000001.1 GCA_947627045.1 uncultured Clostridia bacterium
ATCATAAACGCCGACGTATTAAAAACAGACTTATCAAAAATCATTGATGAAAATTTTAAAGGTCTTGACGTTGCAGTATGTGCAAATTTACCTTATTATATTACGTCGCCTGTAATAATGAAGATGTTAGAGTCAAGACTGCGGATAAAGTCGGTTACGGTTATGGTTCAGAAAGAGGCAGGTAAACGCCTTTGCGCTGAAATGGGAACAAGAGATATGGGTGCGGTGTCGGTTGCTGTAAACTATTTTTCATATCCTAAGATTTTATTTGACGTTTCAAGAGGAAGTTTTATGCCGTCTCCGAATGTTGACAGCTGTGTGGTGAGGTTTGATATAAAAGAAGATACTCCGAAAGGCGTTGACGACGAGAAATTCTTTTTTAAAGTTTTAAGGGGAGCGTTCTCACAGAGAAGAAAAACCCTTGCGAACTCGGTTTCTTCGGCTTTGACGATTGAAAAAAGTATCGTTTTGCGATCATTAGAGCAGTCAGGCTTAGCTGTTAATGTAAGACCGGAACAGCTTTCTATGGAGGAGCTTATAAACTTTTCCAATATATTAAAAAACATCAGCAATTTGTAATAAGTGTACTAACAGATGTTATAGTTTATTAAGAAATATAGTAAAAAGGCAGATTTTTTTACCAGCTTCTTGACAATAATATTTTTTGTAATAAAATAAATGTCATAGTAATTACTAGTAATTTAATAGGATTTGGAGGAATTGATAAATGTTTATGATATATTGTAAATAAAAGCACAATTTATGCTATTTATATTGACAATCAACACAATTTATGGTATGCTAATCTAGATTAAATAAATTTTAGCTTGTGAGGGATTTGCACTTCACAAAGATTTCACAGAAGAATTGTTATAATGTGTATAATTAGACATATTTTTATTATGAATTTAAAGGTAAAAGAATTATAAATCTTAGGAGGTCAATATTATGAAATTAAAAAGAATTTTATCAGCAGCACTGGCTTTTGCTTGCGTAATCACTGTCTTTTCGGGCTGTACTAAGAGCTCAAAAGACGACAAGACAGTCAATGTTGCATTTTTCCCGAATATAACTCACGCTCAGGCTATGGTGATGCAGTCGCAGAAATCGTTTGAGAACGCTTTGGGCGAAGACTACAGCGTTAAGTGGACGTCTTTCAATGCGGGACCTGCCGAAGTAGAGGCTTTAAAATCAGAGGATATTGATATAGGGTATATAGGACCTGTTCCTGCGATAAGCGCAAATGTAAGCACGAACGGAGACGTTAATATAATTGCGGGAGCAACCAACGGAGGACAGGTTCTTATAGCAAGAGAGGATGCAAATATAAAGGGAGTAAAAGACCTTGCAAATAAGACAGTGGCGATCCCTCAGGCAGGAAACACCCAGCATCTGGCTTTGTTGAAACTTCTTTCGGACAATGGTCTAAAGGCGCAGGACAAGGGAGGAAATGTAAATGTAACAGCCGTTAAGAATTCAGAGGTCGAGTCTCTCTTTGACCAGGGTGAGATAGACGCAGCGCTTGTTCCAGAGCCATGGGGAACAGTTTTGGAAAACAGTGAGAATATCAAAGCTTCTGTAGTTTTGAATTATGACGAGATATGGCGTCAGGGAGATTATCCTGTTGCGGTAGTTGTTGTGAGAAAAGAGTTCCAAAAGGAGCACCCTGAAATTGTAGAGAAGTTCTTAAAGGCTCACAAGGACGCAACCTTGTATATTCAGCAGAATATTTCAGAGAGCGCAAAGATAGTAAACGAAAAGATAGAGGAGCTTGCTGGCTCTAAAAATGACGATAAGCAGTTTGAAAGCGCATTTTCAAGAATCGTTTTCACAACAGATGTTTCTAAGGAAGCTGTTGACGAGTATGCAAAAATCAACCTCGACGAGGGATTTATCTCAAAGCTGCCTGATGATAATATCATAGACGACAGTATTATGAAATCCGTTTCGGAATAAATAAAGCAGTAGACGCCGACATAAATTTATAAGGAGGATTGCCCTTAGGGGCAAAGTCAGAATTATGAGTTTGCATATTGAGGGAATAACAAAGAAGTTCGATAAAAACAGCGATACCAATATACTTGAGGACATAAATCTGGACATAGAGTCGGGCGAATTTATATGTCTTTTAGGACCTTCGGGCTGTGGAAAGTCAACGCTTCTCAATATAATTGCGGGGCTTGTTGATGCTGACAGCGGAAAGATAACTCTTGACGGTGAGGAAATCACCAAGCCGGGTTCTGACAGGATAATGATGTTTCAGGAGTCCGCATTGTTCCCGTGGCTTACGGTCGAGAAGAATGTTCGTTTCGGAATGAAAATAGCAGGGCTTTCTAAAGAGGAGCAGGATAAGAGACTTGAAAAATACCTGAAGATGGTTCAGCTTTATAAGTTCAGAGATTATAATATCCACGAGCTTTCGGGAGGAATGAAACAGCGTGTTGCGCTTGCAAGGGCACTTTGCTTAGACTGCAAGATACTTCTTATGGACGAGCCTTTTGCGGCTCTTGATAAGCAGACTATAAATGTTCTGCGTGAGGAGCTTATAAACATATGGCAGCAGACTAAAAAGACCATAATCTTAGTTACTCACAGTGTTGAGGAGGCTCTCTTTTTCAGCAACAGGATAGTTATGATAGGTTCGCATCCGGGAAAGGTTAAGGATATAATAAAGATAGACATACCCCGCCCGAGACATATAGAGTCGGTTGAATTTATAAACATAAGAAAAAAGCTGCTTGAGGCTTTAAAAGAAGAGGTGGACAAGATTGAAAAAGAAGAGCACGACAGTTAAAAAGATATTGAGCCGTATAGGCTTTATAATCATAATAATTGCTCTTTGGGAGCTTGTCTATCTGCTGGGAGTAGAAGTTCTCGGACTGTGGAAGTCATACACTATACCCTCACCTCAGGGGGTATGGGAGAGATGTGTGGATATGTTCTCGTTTGATTATACGGGAATGAGCATCTATGCCGCAGTAGCAGCAAGTCTATTAAGAGCATTTATCGGTTTTGCAATATCAGTTGTAATAGGAGCGGTGCTTGGCTTTCTTATTTCAAAGTTCAAGTATCTTCAGGAGAACCTTAAACCGATCATTTTGGGAATTCAAACGCTGCCGAGCGTATGTTGGGTACCGTTTGCAATACTTTGGTTCGGTCTTGACCAGAGTGCAGTTATATTTGTAATCATAGTCGGCTCTGCGTTTAGTATAGCAATGGCTGTTGATAACGGGATCCAAAACGTAGACCCTCTTTACATTAGAGCTGCAAAGACGATGGGCGTCAGCCAAAGCCAGCTATATTTCAAGGTTATTATTCCTGCGGCTCAGCCTATGCTAATAGCGGGACTTAAAAGCGGCTGGTCGTTTGCGTGGAGAGCGCTTATGGCGGCTGAGATGATGATAAGTATGATAGGCTTAGGACAAATTCTCGATGCGGCAAGAAGTATTGAGAGCGACATTAATAAGGTTACGCTTATAATGCTTATAATTATAGTTATAGGAACTATAATAGACCGTGTTATATTTACAAATTGGGAAAACGCTGTGCGCAAAAGATACGGTCTTGACAGAGATAAGAAATAATGGTTGTTATAGACATGCAGGTCTTATAATAAAAAAGTAAAGTGATAAGGAAATTTAATTATGAGTGAATTTTTACATTTAGATGAGCTTGAGGCGGAAGCGATTTATATTATGAGAGAGGTTGCGGCAGAATGTGAGAAGCCTGTTATGCTATATTCGATAGGCAAGGATTCTTCGGTTATGCTGCATCTTGCATTGAAGGCTTTTTACCCTGAAAAGCCGCCGTTTCCGTTTTTGCACGTCAATACCACTTGGAAGTTCAAAGAGATGATAGAATTTCGCGACAAAACGGCAAAAAAGTACGGTATTGAAATGCTGGAATATATCAACGAGGAGGGCGTAAAGCAGGGTATAAACCCATTTGATCACGGCTCGTCGTATACTGATATAATGAAGACTCAGGCATTAAAGCAGGCGCTTGATAAGTACGGTTTTACAGCGGCTTTCGGCGGGGGCAGACGTGATGAGGAGAAGTCAAGAGCTAAGGAAAGATTGTTCTCGTTTAGAAATTCCGACCACGCATGGGATCCAAAAAATCAGCGGCCTGAGATGTGGAAGCTCTATAACACCGAGATAAACAAGGGTGAAGAAATTCGTGTATTTCCGATTTCAAACTGGACGGAGAAGGACATCTGGCAGTATATCAAGAGAGAGAATATAGATATAGTTCCTCTTTATTTTGCGGCGGAGAGAAAGTGTGTTGTAAGAGACGGCAACATAATTATGGTAGATGACGACCGTATGCGTCTTAAAGAGGGCGAGGAGGTCCAGACTAAAAAAATTCGTTTCAGAACGCTTGGCTGTTATCCGCTTACGGGCGGTATGGAAAGCAATGCCGAGACGCTAGACGAGATTATTGACGAGACTTTAGGAGCAGTTTCTTCCGAGAGAACCAGCCGTGTTATTGACAACGACGGCGGAGCTGCAAGTATGGAAAAGAGAAAAAGGGAGGGCTATTTCTAATATGAACGGACTTTTGAAATTCATTACCTGCGGAAGCGTTGACGATGGAAAATCAACTCTTATAGGTCATATGCTGTATGATGCAAAGCTGTTATTTGCGGATCAGGAGCGTTCTTTAGAGTTGGACAGCAAGGTAGGTTCAAGAGAGGGCAATATAGATTATTCGCTGCTTTTAGATGGTCTTATGGCAGAGCGTGAGCAGGGAATAACAATAGATGTTGCTTACCGCTATTTTACAACCGAGCGCAGATCTTTTATAGTTGCTGACACTCCGGGTCATGAGGAATATACGAGAAATATGGCGGTGGGAGCGTCGTTTGCAGAGTTAGCAGTAATATTGGTAGACGCTTCTCAAGGCGTTTTGGTTCAGACAAGAAGGCACGCAAGAATTTGCTCCCTTATGGGTATTAAGCATTTTGTGTTTGCCGTTAATAAAATGGACCTTATCCACTTTGACCGCAACAGATTTAAAAAGATTGAAAAAGAGATAAAAATACTTCTTGCCGAGTTTGATTACGAATCGGTAAAGATAATTCCTGTTTCGGCAACTGAGGGAGATAATATTACAACTGAATCAGAGCATATGACTTGGTATAGGGGCGGAACTCTGCTTTCTTATCTTGAGGAAATAGACGTTCACGCTGACGATGTTGAAAAGGGATTTTCAATGCCGGTTCAGAGAGTTTGCAGACCTAATCATACCTACAGAGGATTTTCGGGTCAAATTGAAACGGGTAAACTGAACGTTGGCGATGAGATAACTGCTTTGCCTTCTAAGGAAAAGGCTAATGTAAAGAGCATCATAGCCGCCGGCAAAGAGGTTGAAAGCGCAAATAAAGGTCAGGCAGTTACCGTACAGCTTGATAAAGAGGTCGACGTATCAAGGGGCTGTGTTCTGGTAAGCGGAGCAAGACCGACTGTTGGAAATCTGTTCACAGCAAAGCTTCTTTGGATGGACGACAGTGAGCTTGTTGCAGGCAAAAACTATCTTTTAAAGCTGGGCACAAAGAAAATACCTGCGGTTGTAATGAATATCAAGCACAAGATAGATGTAAACACCGGCAGTGAGGTTTCTGCTGACGCAATATATAAAAACGAGATTGCCGAATGCGATATTTCGGTATCTGAGAAAATCGTTTTTGACGAATTTGCACAGAACCCAACGCTTGGTGCACTTATACTGATCGACCGTATTACTCATATGACCTCGGCGTGCGGAGTTGTAATGCACAAGCTGAACAGGTCTGACAATTTAACGTATCACGAGATGGATATTACTAGAGAGCAGAGAGAAAACCAAAAAGGTCAAAAGGCAAGAACTATTTGGTTTACCGGTCTTTCCGGCTCGGGCAAGTCTACGCTTGCGAACGCTTTGGAGAAACGTCTGTTTGCAGTAGGAAAGCATACAATGACTTTAGACGGCGACAATGTACGTATGGGGCTTAATAAGAATCTTGGCTTTAAAGAGCAGGACAGAATTGAGAATATCAGACGTATTGCCGAAGTTTCAAAGCTGATGAACGACGCAGGAGTTATCGTTATAAATTCATTTGTTTCGCCTTATAGGCGCGACAGACGCAATGCTAAAGAGATAATAGGCGAAGACAGTTTCATTGAAATATATGTAAACACACCGCTGGAAGAATGCGAAAAACGAGATGTTAAGGGGCTTTATAAAAAGGCAAGAATGGGTGAAATTCAGAACTTTACAGGAATTTCATCGCCGTACGAGCCGCCTGAGAACCCTGATATTACTATAAACACTGCAGAATATGATATTGAAACGTGTATAGATATTTTACTCGAGAAATTGGAATCAAGAATATAATAATAAGGGGAACAAAATATGGCTACATTATACCTGCATATAGGAACTCCTAAGACAGGCACTTCTGCAATTCAGAAATTTTTGCCGTTAAATAGAGAACTGCTTGAAGAGCAGGGCTATTGCTATCCTGATTTCGGTTATCGCTATCCCAGGATCGGCATATACCGTAATGCTTATTTTATGATATACCGTCATAAAAGGGGTAATAGCGAATCTGAAGAAGAGTTTGAAGCGAACAGAAAGTCTGAAGATGAGCGTTTTATTGAAGGTCTTGATAAGATAAAGGATTTATCTGAAACATTTCCGAATATTGTTATGTCAGATGAAGGCATCTGGAACGGATATGTACAACGTGAAAATTTTTGGGAGACACTTAAAAAAGAGCTTACTGATAGGGGAATTGATCTAAAGGTAATCGTATATTTAAGAAGACAGGATCTAGTTTTAGAGTCTTATTGGTCTCAGCAGGTCAAAGAGACAATGAGGATTAGTTTTCAAGAGTATGTTAATTCTAATGAATACAGCTTTTTCAAGCTTGATTATTATGACAGACTAAAGAGTATTGCAAATACTGTCGGCAAGGAAAACATTGTTGTCAGAGTATACGAGAAACAGCAGTATGAGGGTAACGGAAACACTCTTATCTCTGACTTTCTCAAGGTAATTGGTCTTGAACTGGACGATAGATATGAGTCTGCTGATATGATTGTAAACACCAGTTTGCATGGCAAGTATCTTGAAATAAAGAGAATTTTAAACAGTATGGAATGTTTCAGCACAAAGCTCAACTGGTCGGTCAATTATCTTAAAAAGGCTCAGGAGGAATACGAAGCTGAAAACGGCAGTTTAAAATGCGATTATATGGGTTATGATGAACGTATAGCCTTTTTAGAGAAATATAAAAGCGGAAATGAAGCAGTTGCAAGAGAGTTTATGAATAGAAAGGACGGAGAACTGTTCCGTGATGAGATCAGTAAGGGTAAAAGCTCAGCAGAAAGCTATTCTGCTGAGGAGATGGTTTTGATTTGCGGAAGAATGCTTGAGCTGCAGAATGAAGATAATCTCGAAAAAATACAGCGTTTGAATGATAAACTCGATGCTATGGAGGACCATTTAGAGAGAATGAAGATAAGTCTTGAACATGCAAAGCGACCATTATATCGTAAAATCGGCGGTAAGATATATTACACGATATTCCCTAAGAAAAAGCAAGATAAAATTGAAAATGAATAATTTAAAAAACCCCCGCATTATGCGGGGGTTTTACTTTTGAAGACAAGACGACTATGTGCAAGAGTTTCTGTCTAATTCTTACAGTCAAAAGATTTTTATATTTAATGTCATAAATTAAAACCTATTGTAATACGCTGTTTGCGACAATTTTTCTGTCATACGCATTGTAATATTGTAATATCTACTTTATCATTGTGTAAAAATATGTGTAGAAATTTTGGAGTGCAAATGGTGATAGGATGTTGAATTTTCAAGTTTTAGAAAAGAATGAGGAAAAGATAAAAAGCTTTTCATTAATGGGACTTGCAATGGTATTAGGTTACATATCCAGCAAGGGAAACATACTGGGATTTAATTCGCCGGTAAATATAGTAATAGTATCAATATCCGGTTTCAGTTCGATCCCTGCCTTTATAGCGTCAGTGCTGTCGTATATTATAAACGAAAATATAATTGAGGGAATTCCCGACATTTGCTCTATGGCAACGATAATTGTTTTAAAGATGTTTGTTTTTCCGCATAATTATAACAATTCGCCGTTTTCTCTTTCGGTTATGGCAGGAGCGGTAACGCTCTTTTACGGGGCAATGATAAGTCTTATTATGCCGACAAGATTTGAGGTTACGGTGTATAGGGCTTTTGCGTCAATGCTTTGCTTTTTTCTTGTTTATTTTTCAAAGTATTGTTTTGAAAATTATAAAAAGACCGGAACGATAAGTATTAAAGGATTAAACGGAGTGGGACTGAGTATACTATATGTAATGCTTGTAGCAACGCTTAGTTCTGTATCGGTTTTGGGTATAAATCTGGGACGTGCCTTCGGCGTAGTAATAATGCTGTTTGCCGTAAATAGATATAAACATATTGGCGGTGCAGTATGCGGAGCACTGGCAACCTGCGGAGTTATATTGTGCGCTCCTGAGCTTGCAAAAAACACACTTTTGCTTGCAACGTCCGGTCTTATATGCGGTGCATTTGCGTCGTTTGGAATAGCAGCTATTATAATTGTTTTTATTGCAGTATCTCTTGTGTCTTTGGTTACTATTGGAATGAATTCCGATACATTTAAACTGTTTGCAGATTTGATTGCCGGTGCCGTAATATATCTTGCCATTCCCGAAGGGAAGATAGCAGGTGCGTTAAAGCTGGTCAGCGGAACTAATAGAGCAACTGAAATCTCAAACAAGAGCGTCTCATCAAAGCTGACATTTGCCTCTAACGCTTTGACAGATGTAAAAAATCAGATATCAACAGTTACAGAGGCAATGGAGAAAAAAGTTACACCCACTCAGCTCGGAAAGTTGGTAAAGGACAGCGTGTGCAGAGAATGTCCCATGAATGCTATCTGCTGGCAAAGAAAAGAAAGTGAAACTAAAAGTGTGTTTACGCAATTGCAGAGGAAGATTGCGTGTTTGGAAAAACTGTGCGAAGATGATATAGCTAAAAAGCTTCCCGAATGTATAAGAAAAGAGTTTTTAGCAAATACATATAATCTAATGTATACAAATATGCTGTTTGAGCAGAGCTCTTCAAGAAAGCTAAGGGAAATGCGTGAATTTCTCTCGACTCAGCTTGAAACAATGGGAAATGTTCTGGAGGATATTTCGCAGGATGTTTCAAAGCTTACGAATGTAGATGTCGGTCTTTCATCAAGGGCGAGCGAGCTTGTAAGGCGTCTTGGCGGTGAAAATCAGCGCGCATGTATATATGTTGATGAAAGAAAGATGTTAAGGGCTGAAATATTTTATAGTTCTAAGTCTCATGTAGATGCAGTGAGGCTGACAGTGGAATTAAGCGATATAGTTGGCTGTGAGCTTGAAATGCCGAGAAAGGTTACAATTGGCGATACCACAAGGCTTGAGTACTCTGAACATCCGGTTTTCTCACTGTCTCAGGGATTTTATCAGACATCGGGAGAGCCTAACCAACATTCAGGAGATTACTTTGAAAAACTCACAATAAACAATACTGAGAGCTATATAATTCTTTCAGATGGTATGGGAACAGGAAACAGAGCAAGGCTTGATTCAATGTTTACTGTAAACCTCACAGCGCGTCTTTTAACAGCAGGCGTTTCTGATGAAACTGCTGTTAAGCTGTTAAACTCAGTATTGCAGGTAAAGTGCTGGGAAGAATCATTTGCAACGCTTGATTTGGTGAAGTTCGATTTATGCGGAGGATATTTGAATATTCTAAAGGCAGGAGCAGGACCTAGCTATATATATAGGGACAGTCAGCTGCAAAAGATCGAGAGCTGTGCATTTCCTTTGGGCATACTTTCTGAAACAAGCGTTAATCAGATAAGAAATAAGCTGTTTAAAAACGATTTGGTTATAATTTGCAGCGATGGGGTAAGCGAAAAATCGGTAAGGAGCGTTTTTAAAAACAGAAGAGATGTCTCAAGAATGACTCCCGATGAAATTTCTAAGAGAATAGGAGAGTTTTCTGCTGAGAATAATACAGGTTTAAAGTCTGATGATATTACTGTTATTTGCAGTAAGATAGGAAAGAATTAGAAATTTAACTTCAAAAGCATATTTTTTATTACGTTATTATAGTAATTTTGCACAAAAAATCATAATATTTTCTGTAAGATTTCTAAAATTAATACAAAAACTATTGAAAAAAAAGCCAGAAAGGTGTAATATATAGTTTAGAAATAGGAAGTTAGAATATTTATTTCTAATCTCTAATCTCTAATTTCTAATTTCTAACTACTGAAAGGAGACCTTTGTTTTTCAAAGGTGTATTATAATATGGACATAATTCCTGAAAGCTATAAAGCGCCCTTGCATTTTTTTCACGAGGGAACAAATTATGAAGCATATAAGTTTTTTGGCTCGATAAAGGGTGAAAAGGACGGAAAAAGCGGATATTTTTTCAGGGTATGGGCTCCACATGCCCAAAGCGTATCGGTCGTTGGGGATTTCAATTCGTGGGACGATACCCGAAATACTATGGAGAAGATTGCAGATTCTGAGGTCTGGGAGACATTCATTTCCGGGCTGAATAAATATGACGCTTATAAATATTGCGTTACGACACGATTGGGCAAAAAAATTATGAAAGCTGACCCTTTCGGAAAGCACATGGAGACAAAGCCAGCAACGGCTACAAAAATTTATGATATAGACAGCTTTGGTTGGACAGACAGCGTTTGGAAGAAAAAGACCGATGAAACTGATATATTAAATTCGCCTATTAATATCTATGAGGTTAATTTGGGCTCATGGCGGAAGTATGAGGACGGTAACTTTCTGTCTTATACAAAGTTTGCCGAGGAAATAATTCCTTATATTACTGATATGGGGTATACGCATATTGAGTTTATGCCGCTTGCTGAATATCCATTTGACGGCTCATGGGGTTATCAATGTATAGGATATTATGCGCCTACGTCGCGTTTTGGAACTCCGGAAGATTTTATGAAGATGATAGATATGTTCCACAATGCGGATATAGGCGTAATTCTCGACTGGGTTCCCGCACATTTCCCGAAGGACGAAGCCGGTTTGTTTGAATGGGACGGAGAGCCTTGTTATGAGTATTCGGACCCGAGAAAGGGCGAGCACTACTCGTGGGGAACAAAGGTGTTTGATTACGGGAAAGCAGAGGTAAAGTCTTTTCTTATATCAAATGCGGTATATTGGCTTGAAAAGTACCATATAGACGGACTGAGAGTTGACGCTGTGGCGTCTATGCTGTATCTCGACTATGACAGGCGTGACGGCGAGTGGATACCTAATAAGAACGGCGGAAATGAAAATCTTGAGGCTATTCAATTTTTGCAGGAGCTTAATACTGAGGTGTTCAGGAAGTTCCCAAAGGCAATGATGATAGCGGAGGAGTCTACAGCTTGGCCGATGGTTTCAAAGCCTGTGAGCGATGGAGGCTTAGGCTTTAACTTCAAGTGGAATATGGGCTGGATGAACGATATGCTTATGTATATGTCTCAGGACCCTATCAACAGAGCATTTCATCACAATGCACTGACTTTTTCATTTTTCTATGCGTTTTCGGAGAATTTTATTTTGCCTATCTCCCACGACGAGGTAGTTCACGGAAAGGGTTCTCTTGTAAATAAGATGTTCGGTGATACCGACCAGAAATTTGCACAGGCGAGAGCATTTTTAGCGTATATGACTGCTCATCCCGGCAAGAAGCTGCTTTTTATGGGCAGCGAGTTCGCACAGTTTAGAGAGTGGGACTATGAAAACGGTCTTGAGTGGTTTATGATAGACGATTATGAAAATCACAGAAATTTTCAAAAGTTTGTGAAAAACCTTAACCGATTTTATAAAGAGAATAAACCGTTTTGGGAAGTCGATTATTCGTGGGAAGGCTTTTCGTGGATATCAAATGACGACTACAAGCAAAGTATTATAATATTCAGGCGAATTGACAGAAGCGGAGATGAGATAATAGCTGTTTGCAATTTCGTTCCTGTAGGTCGTGATGTTTATATGTTCGGCGTGCCAAAGGCAGGAGTTTATGAGGAGGTTTTCAACTCGACCTCTCCTGACGGCAGTCCGATAACGAACAAGCCTGTAAGAACGTCTATTGTGAAAATGCACGGCTTTGACAGGTCGATAACTATAAAAATACCGCCGTTTTCGGTAATGTTTTTCAAACGAAGAAAAACACAGAGAAAGTCATCGGCAAAGTCAGATAAAACAGTGAGATCCGCTAAGACGGCAAAATCGTCAGCAAAGAATGGCAAAGAGAACAAATCTGTTATGACGGATAATAATGATAAAATAGAAATTAAATAAAAATAAACAAGCAGGTGAATGTATATGTTTAATAAAAAAGAATGTGTTGCAATGCTGTTGGCAGGCGGTCAGGGAAGCAGACTTTATGCCCTGACTCAGAAGGTTGCAAAGCCGGCAGTTCCTTTCGGGGGAAAGTATAGAATAATTGACTTTCCTTTGTCGAATTGTGTAAATTCGGGGATTGATACAGTAGGTGTTCTCACCCAGTATCAGCCGCTGGTTATGAATGATTATATCGGTAACGGTCAGCCGTGGGATTTAGACAGGATACACGGAGGAGTTCATATTCTGGCACCGTATCAGTCAAAATCAGGAGCAAACTGGTATCAGGGAACAGCAAACGCAATATATCAGAATCTTTCGTTTATTGAGAGATATGATCCTGAGTATGTAATAATTCTTTCGGGCGATCATATCTATAAAATGGATTACGACAAGATGCTCAGCTACCATAAAGAAAAAGGTGCAGCGGCTACTATTGCGGTTATCAATGTTCCTATAGACGAGGCGTCACGTTTCGGAATTATGTTTGCTCGTGATGACGGTCAGATATACGATTTCGTTGAAAAGCCGGCTGAGCCTAAGAGTACGCTTGCTTCAATGGGCATATACATTTTCACATTTGATATACTGAAAAAATATCTCATAGAGAATGAGAACGATAAATCGGAGAATAACTCCAAAGACTTCGGAAAGGATATAATCCCTGCACTTTTACGCGATGAGCAGAAACTCTACGCTTACCGCTTTGATGGCTACTGGAAAGATGTGGGGACTATCGACAGTCTTTGGGAGGCTAATATGGACCTTATAAATCCGAACATTCCGATTGATTTGTACGATCCGTCTTGGAAAATATACTCGAGGAATCCGGGACTTCCGCCACAGGTTATTGGAAAAGATGCGAAAATACAGAATTCAATGGTAACAGAAGGCTGTGTTATTGACGGTACTGTTGATTTCTCAATGCTGTCTGACGGCGTTATAATTGAAAAGGACGCTGTGGTTACAGATTCTATCATTATGCCGGGAGCGGTAATTCGTTCGGGGGCAAGGGTTGAATACGCAATCGTAGGTGAAAATTCAGAAATTTGCAGCGGTGCTCACATTGGCAGAAGACCTGAGGAAATGCCTGACAGAGATGAATGGGGCGTTGCGGTAGTAGGTCAGGATATTAAGATATCTGAGGGAACGGTTGTTGAACCTAAGAAAATTATTTCGGAAAGTATATAGAGAGGATGAGCTTTTATGGGAACTTCTAATATGGGAAAGGTTTTGGGACTGGTTTTTGCAAATATGCACGACAGTACAGTTAAGGATCTCACAAAAGAGAGAACGATGGGCTCTGTACTTTTCGGAGGAAGATACAGAATGATTGATTTTCCGCTTTCTAACTTTGTAAACAGCGGAATTTCAACCGTCGGGGTTATAACTAAGTATAACTATCAGTCGCTTCTCGACCACTTGGGAACAGGCAGAGAGTGGGATCTGTCAAGAAAAAAAGGAGGATTATATCTCCTTCCTCCGTTCAGCAATGTTGAAAGTAAGCTCTATCGCGGAAGACTCGAGGCTCTTTACGGAGTACTCAACTTTATAAAAAGCGTTCACGCTGAATATGTTTTGATGTCAGACTGCGATGTGGTAGCAAATATAGACTATCGGCCGATTTTGTCGGCTCATATTGAAAGCGGTGCTGATATAACCTGCGTTTCACACACGGGACAGTATAATTCTGATATTGTAAAATCAAGTACTGTCTTTACTGTTGATTCAAATAATAATGTAAAAGACGTGCTTATAGGCTACGATCTTACCGGCGTATGTACGCTTAGTCTTAATATGTTCCTTCTTAAAAAGAACTTTTTAGTCGATCTTGTTCAGACGGCTATAGCTCAGGGAAGATACAGCTTTGAAAGGGATATTCTTCAGAGCAAGCTTAATGATTTAAAAATAGTTTCTTATGAATATTCGGGATATTTCAAAAAAATATACAGCGAGAAGAGCTATTTTGAAGCAAATATGGATCTTCTCAATATAGACAACTGCAGAGAACTTTTCACTCAAAGACGCCCTATCTACACTAAGGTCAGAGATAACGCTCCTTCAAAGTACGGACTCAACAGCTATGTAGCAAATTCGCTTGTTGCTGACGGTTGTGTAATTGACGGAACAGTGGAGAATTCTGTTTTGTTCAGGGGAGTAAACGTAGGAAAAGGTGTAACTGTTAAAAATGCTATTTTAATGCAGGATACAATTATCGGCGACGGCAGCGAGGTCAAAAATGTCATCACTGATAAAAATGTATCGATCGGAAATGACAGAACGCTGATTTCATCAGACGATTATCCAATGTTTATCGGCAAAGGAGCATCAGTCTGATTAATTGACAATTGACCGACGAGCCGGCAGGGGCGACCCCTGCACGCAGTGCCGCCTTTGGGAAGTTTGATATATGTTATAGTATGTACAACGGCGGATCGGAATAATTAATAGTGGATAATGGGTAATGGATAATGGGCAATTAATAAGAAAACTAAAAGTTTTCGGTCAAGCCTTTTTCAAAAGGCTTGCGGGTCAAGGGCGGAGCCCTGTCGCTGACTGCAGCCAGCGAAAAGCCCCTTTATTACGGAGTGCGCTCCGAAAAGGGTGAATTAAAAAACAATCCAGTGGATTGTTTTTTAAGAGGGAAAGCCCTGCAAGAGAGGGCTTTCCCTAGAAAGCTCTTGCCTCCGATCTCTTGTATCTATATTTCGCTTTGATGACAGTCGAATATACTTCCGCACAGAGAACTGCATAGCTCTTTTAGACTGTATGCCTCGTCTGCAAGACAAGCAAACGCACCTTTAAATCTGTTGTCTTCATCTGTGTAGTCAAGAAATTCAACAAATATTGATGAAAGTCCGGCTATTATTTCAGATTTCGCCTGAATTTCTGTAATATCTGACAGTGGTATTTCTTTAACCATTTTGCTCATTATTGACACTTCCTTTTTGTGTAGTATGATATTATTATATCCTGACGACATTATACTTTCAATAGGCAAAATAAACAAATAACAACTAATTATATTTGTAAATGTTGACGATAGTATACAATTATGATATATTTTATTTAATTAATAAAATTTAAAGGTGGTAAAGATATGCCTGTAAGTAAAGCTCAGCAAAGGGCAACAAATAAATATAATAAAAATCATTATGATAGAATAGAGATGAAAGTACTAAAGGGCGAAAAGGAAAATATTACAGAACACGCAAAAGAATATGACGGCACTTTAAACAAGTTTCTAAACAGGGCAGTCAAGGAAACTATGGAGAGAGATAAAAATAGATAAACAGGGTGGTATTAAAAATGCCTGCTACCAAAGCTCAAATAAGAGCAAATAATAAGTATAAAAAAAATCATTATGACAGATTGGAAATGCAAGTTCCAAAGGGTGAGAAAGAAAGCATTACAGAACACGCAAAAGAATATGACGGCACTTTAAACAAGTTTCTAAACAGGGCGGTCAAGGAAACTATAGAGCGAGATAAAAATAGATAAACAGGGTGGTATTAAATATGCCTATCACCTAAAATTAGTGGTATAGATAGGCTCTTGCATCTTGTTTCTATTAGCAATAATTAACGCTTGAATAAAATCGGAAGCGGTGTTACAATGACAAGGCACTGTCAAAGACATCTGAGTATAGAACGGGGGATAAGGATATGAAAGTACTATATACAGCGAGCGAGGCTTTGCCGTTTGCGGCGTCGGGAGGATTAGCAGACGTAGCGGGTTCTTTACCTAGAGCGTTGAACGAAGCAGGCGACGACTGCCGAGTAGTTATGCCTAAATACGGAACTATAAAGCCGGAGCTTATGGATAAGCTGACATTTTTAACAAATTTTTCTGTACCTGTTGCATGGAGAAACCAGTATTGCGGAGTTTTCACAGCGGAGGTAAACGGAGTAACATATTATCTTCTTGACAACGAATACTACTTTGCAAGAAACGGGTTATACGGTTTTTACGATGATGCGGAGAGATTTGTATTTTTCTCAAGGGCAGTACTTGAGCTGCTTCATCATATTGAATTCAAGCCTGATGTAATAAACGCAAACGACTGGCAGACGGCGTTAGTACCCGTATATTACGATATTTTTTATCGTTACCAGTCCGGGTTTGAGGATATAAAGACGGTATTTACGATTCATAACATACAATATCAGGGGCAATACGGTTTAGAGCTTATCAACGATATAATGGGAATACCTTTATATCACACTGATTTGCTTGAATATGACGGTGATGTAAACTTTATGAAAGCGGCTATAGAGGTGTCTGACAGGGTAACAACTGTATCGCCGAGTTATGCGTGGGAGATTTTAGATTCGTGGTATGCACACGGAATGGACAGAGAGCTTGTCAACAAGCAGTATAAGCTAAGCGGTATTTTAAATGGAATAGACGGAGAGATATACAATCCGAAGACGGACAAAGTCATACCAAAGAACTACGGTTTGAACGATATGTTCGGCAAGAAGGTATGCAAAAAGAGGCTTTGCGACGAAATGGGTATAAAGCCGGGCAGCGAGCCGATTATAGGAATAGTAACAAGGTTTGTATCTCATAAAGGTCTTGACCTTATAAAGTACGTTTTTGAAGACATTGTAAATCTCGGATATAAATTTGCAATACTCGGTTCAGGCGAGAAAATATACGAAGATTTTTTCACAGAGATGTCCTATCGTTATCCTGACAGAGTGGGAGTAAAGATAGGCTTTATTCCCGAGCTTTCAAAGAGGATCTATGCAGGGGCAGATATGTTTTTAATGCCGTCTCAGAGCGAGCCTTGCGGTTTGGCGCAGATGATTGCGCTTAGATACGGAACGATTCCGATAGTTAGGGAAACAGGAGGACTTCGAGACAGCATAACAGATGCCGGCGAGGCGCACTTAGGTGAGATAAAAGGCAACGGCTTTACCTTCAAGACGTACAATGCACACGATATGTTAAACGCATGTGCAAGAGCGAGAGCATTTTACGATAATAAAATGATTTGGGGACGGCTTGTTGTTCACGCAATGAAGGAGGATTTCAGCTGGAAGAAGTCAGCAGAAAGCTATCATGATTTATATGAAAGTATATAAATCAGAATCAGGAGCGGTTATGTTGCCTATTATAAATTATATAAATGTGAAAGATAGCTAAACGGCAGGTTGTTAAAATTGCTATATTAAAAGCTTTGCTCTAATTATATTTCCAAAGGCAGTGGAGACCCCAGCGGTTCGCTGGTTGCAATTTGCTGAAACTTGTGTTATAATGTAGAACAAAGGTATTTTTCATAGACGCAGATAAACGAGACAAATGTGCTATGGAAACTTATGTGTAAGATGTGTTATGTAAGGAGAGAATATGAAAGGAATAAAAATCTGCAAGCGTTTTGCAGCATTTTGCATCACGCTTGCAATGATGGTTACGGCTTTAGCCGTACCGATCAGTACAAATGCTGCTACAGTACCTGTTACAGTAATGGTATCGAAAGCAGGACAAGTAGTAGATTCAATGACTTTCAATGGAGTAACAGTAAAGGCTATATACATACCCAGAAACGACAGCAATGCTTCAGAGATGTGGGATGATCCCGTATACTGCTGTGCGGCTTTGGTTTCAAAATTTTATAAAGCGGTTTACGGATGCACAGTGTATAATCTATGGCCGGGCAGCACACCGCTCAGTGATGTGGGATATTTTACTAAGGTAAAAACGCCTCAGGTCGGCGACATATACGGAAACTCAAGCCACTGGGCAATCGTAAAGCAGATAAACGGTACAGAGGTTGTACTTTTCGAGCAGAACTGGACGTGGTATGACAGTAATGGCTGTTATGCAAAGTATAACAGAACGGTTGATTTGAGCAATCTTGAGTCAGACGTAAACTTTTTCAGATACAGCGGAGCATTCAAATATACAAAGCCTGTTTTAACGACTGCGTTTGCAACGCTTGAAAATTTATCAAAGCCATTTTCGTGGACGGCAAGTTCAGACGCTGTAAGTTCCACTTTAAATATATACGAATATAATGCTAATGGTACATACAACGAAAACAATTTAATTTCGTCTACAACTAATATTGTAGGGGGTTCTACTTCTGTAACGCTACCTATGGGACACTATGCGGCACAGGTTTTGAATTACAGTTCGTCGAACGAGATTTCCGAAAGTGATATAAAGGAATTTTACGTTGTCGGCGAACCGCTTGCTACAGATGTTCAGATAAAAGATTTGATGACGGTAGTTGCGGGAAAGACTAAGAATATTTCGAGAAAGATGCTTCCTGCTAACACGAATGATGTACTTACCTGGACGTCTAGTAATAATTCTGTAGCCAGTGTTTCAAACAGCGGAGTTGTAACCGGAGTGAGCGCAGGAACAGCCACGATAACCGCAAAGGCAGTAAGCGGAGTAAAGGATACCTGTACTGTAACGGTTAAGCCGGGAACGGTGGCTAATTTAAAGGCGTCGGGAAGCAGTAAGAAATCTATAACTCTTAATTGGGATTCAGTATCTAATGTTACAGGTTACAGAGTCTTCAGATACGATAAGGCAAAGAAGAAGTATGTAAAGATTTCAGATTTAAAGTCAAATTCTTATAAGGTATGGGGTCTTAATAAAGCCTCAGCTTATAAGTTCAAGGTAAGAGCATATAAGAATTCAAACAAAAAAAGTTATGTAGGAAAATATTCTTCAGTTCTTAGTGCATTTACCAGACCGGATAAGCCCAAATATCTGACGGCATATCAGAAAGGATCCGAAACGACAGTAAAGCTGTCGTGGACAAGCACAAAGGGTGCAAAAGGTTATGCGGTGTACGCGAGTGAAGACGGCGGATCATTTGTTAAGATCAAAACGGTGTCTGGAAAAAAGCACTCAGCGACGCTGAAAAATCTAAAAAGAGGTACTTCATATACCTTCAAGTTAAAAGCAATAAAGAAAATCTCAGGTGTCGACATATACAGCGGAGCATCTAATAAAGCATACGCTGTAACAAAACCTGCAAAGGTAAAGGGTGTTGTTGCTGAGAGAATTTCTGATGGAAGTGTTGCCTTATCGTGGAAGCCTGTCAACGGTGCGGCAAAGTATCAGATTTATATGAAATCGGGCAGTAGTTATATTAGAGTTAAATCGGTGTCTGCGTCTAAGGTTAAGACAAAGATAAATAACCTATATGACAACAAAAAGCATACGTTTAAAGTCAGAGCGTATAAATTAAACGGCGGATATAAGTATTTTGGTAAGTTTTCTGACGAAGTTAAAGCTTAATTTAATTATATAAAAGCTAAAGCCAACAGAGATTTCTGTTGGCTTTTTTGCATATGTATTTTTTTAATTGTAGAGTATTACTTCTAATTATCTATTTACCGGTCGGCAGATTTTGCAGAAGAACTGCTCGCCGAAATTTTCAGCACACTGATGTGCTTTCCTTTCATTATCAAATATCCCGAAAACTGCCGAACCGCTGCCTGTCATAACAGAGCCGAGTGCGCCTGATTTTATCATTTCCCATTTTATTTCATCAATTATGCTTTCGTTTGTTACATCTTCGAGTGAATTTGAAAGCGTTTTTGAAATCGCTGAAAGATCGCCTGAATTTAATGAGGTCATAAATTTATCAAAATCTGAAAGTTTAGGATTTTTAAGCTCATCAAACCTTTTGTAAGAAAGTGGCGTTGAAATTGAAATATCAGGCTTTACTACAAGAATTTCGCAGTCCGGCAGCGATTTTAGAGGGGTTATTTTTTCGCCTATACCCTCGCAAAGTGCCGTGCCGCCCACAATGCAAAACGGAATATCTGCTCCGACTGAAGCACCGATTTTGCAAAGCTCGTCAGCTGACAGAGTATTACCGCACAGCTTATTAAGCCCGACAATTACTGCTGCTCCGTCTGCACTTCCTCCTGCAAGACCTGCACCGCTGGGTATGTGTTTTTCAATATGTATAGCTATGCTGTCAAAGGGCATTTCACCAAAAGTCTTACTAAAGGCACGGCAAGCCTTATAAGCAATGTTGCTTTCATCGGTTGGAATGTCAGGATTTGTGCAGATAATTGATATGTCAGGAAGTTTTGATTGTTTTCCTTCAACAGAAAGAGTTACATAATCAAAAATTGATATTGTCTGCATTACAGAGCGAAGATTGTGGTAGCCGTCATCTCGTTTGCCTAAAATATCAAGTATGAGATTTATCTTTGCAGGAGCATTAAGCGTAATACTTTGCATCTAACCGTTCTCCTTGATTTCTAGAGCGAACTCGCCTATTTTTCTGATAGCTTTCTTTAAATGTTCAAGAGAATAAGCATAAGAAACCCTTATAAAGCCCTCTCCGCACTCGCCGAAAGCATCACCCGGAACAACGGCTACATTCTTGGTATATAAGAGTTTCTCGCAGAACTCCTGACTGGAAAGCCCTGTTGATTTTATGCAGGGGAATACATAGAATGCTCCCTCAGGTTCAAAGCAGTCAAGACCAATTTCGTTAAAACCGTGAACGCAGAAACGCCGTCTCATATTATATTCATCGACCATCATATCAATATCGCTTCTGCAGTTTTTAAGTGCTTCTATTGCAGCATATTGGCTGACAGTGGGCGACGACATAATTCCGTACTGGTGAATTTTAAGTATCTGACTGACCAGCTCTTTAGGTGCGCACAAAAATCCGAGACGCCAGCCTGTCATAGCAAACGCTTTTGAAAATCCGTTTATAAGTATAGTTCTTTCTCTCATACTGTCGAATTCAACTATGGAGCAGTGCTTTCTGCCGTAGGTAAGCTCTGAGTAAATCTCGTCAGACAAAACAATAATATTCGTATCTCTCAAAACTTCGGCAATAGGTGCTAAATCCTCTTTTGTCATTATAGCGCCAGTTGGGTTGTTGGGGAAGGGAAGTATAAGAGCTTTTGTTTTTTCAGTTATCTTTTCTTTAAGAGCCTTTGCTGTCAGTTTGAAATCGTCTTCAGCTTTTGTTTCTACAACAACGGGAATTCCGCCTGAAAGCTCAACAATCGGTTTGTAGCAGACAAAGCAAGGTTCGACGATTAAAACTTCATCTCCCGGCTCAACGATAGCACGAATAGAAAGGTCTATAGCCTCCGAGCCGCCGACTGTAACGATTATCTCATCATCGGGGGAGTATTCGGTTTTTGCATAGTCTTTAACATATTCTGAAATAGATTGTCTGAGATTGTAGAGACCCGAATTTGCGGTATAGAAAGTCTTGCCGTGCTCTAAAGCGGTAATTGCCGCACGTCTTATAGGCCAAGGCGTCTGAAAGTTTGGTTCACCTACGCCGAGAGCTATGACGTTTTCCATAGTTTGTGCAAGGTCGAAAAACTTTCTTATTCCGGAGGGCTTCATTTCTCTGGTTTTTTTATTAATTATTTTGCTGTAGTCTATCATGGGGAAACTAATCCTCTTTCATCTATAATTTTGTCGGAAAGGTCGATTCCGTTGTCTTTGTATTTCTTAAGCACAAAATGTGTTGCGGTAGATAAAACGCCCTCAAGAGGAGCTAGCCTTTGAGCAACAAAAAGTGAAATATCCATAAGGTTTGAACCTTTTATTGTGATGCCGAGATCATATCCTCCGGACATAAGCCATACATTCTCTACCTCGTCATACTGACTGACTGTTCTTGCAATTTCATCGAAGCCGCTTTGCGCTTTAGGAGAAACCTTAAGTTCAATATAAGCTGTTACCATATCTCCGCAGTCGGCAGACGCCTGTTCGTTTATAACGGTGTTATAGCCTTTGATGATTCCGTCGTTTTCGAGCTTTTCTATTCTTTC
Organism: uncultured Clostridia bacterium; assembly: GCA_947627045.1. Taxonomy (GTDB): domain Bacteria; phylum Bacillota; class Clostridia; order Oscillospirales; family Ruminococcaceae; genus UMGS1601. The sequence continues at coordinate 22,211 of CANQUM010000001.1, forward strand.
TGCGACCTCCTGTTCAGAGATACCGAGCATAACGCCGAGCTCTGAATTTGAAAGCCGTGCATTCTTTTTAAGAAGTTTGAGCAAAGAATCCATATTGTGTGCCTCCTATTAGATATTAAAGATATTATACTATTTATATGAGATTATGTCAATTAAAAGTAAGCGGCATGAAATATAGATGAGAAAAACACCGCAGAAATAATTCTGCGGTGCCAAAAGAAATGTTGTTTAACAAAAATAGTCTAAGCAATAATATATTACAATACAATTTATCATTTGTCAAGTAAAATCTAAATTATCTTAAAAACATCAAGAATATGATTACTTGCCCCGACCAGATCAGGACGTTCGCAGATTGACAGATGATAGCGAAAATAAATTTCAAAGGTTTTATCGTCCATATTATCAATTATGTCAGGAAGATAATGAGCCGCCATATCTGTTCCTATGAAATGCAAACGCTCAACGTCAAATCTCTCCATCAGACTGTCAATATCTGATTTTGTATATAGCTCGAAAATGTCTTTAGGATATGAATGTGTTTTAAAGGTGTCAGGATCTAACATTTTGCTGTCTATTAAATAATTTATATAACCTTTAACAAAACCAAACTGCAAAATTGACGCATCCGCAGAGCAGTAGGCAGAAAATATAATACCGCCTTTTTTTGTAACACGAATTGCCTCTGACAGTGCGGAAATCTTATCATTCAGTTTGAAAAGATGATACATAGGACCTAGTAAGAGAGTAATGTCATAAGTACCTGATGAAAAGTCAGACAAATCGGTTGCATTTGCCTGAGTAATTGTTACTTTCTCACTGGTTTCAGTATTATTATTAAATAACTCAATATTACAGGGCATCAGATCAACAGCGTCGACCTCATATCCAAGACGTGCAAAATAATGAGAATATCGTCCTGTGCCTGCACCTATCTCAAAAATTTTCATTCCGCTTTTGAGATATTTTTTTATATACTCAACTGTCGTCAGAAATTCAATGCTGCCGTGCCTTGAACTCAATCGGGAGTTTTCATCATAAGTGTTGTAATAGGATTCTAAAACTTTAAAGGTATCCATAATTACATTGCCTCTTTAAGACTTTTTACAAATTCTCCTACCTTATCTACACTCTCTTTACCATATTCTGCAATTATGTTTACAATAGCGCTTCCTACGATAACTCCGTCGCAGTACTTTGACATCTTTTTTGCCTGTTCGGGATTTGATATACCAAAGCCTACACAAGCGGGGCAGGAGGCAGATGAATTGATAAGCGAGAAAAACTCGTCAAAGTTTGTTGTGAACTTTGAACGTGTTCCTGTAACGCCTACAGATGAAACGCAGTAGAGAAAGCCCTTGCTCTGTGAAGCAATAGTTTTGACTCTGTCGTGAGAGGTCGGTGCAACAAGGTTTATATTGTAAACTCCATACTCATTGGATAGGTCTTCTACTTCTTTTCGCTCCTCAAACGGCAGGTCAGGGATTATAACGCCGTCTATACCACTTGCTTTACAGTTTGTAAAGAATTTCTCCGTGCCGTATTTAAACACGGTGTTTATGTACATCATCAAAAGCAAAGGAGCGTCGGTTTCTTTTCTAAGTTCGCTCACTATACTGAATATTTGGTCTAGGTTAGTTCCGTTGTTCAAAGAGCGCAGGGACGCTTTCTGTATGGTAGGTCCCTCAGCGATAGGGTCTGAGAATGGAACGCCAAGCTCAATTATATCTGCTCCGCATTCCAGCTTTTTAAGCACCAGCTTTTTTGTGGTTTCAATGTCCGGATCGCCCGCTGTAACAAAGGTTATAAGAGCTTTTTCACCTTCGGATTTCAGTTTTTCAAAGCAAGCGTCTATTCGATTTTTATTCTTCAACTAAATCAACTCCTCTGTATCGTGCAATTGAATAAACATCCTTGTCGCCCCGACCAGAGAGGTTTATGACAAGTATGCTGTTTTTTGGCATAGTAGGGGCAATTTTAAGAGCCGCTGCAACAGCATGGGCAGATTCAATGGCAGGAATTATTCCCTCTGTTTTTGAGAGATACTCAAAGGCACATACAGCCTCCTCATCGGTTATGTCTACATATTCCGCTCTGCCGATAGAATTGAGATAAGCGTGTTCAGGACCTATTCCGGGATAGTCAAGCCCTGCCGAGATAGAGTAAACAGGGTCAATCTGACCGTATTCATTTTGGAGAAACAGCGACTTCATACCGTGAAAAATTCCGAGTGAGCCTTTTGTTATGGTAGCTGCGTGCTCAGGGGTATCAACACCCCTTCCTGCTGCCTCAGCACCTACTAAGCGAACGCTCTTGTCATCTATGAAGTCATAGAAAGCGCCCATAGCATTAGAACCGCCGCCTACACAGGCAACAACGCAGTCTGGGAGCTTGCCCTCTGTTTCTTTAAGCTGAGACTTTATCTCCTCGCCGATAATTTTCTGAAAATCTCTTACCATTTCGGGGTAGGGGTGAGGCCCCATGACCGAGCCTATGCAGTAGAATGTGGTTTCAATGTTAGTACACCAGTCACGCATTGCCTCGTTGATAGCGTCTTTGAGAGTAGAAGTTCCGCTTGAAACGCCCGTTACCTTTGCTCCAAGCAGGTTCATTCTATACACATTCAGCGACTGACGTTTCATATCCTCTGCACCCATATAAACCTCGCACTCAAGACCAAACAAAGCACAAGCCGTAGCAGTAGCAACGCCGTGCTGACCTGCTCCCGTTTCAGCGATAATTCTTTTCTTGCCCATTTTCTTGGCAAGAAGAATCTGTCCTAGCACATTGTTTATCTTGTGCGAACCTGTGTGGTTTAGGTCTTCACGCTTGATGTATATTTTTGCTCCGTTCAGGTTTTTTGTCATTTTTTCTGCATAGTATAAAAGAGACGGTCTGCCGGCATATTCCTTATAAAGATTTGTCAGCTCGCGCTTGAAGTTTTCATCGTTCTTGTATTTATTGTATGCCTCTTCAAGCTCTAAAACGGCGTTCATAACCGTTTCGGGAACATACTGACCGCCGAATTCTCCATAGCGGCCTTTGTTAAAATCAGTCATATATTTACCTCCCAAGTTAAATTAATTTTTTAACCTACTGCCAGTTGCCGAAGGCAAGAGGCAAAACGGCTGGACGCCGTTAATTTCTTGCTTTTTTGATAATTGTTCTGATTTTTTCTTTGTCCTTTTTTTTGTCAGTTTCAACAGAGCTTGAAACGTCAATGCCAAAAGGTCTGACTGTTTCGATTGCTTCTCTGATATTATCAGACGAAATTCCTCCTGCGAGAAAAAACGGTTTCGTGATTTCAGTGCTTTTTATAATTTCCCAGTTTCCGACTACACCTGTTCCGCCGACTGAGTTTTTAGAAAAGCTGTCGATAAGCAGTTTATCGGCACAGCTTTGACACGCATTACTTATTTCATTAGGCGACTGCGGTCTTATAGCTTTCCAGATTTCGCAATCGGTATGCTTTTTGAGGGTTCTGATAAAATCGTTGTCTTCATCGCCGTGAAGCTGAATTACACCGAGATATTTTGAAAACGGTATAATTGTTTCTACTGTTTCGTTTACAAATACCCCTACAGGAGTTATTTTGTCTGATAATCTGCTTGTAAGCTGAGCAAGCAAATCAAAACTAATATGCCTCCAGAACTGCTCGGAGAGTATAAATCCTGCATAGTCAGGCAGGAACTCATTGACATATGATATATCCTCACTGCGTCTTAATCCGCATATTTTCAGTTTGGTCATATATTCCTCAGCTCCTTTAAAGCAGCCGATATGTTATCACTTCTCATAAGCGTTTCGCCTATAAGTACAGCATACGCTCCCAGATGTCGGATAGTCTTCATATCTTTACTATTCTTAATTCCGCTTTCGGAAACGATTATCTTGCTTTTTGGAATATAAGACGCCAGTTTGCCGGTCGTGTTGAGGTCAACCTCAAAGGTTTTTAGATTTCTGTTATTTATGCCGATTATATCTGCATCAATACTAAGTGCTGTATCAAGTTCGCTTTCATTGTGAACCTCTACAAGGCAGTCAAGCGACAGGGAAGCAGCAAGCTGATAAAATCTGTTAAGAGTTTCCTTATCAAGAATCGCCGCAATAAGCAAAATTGCCGACGCACCAATTGCTCTTGCCTCGTAAATTTGGTACTCGTCAATGATAAAGTCTTTTCTGAGAATAGGGATACTGACACATTCTGCAATGCTCTTTAAATACTCAGACGAACCCTGAAAGTAATACTCCTCAGTAAGGCAGGAAATAGCGTCTGCCCCTGCCGATTCGTATTCTTTTGCAATTTCTAAGGGATGAAAGTCAGGTCTTATGAGCCCTTTAGAAGGAGATGCTTTTTTAACTTCACATATAACGCTCAATCTATCGTTGGAAAGTGCAGATTTGAAACCTTTTGTCTTAAAATCAGTATCAAAAGCCTGTTGCTTTATCGTTTCAAAGGGAACTTTTGACATTTCTTTTTCAAGCTGTATTTTTCTTTTTTCGATTATATCATCTAATATCATATAATTATCACCAAAATATATTTTTTACATATCTCAGATACAAAAATTTTTATTTATAAGCAGAGTCAGCGCGGCTCGCCGGCAACGATGACGTTGCATTCAGTGCCGCCTATTATTTGTTAGTTAAATGTAAAAATAAGCACAACGGCGGGTTATTAATTGATAAATAATAATTAATTGTCAATTATTCAGACCTGCCGTTTATCAGAGGTTTAACATCTATCTAATTTATAATAGGCAGCAGAGCCAGCGGTGGCTCGCCGCTCTAGTTTTTTGCTTCTGCATTAGTAAATTCTATTAATTCCTCCAGCTTTTTCAAAGCTGCTCCGCTGTTGATTGATTTCTCAGCCAGCTTTATTCCGTCAGCAATGGTATCGGCTTTTCCCGTTACATACAAAGCGCAGCCTGCATTAAGAAGAACAATATCTCTCTTTGAGCCTTTTTCTTTTCCGCTAAGAATATCTCGAGTGATCTGTGCGTTTTCTTCGGGAGTTCCGCCCTTGATTTCATCTTTTGAAGCACGCTTAAAGCCGAAGTCTTCAGGACAGATTTCATACTTATCGATTTTGCCGTCATTGATTTCGCAGACAGTGGTTGCATCAGAAATTGAAATTTCGTCTAGTTTATCGTTTCCGTAGACAAGCATTGCACGCTTTATTCCGAGATTAATAAGAACCTTTGCCATATTGTCCATAATGTCAGGAGAGTAAACGCCAAGCACCATATATTCTGCAAATGCAGGGTTTAAAAGAGGTCCCATTATGTTGAATACGGTTTTTATGCCGATTTGCTTTCTGACAGGGCCTACAAATCGCATTGCAGGGTGATAGCTTTGTGCAAACAGAAATGATATTCCTATTTCATTAATACACTTTTCAGCCTGCTCCGGAACGGTAGATATTTTAACACCCAATGCTTCAAGACAGTCAGCAGCACCGCTCTTTGAAGATGCGCTTCTGTTACCGTGCTTTGCTACCTTCTGACCTGCTCCTGCAATAACAAATGAAGATGTAGTAGAGATATTAAAACTGTTTGACATATCTCCGCCTGTTCCTACAATGTCAATTGAATCTGAGCAGTTTTTCAGCTTTGACGCTTTTTCTCTCATAACCTTAGCAAAGCCTGTTATCTCGTCTATCGTTTCGCCTCTTACAGACATTGCAGTAAGCAAAGAAGAAGTCTGAGCAAGAGTGGCTCTGTCGCAGGTTATAATATCCATAGCCGTGTAAGCCTCGTCCTCTGTGAGGGTTTCTCCGTTTGCCACCTTTGTAATGTACTTTTTAAGTTCTGTTCTTTCGCTGTCGGGAACCATAATATTATCACTCACTTTCGTTTTTATTCCTGCAATATTATTGAGGAAGTTCTCTATAATTTTCCGTCCAGTATCTGTCATAACAGATTCAGGGTGGAATTGAACACCATAGGTAGGATGCTCCTTATGTCGGAGTGCCATAATTTGATTTTTGCTGTCGTAACCAGTGATCTCAAGACATTCAGGCAAGGTTTCGCTGTCAACAATAAGAGAATGGTATCTTGCTACCTTGATTTTTTTGGGGAGACCAGAAAACAAAGGATTATCCGTTTTCAGAGTTATATCGCTTGCCTTTCCGTGAAGCTGTTCTTTTGCAATAACTACTTTGCCTCCAAAAGCCTCCGCAATAGACTGATGTCCGAGACAAACGCCTAAAATCGGCAGTTTACCGCTGAAATACTTTATTGCGTCAACCGATATGCCTGCGTCTTTAGGGTAGCAGGGACCTGGCGAAATGATTAAAGCGTCGGGACTGAGGGCTTTAATTTCAGCAATGGTTATCTCGTCGTTTCTTGCGACCTTAATGTCGCTGTAAAGCTCGCCTATATACTGGTAAAGGTTATAGGTAAAGCTGTCGTAATTGTCGATTATCAGAATCATTATGAATCCTCCAAAATTTAAAGTATTCAGCCAAGAATATTTATCCGCTGAATATTGTTATTTATTAACAGTTAAAAAGTTATTTTAGTGTTATTGTTTTTTAAATTGCAGCACGCCGTTGTACAAATCTATACGTTAATCAAACATTTCAAAGGTATCAGAGCCATCGGCGGCCCGCTGCAGCCTCTTTAATAGCATTAATTACTGCCAATGCTTTGTTACATGATTCCTGATACTCGTTTTCAGGAACGCTGTCTAAGACTACTCCTCCGCCTGCCTGCACATAAGCCTTGCCGTTTTTGAAAAGCACTGTTCTTATTGCAATGCAGGTATCAAGACTTCCGTCAAAGGCAAGGTAGCCGACCGTACCGCCGTAAAGACCTCTGCGGGTAGGTTCGAGTTCGTCTATTATTTCCATAGCTCTTACTTTCGGCGCACCTGAGAGTGTTCCTGCAGGAAGAACAGCCATAAGAGCGTCAAGAGGTTCTTTATCTCTGTCGAGTTCTCCCTCAACGTTTGAAACGAGGTGCATAACCTTTGAATAGCGTTCAACTATCATATAGTCGGTAACATTAACGCTGCCGAATTTTGATACCTTACCGATGTCATTTCTGCCGAGATCTACAAGCATTGTATGTTCTGCACGTTCCTTAGGGTCGTTGAGAAGCTGTTGTTCGTTTTTGTGATCCTCCTCATCTGTTGAACCACGTTTAATTGTTCCTGCAATGGGTTTTGTGATAACCGTTCTGCCGTTTACCGACACTAGCTTTTCGGGAGACGCACCTGCAAAGGCGTAGTTTTTGTGTTTGAAGTAGTAAAGGTAAGGGGAGGGGTTTGTCGAACGCAGCATTCTGTAAACATCAAAGCTGTCTGGCGGATTATCCACCTCAAACCTTTGCGAAGGAACGACCTGAAAAATGTCGCCGTTTCTTATGTATTTCTTTGCCTTCTCAACATTTGCCAGGTATTTTTCTTTAGTGATATTAGACCTTACTTCAATATCCTTTTTGTCCTTTTTTACAGAGACACTTCCTTTTGAAACATAGCTTTTTAAAACATCTATTATTTCGTCTTTTCTTTTTATGCAGTTGTCATACTGCTTGTCAATATTGCCGTTTGAGTGAACATTCAGAATAATAACAGCCTTATTGCTTAGGTGGTCGAAAGCGACGATCTCATCAAACAGAAAGAGATTAGCGTCAGGCATATCTAGGTCGTCTTTTGGCGGATTGCAGAGAGTTTTCTCAAAGTATCTCACCATATCGTATGCAAAGTATCCGATAAGACCCCCAGTCAGCTTCGGACGGTTGGGAAATCGTGGAGACTTATATTCCTTTAGAATATCTGACAAAAATTTGATAGGGTCAGATACCTCGTATTTTTTATCGCCGTCGCCAGTTGAAATAACAGCGATTTTGTCTTTCAGCGTAATTTCAGCCTTTGGGTTTATTCCTACAAATGAATACCGTCCCCACTTGTCGCTGTTGTCGACCGATTCAAGTATAAAGCAGTTGTCATAAGCCTCATGCAGGGCGTTAAATAACTGAATAGGTGTGAATGAATCTACAAGCAGTTCGTAGAACACAGGAACTGTCTTATAATTTTTTAAAATATCTTTGATTTCTTCCCTTGACGGATAAAGCATAAATATACCTCCTATAAGATGTAAGAAGTTAGAGACAATAAGCAAGAACTAATCTTTCCAACAAAGCATAAGTCTGCTTTTCTCAAAGTTAAACATTAATCTGATTTTATAAAAACTGCACTTGCCGGCGAGCCGCCGGTGGCTCTGCTGCCTATTATAAGTTAAATAAATGTGAAAGATAGCGTAACGGCAGGTCAAATATAGTACAGACTTTAAAATTGCTATATTAAAAGTTTGCTCTAATTATAGTCCACCGTAAAACAAACTTATAATATTAAACTAATTTTCCAAAGGCGGCAGAGAATTCAACTTAATTATTGCAATAAAAAAGCCTATCGTTTCACATTAGAAATCTAATGGGACGATAGACATCGTGGTGCCACCCAAATTTATGATAAACTCACATTTACCAACTCAGCAAAGTACGCAGCTTTTTACCATTTGGCAAATTGCATCAATACTTCTTTTCGTTAACGCCGAAAACCAGCGGCATAGGATACTTGAATATGCTCTAACCTGAAAATATCAGAACATAACTTTCACCCGGCTCCTCACAAACCCATTCGCTGAAAATCGTATATGCCTTTATTCCACCTTCAAAGGCTCTCTGTAACATCGTAAAATCAGCTACTTACTTTTGCTCACAGGATTTAAAATATTTGATTACTATATATTATATTCCAGACTTATAAATTTGTCAAGCATTTTTTTAAAATAATTGACAAATTTCAATTTCTCCAAAAAACATTAAATAGTCTAAGCGTTTAAGCAGTTCAAAAAAGAAAAGTTATTACTGTTCATTTTCAGTTTCCTTTTGAGAAGGATCAATAGCGTCTACAGTCATTTTAACAGACGAGCCATAAGGCTTTTTCTTGCCAACCTGCGGAGAGAGCGAAATTATATCTCCGCTTTCGGTACCCCACTTGTGCTTATACTTGATTTTCACCTTAAATCCCAGCGACTTCAGAACTGTCTGTGCAGCAAGATAATCCATATCAGAAACGTTCGGAATTTCAATCAACTGAACGCCCTTGCTAATTACAATATTAACAGGAGTACCTATAGAAATTTCCTCACCTGCATTTACGCTCTGCCAGGAGATTTTATTTTTACTCACTTTGTCGTTATACTGTTTTGTTACAATCAGCGGAATGTTCTCGGTCTGAGCGACAGCCTGCGAATAGGTAAGACCGCTTAAATTTGGCATAATTACTTTAGTCTGAACCTCCTCGCTCTGAACCTGTTTAAGCGAGGGCGTTTTGTAAAACAGCTCAGGGAATTTACAACCGCTTAGCGAAAGCACAGACAAAATACATAAGCTTATAAAAAATAGTTTTTTTAATTTCATAAATAGTCTCCTTTCAGAGATTAGAAATTAGAGATAAGAAATTAGACATTTAGGCGCTAGTCTGCCGTTGTACGAAGTAAACACATTATGCTAACTTTTCAAAGTCAGCACTGGCTGCAAAGTAACTATTGCCGGCGAGCCGCCGGTGGCTCTGCTGCCTTTGACGAGTTTTCATAATGTGATTATTTTGTACAACGGCAGGCTAGTACTTAGTACAAAAAGTAAATTCTTGCTTCTTGCCTCTTGCCTCTGTCAGCAGGGCTCACCCCTGTTGCATTTTCATAGATATATCGAATGCCTTGACTGAGTGGGTGATCGCTCCGACAGAGATAATATCGACTCCGGTTTCGGCAATGCCAACTACTGTATCCTCTGTAACATTTCCGCTGGCCTCAATCTTTGCCTTTTTGGACACTATTTTAACAGCCTTGCTCATAGTTTCAATGTCCATATTGTCAAGCATAATAATGTCAGCACCGCAGTTAAGTGCCTCTTCTACTTCATTAAGATTTCCCGTCTCGACTTCTATCATAACAGTATGACCCAGCTTTTCTCTAAGAGCCTTTACAGCATTTGTAATACTTCCGTAAGCGTCTAAGTGAGTATCTTTAAGCATTGCACAGTCGGAAAGATTGTAGCGGTGGTTTTTTCCTCCGCCGACCGTTACTGCATATTTCTGTAATGATCTAAGTCCGGGAAGAGTCTTTCTTGTGTCTGCAATTGAAGCATTTGTACCTTCGACAAGTTTGACCAGCCTGTTTGTCATTGTTGCAATGCCCGAAAGGTGCTGAAGCAGGTTAAGTGCCGTTCTTTCGCCCTTTAAAAGTACCTTTGTTTTTCCGGTGATCGTGGCGATTATATCACCGTTTTTGACTCTTTCTCCGTCTTGAATCTTAATGTCAAACTCGGTTTTATCATCAAGCAGAGTGAATACCCTGAGAGCTATATCAATTCCGCAGAGAATACCGCTGTCTTTAGCAACATATTTTGCAGTGCTCACGCTGTCATCAGAGATAAGATAGTCGGTAGTAACGTCTATGTAGTTTATATCCTCTCTGATAGCGTTGATTATAATGCTGTCGATTTCCATTTGTAAAGGTTGCATATTGTCCTCCTCATTCTACCGGAGACAAAAAACAAGAGGCAAGAGACAAGAACAATTTCTAATCTCTAATGTCTTGCTTCTGTTTTCCGGTATCTTTATTTTTAATAATTATCGTATCTCCCAAATCTTTATTTGTCTCAAGAGCTTTTACGATTTTTTTCTCCTTGATTCTTGTGTTTACCGACCTCTGAAGTATCTTGTATATGGTAGCTGTTATCGGAACTCCTATAAGCATTCCAGCAATACCGAAAAGGCCTCCGCCTACGGTTATGCCTGCTAAAACCCACATTCCCGGAAGCCCTACTGATTTACCTACAACTTTCGGGTAAATAAAGCCCTGCTCGCACTGCTGAAGTATAATTAAAAATATGATGAACATAACGGCTTTTATCGGGCTAACTGTGAATATCAGAAAAGCTCCGATAAACGCTCCGATAAATGCTCCCACTATGGGTATCAAGGCGGTAAGACCTACTACAGCGGCAGTAACACCTGCATACGGAAAACGAAGTATTACCATTCCTGCAAAACAGAGAAAGCCAAGAATTACCGCTTCAATACATTGACCTGTAATAAAGCTGGAAAAGGTTTTGTCAGCAATTTTAAGATAGCTTAGAAGCTTTTTTGTTCTCTCCTTTTTGCCGTATGCCTCTATTAATTTCTTAAATTGTTTTGACAGTTTTTCTTTATTGAATAAAATATATACCGCAAATATAACTGCAATTACAATGTCTGCAATTGTTCCTGCTATAGAGCTTGTTACTGATATTACAGAGCTTAAAATCTCTGAAGAATTTACCTTGAAATATCCTATCATAGCAGGCTCTAAGTGCTTCCAGCTAAAATCAATGCTGTTTACTTTGTTTCTGATGAAGTCTGCGGTTATGTTTTCGTTCACCCATGACTTTATAACGTCAACAGAGCGGGGAACAGCGTCGCTTAAAAGTTCAAAGCACTTATAAAGCTCAGGTATAACTATTATTACTATGCCGATTATTATTGCCAGAACCGTGAGTATTGAAAGTATAATGCAAACCGCTCTTTTTGACTTTTTTATAATTTTTCGCTCAGAATTCGGAAAATATATGCTTTCGTACTTTTTCATAACTATATTCAGTATATATGCAATAACACAGCCGAGAATAAGTGCAAAGCAAGCGTCAATAATTTGTACAAAAAAGCTCACCGCTATTGTGAAGTATTTTATTACCAGACAAGCAATTACCAGTGCGGCTATTATTAGTATAGTTTTTTTTGTTTTCTTGTTTATTAACATTTATTACACCTTAATTATTAGTATATAAAATATAAAATGCAATGCAGAGTTTTATTAATTGACCATTTTATCGTCATTATCGTCTACATATTCCATAATATCTCCCGGCTGACAATTTAATGCCTTGCACAGCTTGTTTATGGTTTCAGTAGTTACATTTTTATCGTTGTTTAAAGCTGTTAATGCACTTTGAGATATAATATTTTCCTGTCTTATCCTATAAGTACTTAATCCTTTTTCTTTCATTAACTTAAATAGTTTGTCAAATTTTATAGACATAATATATCAGCCTTTCAATGATATTATTCACGATTTATAATGTATAAATTGCATATAAATCCTCAAAAATATTTGTGCAACTTATATATTGAATATACACCAACAATGGTATATAATAAAAATATACCAAGCAAAAGGAAGTGTCAATAATGAGCAAAATGGTTAAAGAAATACCACTATCAGATATTAAAGAAATTCAGGCGAAATCTGAAATAATAGCAGGACTTTCGTCAATATTTGTTGAATTTCTTGACTACACAGATGAAGACAACAGATTTAAAGGTGCATTTGCCTGTCTTGCAGACGAGGCATACAGTCTAAAAAAGCTATGCAGTTCTCTGTGCGGAAGTATATTCGACTGCCATCAAAGCGAAATATAGATGTAAGAGACTTGAGGCAAGAGCTTTCTAGGGAAAGCTCTCTCTTGCAGGGCTTTCCCTCTTAAAAAACAATCCACTGGATTGTTTTTTAATTCACCCTTTTCGGAGCGCACTCCGTAATAAAGGGGCTTTTCGCTGACTGCGGTCAGCGACAGGGCTCCGCCCTTGACCCGCCCAACGATGACGTTGGATCCAGTTCGTGTTTTAACTTTGTTAAATGTAAACACAAAGCATCTCACGTTTGTTTTTTTGCAAATAGTTCGAACTGCCGTTACTCAATATTGCACATTGTGAAAGCTTTTCCAAAGGCAGCAAAGCCTCCGAAGGCTCATCGGCTTGACCGAAAACTTTTAGTTTTCTTATTAATTACCAATTATCCATTATCCATTATTAACTATTCCGACCCGCCGTTACACAAAGTTAAACATTAATTTAATTTTCCAAAGGCGGCACTGCGTGCATGGGTCGCCCATGCCGGCTCGTCGGCTTGACCGAAAACTTCTAGTTTTCTTATTAATTGCCCATTATCCATTATCCATTATCCATTACCCATTATCCACTATTAATTATTCCAACCCGCCGTTGCACAAACTATAACATATATCAAACTTCCCAAAGGCGGCACTGCCCCCAGCGGTTCGCTGGTTAGTAGTTGTTTAGTTCGTATTCCGCCCATTTAGCGGCATCTATTTCCGCATTTTCGGTAGCGGTTTTGTTAGCCTCCTGAAGGATAAGGTAAGCTACAGTTGCAAGACTTCTTGCTTCTACAAAATCCCTGTCGATTTTAAAGCGGCCTGTACAGAGAATTTCTTTTATTTGATTAATTCTGTCAAAGCCCTCAAAGAGAGCGTCAATATCCGGCATAACAAAATAAGCGGTCTGCATAATTTTGCGGATTTCGGTTCTTATGCCTTTTGGAATGTGAGGGGCATTGTCGTAATGGGCGAAGTCGGCAGAAATTAAGGGAGTGTTTGAATTAAATTTGCACCGCTCGTTGATAACCGCCGCCGCACGCCGTGAGAAAACGAGTGCTTCAAGCAGTGAGTTTGAAGCCAGTCTGTTGTTTCCGTGAACTCCTGTGCAGGAGCACTCACCGCAGGCGAAGAGATTTTCAATTGTGGTTTCGGCATTTTTATTTACTTTAATTCCGCCCATAAGGTAGTGCTGGCAAGGGTACACAGGAATCAAATCCTTAGTCATATCGTAGCCAAGTTCAAGGAGCTTATCGTAAATCATAGGGAAGCGGTTTTTAATAAACTCCGAATTTTTGTGGGTAATGTCAATATAGAAAGTACTGCTTTGAGTACGGGTAGTTTCAAACATAATAGCGTGTGAAACAACATCTCTCGGAGCAAGCTCAAGACGCTTATCATAGTTTTGCATAAACCTTTCGCCGCGAAAATTTTTAAGATAAGCACCCTCGCCCCTAACCGCTTCGGAAATTAGAAAGCATTCACGGTTATATCTGTCGTTAAAGGCAGTGGGGTGGAATTGAATATAGCTTATGTTTTTAATTTCAGCACCCATATTGTAAGCGAAAGCTATACCGTCTCCAGTAGCGATAGCGGAGTTTGTTGTGCGTTCATAGACTCTGCCGATACCGCCTGTAGCGATAACGGCGTAACGTGAGTTAAAGGTGCTGTGCTTATCGTCTTTCAAAATATCGAATGAAAAGCCCGTCAGGGTCTTTTTAATATCACAGATAAGAGCGTTTTCTAAAATTGTAACATTTTTGAGGGTTTTCACATATTCAAGGAGTTTAGTTTCAATTTCAGAGCCTGTAGTATCTTTGTGGTGAAAAATTCTATGCTTACCGTGGCCGCCTTCTAAAGTGCGGTGAAAGTCGCCGCTTTCAGTTTTATCAAATTCAACGCCCAGCTTTATAATTTTGTCAATGTTGACAGCAGCTTCTTCGCAGAGGATAGAAGTAGTTTCAGGATCATTTTCAAAGCCGCCTGCAACGAATGTATCTTGAATGTGAAGTTTTGGCGAATCATTCGGGGAATTATAAACTCCGGCAATTCCCCCTTGGGCAAGAGCAGTGTTGCACAGAGTAAGCTCCATTTTAGAAGTTATCAGAATGTTCAGACTATCCGATAAATTTATTGCCGAATACAGACCTGCAACTCCGCAGCCTGCAATAATTACGTCGTAATTTTTCATTATGATCTCCATTTCAAAGAAAATAGATATACTTATTTTATAATAACACATATTCATTGAAATTACCATAGTTTTTTATAAAATATTTATTTAGGAAATTACAATGTAAAAAAAGTTTTTATAAGACATTTGTGTTTCTTATTTTTTGCCTCTTGCTGGATACAGTCTGCTGTTGTAAAAAGTGAATACGTATACAAGCTTTTAAAGGCGGTAATAAATGCAGAAACCGACTCTGCCGGCTAGCCGGTGTATAAATATAGCTAAATATTCCCATACTAAACAGAAGTAAAAGTATGGGAGGAAAATATTATGCAGACAGTCATTTTTTGCAATTCTTCAAGTGATATGCTTGAGCCTGTTACATTGGAAACTCCGCTTGAACTTATTTATGTTTGCGGAAAAAGAATAATTGACTATATATTGGACAGTCTTTCAGAGAACGACATAAAACGCTGTACTATAGTTACTGACAGCGCCGATACAAAGGAGTATATCGACCGACTAATAACCTGTGAAGTAAATACAGACGTATTTTTGTGCAATAAAGAAACTTCGACAAAGGATATTCTCAATACCCTTTGGAACGGGGAAGATGATATTATGGCAATTCAGGCAGACGGAGTAATGAAGCTTGATCTGAAAGAAATGATAAAACTGCACAATAGCAGAGAAGGTCTTGCCTGCGTTTATGCAATTAAAGCCGGCAGCAGTGAGTCAGAAGGTGAAATTGCGGTGGAATTTGACAGGCAGAACCGTCTTGAGCGGTTTTATAGTATATCAGCCAGTGATTTTCCTTCGACAGTCTTTAAAACCGCATCGGTGTATATTATATCAAAGGAAATGTTGACTTCCTTGCTTGATGATGATTCAAAAAATGACAGGAAAGGCTTTTTTTCCTGGATAAATATTAAAAAGCAGCAGAATATATACGTCTATACCGACGAAAACTGCGAGGCAGGTACGGCTGGACCTTTTTATGAGAGAATAGGAACAGTTGAAGGACTTCTGAAAGCTGCTGAAAAAACTGTAACAAGCGGTAATTTTGATCTGGGAGTTATGATAGAGGACGGAGTTTATTCCAATACGCCGTATATGTTCAGAGGGATAACCTTTATTCCGCCAGTTTATATTGGGAAAAATGTGAATATTGGTATGGGGTGCGTTATAGGAAAGGGTACTGTTATTGAGGATAATGCCGCAATAGGTGATAGTGTTGATATAATGGGAGCTTATATAGGGGAGTACTCTAAGATAGGAAACAGAGTTAAAGCGGATAATGCTGTGATTTGCAAAAATTCCCGAATAGATAACGGCGCAGAGCTTGAAAGGCTTTCGGTTGCTGGTGAAGGCTCAACAGTCGGAGAAAATGCGGTGATATGCGAGGGAGTAAAGCTGTGGAACGGCAAAATGCTTTCTAAAAACACCCGCCTTAAAACTAATCTGCGGTTCGGTTCAAAGCCCGAATTCACTTTTAATGAGGAGGGAAGCGATAAGCTGATATCTCCTGTTCAGGCGGTATCAATTGGCTGTGCTTTAGGTTCTGTTCTTGATACGGGGAGCAGTGTGCTGGTCTGCTGTGAGAGCGAGGATTGCTCTGCTTATGCAAAGTCGATTGCTTCCGGGATTATGTCAACGGGAGTGTCTGTATGGGATTTAGGTGTTTCACATGAAAGAGCCGCTGATTTTGCTTCTAAAATGCTGAAGGCTGAGGTTTATGCAGTTGTGCATGCAAATCCGTCCCCAAAGCTTATGCTGAGATGTCCAGGCGGACTGAGAATTAAGCGTGATACGGAAAATGCAATAGAACAGCGTCTTAAAACGAGAGCTTATCGTCTTGAGGATATATCCGACTTCGGTAAGTATGTATTCTGCGGAGGTTTGAACGAGATGTATCTGTCAAAGCTTATGTCAAGGTTTCCTTGCAAGCTTAATGGAATAAATGTAACCGTTAAATGCTCGAATGAAAAAACAGCTCAGGAGATTGATAAACTAATTGCGCCAATCAACGATATAGACGGCGAAGAAATTATTTTTCACTTCCTTGAAAACGCAAGCAAGGTTACAGCCTATTCGGAAAAAACAGGTTACATCATATATGAAAAGCTCCTATTGCTTTGCGTAAAGGCTCATTTAGAAAAAAACGAGGAGGCAGCAATTCCTTTTACTTTTCCAAGCGTGTTTGACGACCTTGCAAGGGAAAATTCTAAAAAGATATACAGGTATTTCACATCAAGCTGTTCACACGCTGATGATGATGCACGCCGTCTTGCATCAAGAGACAGCAACAGCTATGTTCACGACGGATTGTATCTTATAGCAGATATTCTAACTTATCTGACTGAAAACAGTATTAGTCTGTCAGAAGCAGTATCAGAGCTCCCTGATTTTTACACAAGTGAAAGATTTTTGACATTTAGCGACGACAAAAAAGCATATAGCTTTATGAGGGAACTCAAGTCAAAATATAAGCGTTCAGATGATGGAATAGTTATAAATCAGAATAATGCAAGAGCGGTAATTAAGCCAATGAGGAAAGGAAAAGGTCTTATGCTCTATGCAGATGCAGAAAGAGCGGAAATTGCGTCAGCGCTTTGCGACAGTATAGAAAAAAGGCTCAGGAGTTAGGAGCTGGAAGCTGTAATAATTTTAATATCATACTTTTAACCTTTAACGATAGAGACTTTAGCAGTTTGCCCGCTTGACATATGTTGCTTTTTGGGTTATAATAAATCAATAATTTGGTGTTCGGAAGCTAATGCCTATATGGCAGTAAACAAAATGACAGGACGTTTAGTATGGGTCATAAGAATTCATACACGTTAAAGTTTTGTTTTATCTGAGAAGTCAAAGGTTAAGATCATCATATTTCTCAGATTGTTTTAATATTCGTGAATTTTAATGGGTTTGAGAGTAATTTTCATAACTCGGAGTTTTTATTGCTAAAAACTATTAATTTTTCAAGTATTGACAACACTTTACAAAAAAATCAGAACGAAAGTGTACAAAAGCTGCGGATTTTTAAATTAAATTTACAAAAAAGGAGGTTGCTCCGAAAGGAGCATGACACTGATGAGAAAACAGAATAACAGACCGGATAGCTTAAATGGAAACAGTATGCAGAGAAGTTCGGTGCAAAGGGGGGCAAAGCCGTCCTCAGTGAGCGGAAAGACAGAAGATGGCTTAACAAACCTTTTAACTATTGATGTTTCTGAAATGAATTTATCGTCTAAAAATGAATCTAAAAAATCAAGCATAAACAGAACGGAAGCGAAAGGTTCATCGGCTAAAAAACCTAGTACACAAAAAAGCAATTCAGTTTCACGCGGGCCGAGAGCGGTAAGAGCTCAAAAAATCAAAGGGGTAACAAAGCCGAAATCAGCGAAGTCTGAGACAAAGACGCCGGTTCGGCAAAAGAGCAAGACTCAGATTTCAGATAAGACCATAAAGGCAGAGACATTATCCCCTAATCCAAAGACACAGAAAAGTTCGGTTAAGAGAGATACTGCACGTAAAACAAAGGTAAAAATAATACCTCTCGGGGGGCTTAACGAAATAGGCAAAAACCTGACGGTTATTGAGTGTTCAAACGATATTATAGTTCTTGATTCGGGAATAGCTTTTCCTGACAGTGAAATGTTGGGTATTGACCTTGTTATACCTGACTATACCTACCTTGAAAAAAATGCAGAAAAAATCAGGGGGATCGTTATTACTCACGGTCATGAAGACCATATAGGCGGACTTCCGTATATGCTGAGAAAGGTCAATGCTCCTGTATATGCAACAAGGCTGACGATCGGTCTTATTGAGGGAAAGCTTAAAGAGCATGGAATCACGGGAACAAAGCTGGTCAACATAACTCCGGGTCAGACTGTAAGGCTTGGCTGTATGGCAGTAGAATTTATCAGAGTAAACCATTCTATTCCTGACGCTGTGGGAATGGCTTTTTATACACCTGCCGGCATTATAGTTCATACAGGAGATTTTAAGGTCGATTTTACGCCTATAGACGACGGTGTTATAGATTTAGCACGATTTGCTGAATTGGGTAACAGAGGCGTATTGGCGCTTATGGCAGATTCTACAAACTCAGAGCGGCCGGGTTACACAATGAGCGAAAGACTTGTAGGTCAGAGCTTTGAAAAGCTGTTTGCTGCTGCCGATACAAGGAGAATTATCATTGCTACATTTGCGTCAAACATTCACAGGGTCCAGCAGATAATTGACATTGCCGAGAGACAGAACAGAAAGGTCGCTGTTTCGGGAAGAAGTATGGTAAATGTTATAGGCAAGAGCGTTGAATTGGGTTATCTGAAATGTCCGAACGGAATTTTGATAGATATTGACGAGATTAAAAATTACAATCCCGAGGAGCTTGTTATCATTACAACAGGAAGTCAGGGTGAGCCTATGTCTGCCCTTACTAGAATGTCGAGAAATGAACATAGACAGGTCAATATTACCCCTAAGGATTTTATTATTATATCGGCAACGCCGATACCGGGAAATGAAAAGCTGGTAACTAATGTTGTAAACGAGCTTATGAAGTCAGGTGCTGAGGTAGTATACGAGAAGATGTACGATGTTCACGTTTCAGGCCACGCTTGTCAGGAGGAGCAGAAGCTGATTTTGTCGCTTACAAAGCCTAAGTTTTTCATACCTGTTCACGGCGAATATAAGCACCTTGCAAAGCATGCTGAAACTGCACAGAAAATCGGTCTTGACGAAAATAACATTATTATAGCCAGTATAGGAGACGTTATAGAAACAGACGGCGTTGATATGCGTGTCAACGGTGTTGTTCAGTCAGGAAAGGTTTTGGTAGACGGTCTTGGTGTAGGAGACGTGGGCTCTATAGTTCTAAGAGACAGAAAGCATCTTGCTCAGGATGGACTTCTTATTGCCATTGCAACGGTCAATACCAGAAGCAGAGATATTATTTCCGGTCCTGATATAGTTTCAAGAGGTTTTGTTTATGTTCGTGAAAGCGAGGAGCTTATTGACGACGCAAGAAGATTGCTATTGTCTACTATCAAACGATGCTTTGACGATGATATTGTAGAGTGGAGTGCTATAAAAACCAGAATGAAGGACGTTTTGGCAAACTTCATTTATCAGAAAACAAAACGCAGTCCGATGATTCTTCCCATTATTATGGAGGCGTAACCGCCGAGCCGGCAGGGTTGAGCCCTGCACGCAGTGCCGCCTTTGAATAGACTGATAAATGTTATAGTATGTGCAACGGCGGGCTAAACATAGTACTAAAGGTTTAGATTAAGCCGTCGAGCCGGCAGGGCTGAGCCCTGCACGCAGTGCCGCCTTTGAATAGACTGATAAATGTTATAGTATGTGCAACAGCGGGCTGAACATAATATTAAAAGTTTTATATCAAGCTGCCGAGCCGGCAGGGCTGAGCCTTGCACGCAGTGCCGCCTTTGAATAAACTGATAAATGTTATAGTATGTGCAACGGCGGTCTAAACATAGTAATAAAGGTTTTAGATCAAGCCGTCGAGCCGGCAAGGCTGAGCCCTGCACGCAGTGCGTCTTTGAATAGACTGATAAATGTTATAGTTTGCACAATGGCGGGCTGAACATAGTACTAAAATTTTTAGAGCAAGCCGCTGAGCCGGCAGGGCTGAGCCCTGCACGCTGTCTGCTTTTGAATGTAGCAGTCAGCACACGGAAGAATTTATTATTTACAATTGATATTAAAAATGGATAATTGACAACTAGTATAAAATGCTATAAAATAGTATCAGTTAAAAGACTATATTAAATCTATGTTAAGGAGGAATGTTCCCTTCGGGAGCATAGCCGATCATGAAAAACAGACTGTCTCCGCTTTTTATAGTATCATATTTAATACTCAGCGCTTCGGGCTTTTTCTCATCATGGTTTATACGCCGTTCTACTGACTATAAAGGTCTTGGCACGGTTCTGCTTGCAGTATCTGCTGTAGGTTTTGCTGTTATGACGGTTGAACTGGTGCTGTTTTATATTGGCAGAATAAAATATATAGGCAGAATGTCAAAAGATATTTCGCTAACACAGCGTGAGACTCTTTACAATTTTCCTGCTCCTGTGTTTATTATTGATGAGAACAACGTGATAGTTTGGATAAATTCACGGTTTGATAAAGAGGTTTATAAGGAAAAAGAAGCATTTGGCGTTAAACTTGATGAGCTTATGGATATTAATTTTAATAAGCTTTTTACAAAAAGAGGTACGCTTGTTACATATAATGGCAGGTATTACCGTGCTTTAGCGGTGAAGCCTGAAACAAATGAGACTGGTCTTACTATGATTTATTTCAAAAATGAGACTGAATATGTAAATCTGGATTTTGAGTACAGGCAGTCGAGACCGTCTGTTATGATAATATCTGTAGATGACTATGAGGATCTGCTGGAAAATGCAAGGGAGAGCGAAAAAGCCCATATTCTTGTGGAGATTGAAAAGCTGGTCGAGAACTTTATCGACGGAACAACGGGAGTTACTAAAAAAATTGCAAACAACAGATTTTTCGTTGTTCTTGAGGAAAGACATCTTTTAAAAATAATAGGGGATAGGTTTGAAATTCTGGACAAGGCACGAAAAATAAATATCGGCGAAAGACAGACGGTAACCCTTTCTATCGGTGTGGGTCATGGTGCTAAAACTCTTCACGAAAGCGAAATTTACGCAAGACAGGCACTTGATATGTGCATGGGTCGTGGCGGAGATCAGGCTGCTGTTAAAACTGATAACGGTTTTGAGTTCTTTGGCGGTGTATCAAAAGGCATTGAAAAAAGAACAAAAATTAAGACGAGAATTATCGCAAACGCTATCAATGAGAGTGTTAAACAATCAGATACGGTTTTTGTTATGGGTCATAGGCTTGCCGATCTCGACAGCGTAGGTGCTGCCGCAGGAGTTTGTTCTATTATGCGCCAGATTGGAAAAAAATCGTATGTTGTTGTTGACCCTGAAAAAAATCTTTCGGGAGTTTTAATTGATCACGTCAATAAAAATGAGAACGAAACCTTTTTTATTCCGCCTGAACTTGCAATGTCGATGAAAACGGACAGCTCAACGCTTATTATCATTGATACCCACAACCCTGATATTCTCGACAGCGTTGAATTTTATAAGATGTTTGAAAAGGTAATTGTAATAGACCATCATAGAAGAATGGTGAAGTCTATAGACAATTCTCTTGTTTTCTTTCACGAGCCGTATGCATCTTCGGCATCGGAGATGGTTACTGAGCTTGTACAGTATTTCGGAGATAATATCAAGCTTTCTCCGAGCATTGCAGAATGTCTGCTTTCGGGAATAATGCTTGATACAAAGAACTTTGTTATGAGAACAGGCGTTAGAACTTTTGAAGCGGCGGCTTATCTTAGAAAAGCCGGTGCTGATACGGTTACAGTTAAATCTATGTTCTCGACTTCGTTTGAATTATACAAGAGAAAAACTGACCTTATCACAAATGCCGTAATGTATAAGAACTGTGCAATTACAATTACAGACGATGAGAATATTGATACTATAAGAATAGCCGCTCCGCAGGCGGCAGACGAATTACTGTACATTGAGGGAATAAAGGCGTCATTTGTTGTTTATGCTGACAATGGCAAGACCTCTATTTCTGCTCGCTCTATAGGAGAAATGAATGTTCAGGTGGTTATGGAGTCTCTCGGCGGCGGCGGTCATCAGACAATGGCAGGCGGTCAGCTTGAAGTTGGTCTTGACGAGGCAACGCAAAAGCTGAAATGGGCTATTGATAAGTACTATAAAGATAATGGATAATTTACCGCCGAGCCGGCAGGGCTGAGCCCTGCACGCAGTGCCGCCTTTGAATAGGTTGATAAATGTTATAGTTTGTGCAACGACGGGCTGAACATACTATTAAAAGTTTTCGGTCAAGCCTTTTTCAAAAGGCTTGCGGGTCAAGGGCAGAGCCCTGTCGACGACCGCAGTCGTCGAAATTCCTTTACGGAGTGCGCTCCGAAAAGAGTGAATTAAAAAATAATCCGGTGGATTATTTTTTAAGAGGGAAAGCCCTGCAAGAGAGGGCTTTCCCTAGTCATGACAGACTGGAACAATGGACAATGATTGAGTTCTTATTCTTCCGCCTCTTGCATAAGTTTATTACAATGTTCACTCAATTTTGAGGCTTCATCAGCTAAACATTCAAACGCTCCTCTGAAAATGCCATCTTCAAATGAATTTATAAAGCATAATAAGCATACCTGAGCAAGTCCTGACAACATTTCAGCTTCTTTCATTACATCTTCAAAGTCTACTAAATGAATAGCTCTAAACTTTCTTTTCATTGATCTCACTTCCTTTTTTTGATGTGTTCTTTATTATATGCTCCCGTGAGCATATAATCAATAGGCAGAATATACAAATCTATTATTAAAATTTGTGTATTTTTCACAACAGCATAATTTGATTAAATTAATTAAGGAGATAATAATATGGCAGTTAGTAAAGCTCAACAAAGAGCAACACATAAATATGCAAAAAACCATTATGACAGGATTGAAATGCAGGTGCCAAAGGGTAAAAAGGAAAAAATCACCGCACATGCTATAAATCATGATGGCTCTATGAACAAGTTTTTAAACAGAGCGGTTGATGAGACCATACAAAGGGACAACGAAAAGGATAATAAAGAATAGAACATAATTTTGAATAATGGCGGAGTTATTCCCGCAATAACAGCTAAAGGAGAATAATAGTTATGAAAGTAATTTTATTAAAGGACGTAAAAGGCTCAGGCAAAGCAGGAGATATTTTGAATGCTGCAGACGGGTATGCAAGAAATTATCTGTTGGCTAGGGGTCTTGCATGCGAGGCAAATGCCAAGAATTTAAGCGAGCTTGAGAGCAAGAAGGCATCTAAACAGCACAAGCTGGATGTAGAGAAAGCCGAGAATGAGAAATTTGCAGAAAAACTAAAGGATAAAACAATAGAGATAAAGGCAAAAGCCGGAAACGGCGGAAGGCTGTTTGGTGCGGTTACGCCGCTGACAATAAGTGAAAAAATTAAAGAGATTTACGGAATAGAAATAGACAAGAAAAAGATATCTACAAACGGAGATATAAAAACCTACGGAGATTTTACCGTTACGGTAAAGCTGTCGCAGGGGGTAAATTTTAAATTAAATGTAAGGGTTTTAGAACAATAGACAGAAAGCCGGAGGCAAGAAGCTGAATAAGTAAATATTAGAAGTGGAAAGATAAGTTTTTTGAATTTGATTTCTTGCGTCTAGAAGTTGAGGTTCTTATTATGGATATAAACACACAGTATGATTTCACGGGCAGAGAAATACCCTACAGCACGGAGGCAGAGCAGACTGTTCTCGGCGGAGTGTTGATTGACGCACAAAAGGCGCTCCCGACCGTTATAGAGATGCTGAAGCCCGAGTGCTTTTACAATGATATACACAAGCAAATTTTCAATATAATGGTGAGAATGTTCACTAATAATGAAACGGTCGATATAATAACCGTCGGCAATGAAGCTTATGAAACAGGCGTGTTTGAAACAAGCGTTATGGCAAGAACATACCTCAAAGGTATGATGGAAAATGTACCTTCTGTTTCAAACATTGCGAGCTACTGCAAAATTATTGAGGACAAATTCTATTTAAGGTCGCTTATTGAAACAGCACAGGATATAATAGATAAAGCGGCAAGCACGGTCGACGCAGAAAATCTGCTTGATATTGCCGAGCAGAAGATATATGATATAAGAAAAGGAAAAGCGTCTGACGGTCTTACAAAATTAGATGAAATAATAATCGAGTCATACGACAGACTTCAGAAAATATCGGGTGCTGATAAGGACAAATTCTTAGGAGTTAAGACGGGATTTAATTTACTTGACAGATATATAACTGGTCTTAATAAGTCTGACCTTATAATTTTGGCTGCACGTCCTGGAATGGGAAAATCTGCATTTGCATTGAATTTAGCTAGAAATATGTGCAGAACTTCAGATAAGGAAGTAGTTATTTTTTCACTGGAAATGGGAAAGGAACAGCTTGTTTCCAGAATGTTGTCATCAGAATCTTTGGTAAATAACAATTCTTTAAGAAGCGGTATGCTGGAGGTGGAGGACTGGACCAAACTTGCTGAGGGTGCAAGAGCACTTTCGGAGCTTCCCATTTATATTGACGATTCTGCAGGGCTGACTGTTCCTCAGATGAAGGCAAAGCTGAGACGTATGAGAAATCTCGGTCTTGTTGTGATCGACTATCTTCAGCTTATGGAAAGCCCTAATCGTCATACAAACCGTGTAACAGAGGTATCAGAGATAACAAGACAGTTAAAACTGATGGCAAAGGAGCTTGATGTTCCTGTTATATGTCTTTCACAGCTTGCACGTGGTCCTGACAGCAGAACAACCGATCACAGACCATTGCTCTCCGATTTGCGTGAATCGGGTTCTATAGAGCAGGACGCTGATATAGTATTATTTTTATACCGAGAGGGCTACTACGATAAGATGAATCCCAATCAGGGAGATGCAGAGTGTATTGTTTCAAAAAACCGTCATGGTGAGACGGGTACTGTTAAGCTGGCTTGGCTGGGAGAATATCAATTATTCAGGAGTTTAGATATTAACAGAGAGCAGTAGCTTTAAAACGAAAAATTGAAAGTGAATTTTTAATGGATAATAGGTATTAAAGAGTAATTGCCTGTTATCCATTATCAATATGAAACGGAGAACTATTATGCTCAATAAAGTAAGAAACACAATTTCAGAATACAGGTTGCTTTCCCACTCTGAAAGCGTACTTGTAGGGCTTTCGGGCGGCGCAGACAGCGTTGCGCTTTTGGCGTGTTTGAAGGAACTGGGATATAATGTTTCCGCAATGCACATAAATCATAACCTTAGAGGCAGTGAGAGCGACCGAGACGAGCAGTTCTGCGTTGAACTTTGTAAAAATTTAGGCATACCGCTTACAGTTAAAAGCGTTGATGTTAAAGAATATTGCAGTGAAAATAAGCTAGGTATCGAGGAGGGAGCAAGAGAGCTCAGATATAAGGCTTTTGCATCAGCCAGAGCAGATAAGATCTGTACAGCGCATACTCTTTCGGACAGCGTTGAGACAATAATCTTGAATCTTATAAGAGGAACAGCGCTTAAAGGTCTTTGCGGAGTTCCGTATAAGAGGGAAAATATAGTGCGTCCGCTTATTGAATGTACAAGAGAAGAGGTAGAAGAATTTCTAAATAAGAGAGGAATAGAATGTGTTACTGATTCTACGAATAATTCTGACGACTATACAAGAAATAAAATAAGGCATTTGATTATTCCGAAACTGATTGAGATTTCTAATTTTCAGAGCGGAAATTTTTATAAAAACATAAGCAGAACGATAAAGTCAATTTCTTTGGATGAGGGTTATTTAGGCGTTGAGGCGGAATGTTTGCTTGAAGATGCACATATAGATAAAGATACTTATGATATAGAGATAATAAATTCACATAATGAGGCAATTTCAAACAGAGTGCTTATAATGATTTTAAAGAGGTATGGAGTTGAGGTATCGCAGGCTAAACTGGAGGATTTAAAGACCGCTTGTTTTGAGAATAAAAAAATAAATCTTAAAAAGAATGTTTACGCAAGTGTTAAATCGGGAAAACTAATTTTCAGTGAGGGTTTAAAAAAAACTGAGTCATATTCAAAAGAAGTTCGTCTTAAATGCAATGATACTGTTGAGGAGGATTTTTTCGGCAGGAGTATTAAGATGAAACTTGTTTATAGAGACAGCGAATTGATTAATGTTCATAATATGTTTACAAAGAAAAATATTGATTATGATAAAATAAAAGGCAGAATTTTGCTTAGAAACCGTTTAGGCGGCGATAAAATCAGGCTTCCCGGCAGAGGTGTTACGAAGACGGTAAAAAAGCTGTTTAACGAGAGTATTCCGATTGAATTGCGTGATAAGACTGTAATTTTAAGCGATGATGACGGAGTAATATATGTTGAGGGCTTTGGTGCTGACGAGCGTGTTTCGGCAGATGAAAATACAAAACGCATTTTATATATTGAAATATCATAAAACTATCACAATTTAGTGTTATTTTAGATGATAGAAGTTTGATGTTTAGATGTTTAAAATCAGAGACAGGTTTCTCTGATCTCTGATTTTTGATTTCTAATTTCTGCGGAATGGAGTTGACAAATTGAAACAAAACAGAAATAAGAGCATAATTATTTATATTTTGGTATCTTTGGCGATAATTACAGGAATTGTGTATTTGCTGAATAACGTAACTACAAAGACGGATGAGGTTGACTATTCGACAATAACAAGCTACTTTGATGATTTGAGGGTTTCGGAGTTCACTCTTGATTTGGGAACCGGAAAGCTCGATTACAAGCTGATCGGTTCGGCAAAGGAGAGAACATACACCGTTCCCAGCGTAACAGCTTTTTATAACAGGATATTCAACGACCAGTACGATTATCAGAAAGAATACAACAAAGCGCATCCTGATAAGCCTCTCAAAATGAATATGAAAGAGGTCAAGGATAATAGCTTCTGGATAAATCTTATACCAACGCTTCTATTACTTGGAGCTATGGGCTTATTCGTTTATATGATGATGAAAACTGCCGGAGGCGGTGGAAAAATAGGCAGCTTTGGAAAGTCCAATGCAAAGCAGCATATGGTTACAAGCAAAAAGGCCACCTTTGAGGACGTTGCCGGCGCCGACGAGGAAAAGGAAGAGCTTGCCGAGATTGTTGACTTCTTGAAAGATTCAAAGAAATACAACGAGATAGGAGCCAGAGTTCCTAAGGGCGTTTTGCTGTTAGGACCTCCGGGAACAGGTAAAACCTTGCTTGCACGGGCTGTTGCAGGAGAGGCAGGAGTACCGTTCTTTTCAATTTCGGGTTCTGACTTTGTTGAAATGTTTGTCGGAGTTGGAGCATCGAGGGTAAGAGACTTATTCTCAGAGGCAAAGAAAAACGCACCTGCTATTATTTTCATAGACGAAATAGACGCTGTTGGACGTCAGAGAGGAGCAGGATTGGGCGGCGGTCATGATGAGCGTGAGCAGACCCTTAACCAGCTTCTTGTAGAAATGGACGGCTTTACAGGCAATGAAGGAATTATTGTTATGGCGGCAACAAACCGCCGTGATATTCTAGACCCGGCACTTCTTCGTCCGGGAAGGTTTGACAGACAGATTTTAGTTTCCTATCCTGATGTTAAGGGCAGGGAGGAGATATTAAAGGTACACTCAAGAAACAAACCTCTTGCACCCGATGTAGATTTAAAGACTATTGCAAAAACAACGGTTGGCTTTACGGGTGCTGACCTGGAAAACCTTATTAATGAAGCAAGTCTGCTTGCGGCGAGAAAGAACAGAAAAGCCATTACCCGAGAGGATTTAGAGGAGGCTTCAATAAAGGTAATTGCCGGACCTGAAAAGCGTTCAAAGGTAGTTACCGAGAATGAGAAGAGACTTACGGCTTATCACGAGGGCGGTCATGCGATTTGCACATATTACTGCGACAGGCAGGATAAGGTGCATCAGGTTTCTATAATACCCAGAGGTGCCGCAGGAGGATTTACGTTATCTTTACCTGAAAAGGATAAGGCATACGTTTCTAAGAAGGAAATGTATCAGAATATTATAGTTCTTCTTGGCGGGCGTGTTGCTGAAAAAATTATTTTAGACGATATTTCAACCGGTGCTTCAAACGACCTTGAGCGTGCGACTTCAACTGCGAGAAGTATGGTTACGAGGTACGGCTTCAGCGAGAAGCTGGGACCTGTAGTTTACGGAAATGACCAGCATGAGGTCTTTTTAGGACGTGATTATACAAACGGCAATCGCTACAGTGAGGAGATCGCATATCAGATTGACAGTGAGATAAGGAGCATTATTGAAAGCTGCTTCAAAGATGCAGAGAAAATTCTTAGAGAGCATATTGACCAGCTGCATAAGGTTGCTGACTATCTTATAAAGAATGAGAAAATCGACGGCGATGATTTTGATGCTCTAATGAAAGGCGAGCTCGTTGAGGAATCTGATACGGAGGAAAGTGATCCAAAGGCTGATGAAAGCGAATAGAATGACGGTAAAACTTAGCTTGAATTGTTGCTTTCAAAAGTGTTGAAATTAAAATCAATATGTGATATAATAAATAAATGACTGTTATACTTTTATAGTATCAGTCATTTATTTGCGTTTGGAAAATCATTTTATTAGATGTTTATTAAACGGAGGTCGGTTTTGAAGAAAGTTACTATAATAACAGGGCATTACGGAAGCGGTAAAACAAATATTTCCGTTAATCTTGCACTTGAAATGGCTCAAAGCGGAAAAAAGGTTACGGTTGTCGATTTAGACATTGTAAACCCTTATTTCAGAACAGCCGATTTCGGAGAACTTTTTTCAGACTTTAACATAAATCTTATTACGCCTATGTATGCAAATTCAAATCTTGACATTCCTGCAATAAGCTTTGATATTGAAAGACTGACGCTTGATGATGGTTACCTTATTATAGACGTAGGCGGAGACGACAGCGGTTCGACCGCTTTGGGCAGGTATAAATCTGTTTTTGACAGGCTTTCTGAATCGGACGATATTGATATGCTCTATGTTATCAATAAGTACAGACTGCTTACAAAAACTCCGGAGCAAGCTGTTCAGCTTATGAGAGAAATAGAATATACTGCACGCTTTAAGCACACAGGTATAATAAACAACTCAAACTTAGGTGAGGAAACAGATATTCAGACAGTTTTGGATTCGCTTGATTATGCTGATGATGTGTCGAAGTATACAGGTCTTCCTGTGGTGTTTACCTCATCGCCCTGCGAGTTTGAGTGTGAACGTACAAAAATTAAGGTTATAAAGCGATATGTACGCAATATCTGGGAGCAACGGCAGGACTGAGCCCTGCACGCATTGAGCCTTTGGGTAGTTTGATAAATGTTAAAGTTTGAGAAACGGCGGGTTTGTTAATTGAGAATTGACAATTGATAATGGATAATTATTGCTATAATAAATCATTCTTCCGCCTCTTGCATAAGTTTATTACAATGTTCACTTAATTTTGAGGCTTCGTCTGCTAAACATTCAAAAGCTCCTCTGAAAATGTCGTCTTCAAATGAATTGATAAAGCATAATAAGCATACTTGGGCAAGCCCGGATAGCATTTCAGCCTCTTTCATTACATCTTCAAAGTCTACTAAATGAATAGCTCTAAATTTTCTTTTCATTGATTTCACTTCCTTTTTGTTTGATATATTTAATTATATGTATATTGAATCCAATAATCGATATAAAAATGGACAAACATGGGGTACAACATACAAGTCAATTTGTACATTGACACTTGCGTTCTATTGATGAAGCAATGGATCTTAATTTGTAATGTTCATTTATGTCATTTCCTTTTTTAGAATGTAACCATACTTATGTTATGACGTCATACCTATATTATAATATGACGTCATATAATATGCAATATGCAAAACACACAATTAATACGATTTATATTTGTATATATTGACTAAAATATACAAATGTGATATATTTATTTTAAAATAAAAAAATGATTTAATTTTATTGGGTGGTGAAAAATATGCCTGCTAGTAAAGATAAGATAAAAGCAATTGATAAATACAACAAAGAGCACTATGAAAGAATTGAGATGAGAGTTCCCATAGGTAAAAAGGAAAAACTTGCAGCTCATGCAAAGGAGTATGACGGCTCTCTAAACAAGTTCCTTAATCGGGCAGCTGATGAAGCTATGGATAGAGATAAAAATAATGGATAATTAATAGCGGATAATGTACAAATGGAATATCAAATACATTATTGGGGGCGGTAATGTGCCGATAAAATTTAAAATTGATGTTATTTCAGCTCTAAAAAGAGCTGGATACAATACCAACACTATAAGAAAAGAGAAACTTCTTTCTGAGGGAACACTTCAAAGCCTGCGTAATGGAAAGTATATTTCTATGGGCGCTATTTCAAAAATTTGCAAACTGCTTAATTGCCAGCCCGGAGATATTATGGAATATGTAGATAATGATACAACAGAGAATGAATAACTGATAATTATTTTGAAAAATATATGAGGAGGAAAGGTAAGTATGGCAAAAATCACTGTTAATTTTGAAAAATG
The DNA here is from genome assembly GCA_947627045.1 of uncultured Clostridia bacterium. GTDB lineage: Bacteria > Bacillota > Clostridia > Oscillospirales > Ruminococcaceae > UMGS1601. The sequence continues at coordinate 53,005 of CANQUM010000001.1, forward strand.
CAAAGGCTGCGGTCTTTGTACAACAGCCTGTCCTAAGAAGATAGTTGAGCTTCAAAAGAAAAAGCGAAACTCAAAGGGATATTTTACGGCAGTGTGTATTGACGACGATGCTTGTATTGGCTGTAAAAGCTGTGCAATTATGTGTCCCGACTGCTGTATAACTGTAGAGAGATAGGAAATAAACTATATAAATGGAGTTGAATTAAATGGAGAGAAATTTGATGAAAGGTAACGAGGCATTAGCAGAAGCTGCTATGCGAGCTGGCTGTAAATGCTTTTTCGGTTATCCAATAACGCCGCAGACGGAGATTTCTGCATATCTTGCTAAGAAAATGCAGGCTAACGGCGGAGTGTTTTTACAGGCTGAAAGCGAGATCGCGGCAATTAATATGGTTCTCGGTGCGTCTGCAACAGGAACAAGATGTATGACCTCAAGCTCTTCGCCGGGAATATCGTTAAAGAGTGAGGGAATATCTTACATAGCAGGATCAGATCTGCCGTGCGTTATTATAAATGTTGAAAGAGGCGGGCCAGGTTTAGGAGGCATACAGCCGTCGCAGTCTGACTACTGGCAGGCAACAAAGGCTCTCGGACACGGAGATTTTCAGCTTTTGGTATTTGCACCTGCTTCAGTTCAGGAAATGGTAGATATGGTAGTTAAGGCTTTTGACAAGGCTGATGAATACAGAATGCCGGCTATGATTTTAGCTGATGGTTTGCTTGGTCAGATGATGGAGCCTGTTACTTTCCCTGAGATAAGCGCCGAACAAAAGCCTAAGCCTTGGGCTTGCGACGGTACAAAGATGAAGAGAAAGCACAATATCATAAATTCGCTCTATCTCCAGCCTGAAACGCTTGAGAACTCTAACATAAGCCGTTATGAGAGGTACAAGAAAATCAAAGAAACTGAAACAGACGCAGAGATTTATCTTTGCGATGATGCTGAAATAGTTGTTACTGCCTTTGGTGCAACAGCGAGAGTTGCAAAGAGTGCTGTAAATACTGCAAGAGAGCAGGGTATAAAAGCAGGACTTTTCCGTCCAAAGACATTGTGGCCATTCCCAGTTAAGGAAATAAACGAGGCTTGCAAGTCTGCTAAGAATGTGCTTAGCGTTGAGATGTCTATGGGTCAAATGATAGACGACGTAAAGCTCGCTCTTGAATGCAGAATACCTGTGTCATTCTTTGGAAGAACAGGCGGAGTTATTCCAAAGCCTTCTGAAATACTGGAAGAAATAAAGAAACTGGGAGGTGCTGAATAATGTCAGTTGTATTTGAAAAACCTCATTCACTTTGCGATGTTAATCTGCACTATTGCCCGGGCTGCACACATGGAATTATTCACAGACTTGTCTGCGAGGTAATTGATGAAATGGGCATTGAGGGAAATACTGTAGGTATATGTCCTGTTGGCTGTTCTGTTATGGCGTATGATTATTTTAACTGCGATATGATAGAGGCGGCTCACGGAAGAGCTCCTGCGACTGCGACAGGAGTTAAGAGAGCAAGACCTGATCTTATGGTATTTACATATCAGGGCGACGGCGACTTAGCAGCCATTGGAACAGCTGAGACTGTTCACGCAGCAACAAGAGGGGAGAACATAGTTGTTATATTCATAAACAACACTACCTACGGAATGACAGGAGGTCAAATGGCTCCTACGACATTACCCGGTCAGGTAACACAGACAACTCCTTTCGGACGTGATCCAAAGGTTCAGGGTTATCCGATAAGAGTATGCGAAATGCTTTCAACACTTTCGGGAACGGCTCTTGCACAAAGGGTTGCCGTTGACAGTGTTCCACACATTAATGAAGCTAAAAAGGCTATCAGAAAAGCCTTTGAGAATGAGAGAGACGAAAAAGGCTTCTCGATAGTCGAAGTTCTTTCCACCTGCCCGACAAACTGGGGACTTTCTCCTGTAGAAGCGCTGGAAAGACTGAGAACAGATATGATTCCTTACTATCCTCTGGGAGTTTTTAAGGATTGCGACGCAAAAAATCCAAAGGAGGAGAAGTAATATGTTAAACGAAATAATTTTAGCAGGCTTTGGCGGACAGGGAATTCTATTTGCCGGAAAGATACTTGCATACGGCGGACTTATGGACAACAAGGAAATATCGTGGCTGCCGTCATACGGACCTGAGATGAGGGGAGGTACTGCAAACTGCAGTGTGTGCATTTCTGACGACCCTATCGGTTCACCGCTTGTTTTAGAGCCTAATTACCTTATTGTTATGAACACACCTTCTTTTGACAAGTTTATAGGCAGCGTTCTGCCTGGAGGAAAAGTGTTTGTTGACAGCACAATGATAGATAAAAAGTCGGAAAGAGACGACATAGAATGTTTTTATGTACCTGCTTCTCAGCTTGCAGAGGAGAACAAAATGTCTGGTATGGCGAATATTATTCTGCTTGGAAAGTTCATAAAGGAAACAGGTATAATCTCAATTGACACTTTACATAAAGCGTTTGAAAAGGCAATTCCTCCAAAAAAGGCAAATCTTATTGATGTTAATATGAAGGCGATACAGCTTGGTCAGCAGGAATAGCGGAAAATCGTTTTTGTCTTTCAGCCATTGGGATGTAGCTTGCTAAACTGTGGGATTGAATTAATAACGGACAATTGATAATTGACAATTTAAAATGCACAATACTACCGTAAAACCGAGATAAAGATTAGAAGTAAGAGATTGTTTTCTCTTGCTTCTTTTTATTTTCATGATGTTTGACAAATAATTAATTATATCTTTAACTGGCTTTATATCTTCTTCATTAAGATTTGAAATCTCAATTATCTGTTTCCTATTCAACCCCATAAGGTAATCTAGGGATACATTGAAAACTTCAGCTAGCCTAACTAATATATCAGGTGATGGGGTGCGTTCTAACAACTCATAATATGAAATGGTTGATTTTGAAACTCCCAGTCTCTCTGCTAATTGTGTTTGAGTTAATCTGTATTGCATTCGTAATTCTTTAAGTCTTGTTGCAAAATTATCCATAATTACTTTTTCACCTCCATTTTTATCATAGCACATTTTGTATTAAAAATGTTCAAATTTCGAACATTAATATTTTAGCATGGAAAAATAATAAATTCTATTAGCTAATGTTCCAAATTAGAACAGACATTTTTGTGAAAATATGATAAAATTGAAAAAAGGGTGTGATATAATGGATCAATTTGCAAATAGACTTAAACAAGCAAGAAAAATGGCTGGACTTACTCAGGAGCAAGTATCATTTGAATTGGATATATCTAGAAGTAATATATCAAAATATGAGAATGGATTTCTAAAACCTAATATTCAAACAATTAAAGATCTGATAAAATTATATAAAGTTGATGCAAATTATCTGTTTGGTAGTGATGAAGATAGTATGTAAATATTTAAAAGTTTTTACTATGTATAGCCCGCCGTTGTACATAGTATCACATTAATATATTTTTTCAAAGGCGGCAGAGCCACCGGCGGCTCGCCGGTATTTTTTTATTTACATTTCAGGTTGTTTATGGTATACTGTTAAATAGCAATATAGAATAAAGGGTGTGTTGTAGTGAAACCGAAGTATAACAGGATTCTTTTGAAGCTTAGCGGCGAAGCTTTGGCAGGCGATAAGCAAATGGGCTTGAGTTTTGACGTTATAAACTCTTTCGGCAAGGCTATCAAGAAATGCGTCGACGCAGGAGTTGAGGTTGGAATAGTAGTTGGCGGAGGTAATTTCTGGAGAGGGCGTTCAAGCGGAGCAATGGACAGAACGAGAGCCGACCATATTGGTATGCTGGCAACAGCTATGAATGCGCTGGCGGTTGCAGACGGTTTGGAAAACTGCGGTTTACAGGTCAGGGTACAGACGGCAATATCAATGCCGGAGGTCGCTGAACCTTATATAAGAAATCGTGCAATGCGGCATTTTGAAAAAGGACGAGTGATTATATTCGGCTGCGGAACAGGAAATCCGTTTTTCTCAACTGATACAGCGGCAGCTCTCAGGGCGGCAGAAATTGAAGCCGACATAATTTTTAAGGCTACTATGGTCGACGGAGTTTATGATAAAGATCCTCACAAATACAAAGACGCTGTAAAATATGATGAGCTTTCTTTTAATGAAATACTGTCAAAAGGCCTGCAGGTTATGGATTCAACAGCGGCGGCAATGTGCAAGGATAACAACATACCTATCTATGTATTTGATTTGGCTGATCCTGAAAACATATACAGAGCTTGTATGGGCGAGTCGGTCGGAACAAAGGTAATTAACAATATTTAATATTTAATAAAAAGTAAAGGAGAATTATTATGAAAGAAGTACTTAATAGAGCAGAGGAAAAGATGAACAAGACAATTAACAGTCTGAAAAATGAGTTTGCGTCAATCAGGGCAGGCAGGGCAAACCCGTCTGTGCTTGATAAGGTTTTGGTTAATTATTACGGAACACCAACGCCGATAAATCAGATGGCAGCCGTTTCGGTTTCAGAGGCAAGAGTTTTGGTTATACAGCCATGGGATAAGAGTCTTATCAAAGACATTGAAAAGGCTATTCAGGCATCGGATATTGGAATTAATCCTGCAAATGACGGAAATGTTATCAGGCTTACATTCCCACAGCTTACTGAGGACAGAAGAAAGGAAATCGTTAAGGATCTGAAAAAGTATGGTGAGGAAGCAAAGGTAGCTATACGTTCCGCACGCCGTGATGCCAATGAAAAGCTAAAGGCAATGAAAAAAAATTCCGAACTTACTGAGGATGACCTGAAAAACGGCGAGGATAAGACTCAAAAACTAACTGATAAGTTTACTAAGAATATAGACGAGATAGTTGCCGAAAAGGAAAAGGAAGTATTGTCTATCTAACGATCTGTGCTATTGTCTTTAACGGAGGTTCGGTGTGTGATAAAAAACAGCAATAAACTGATTAGTAATGACGGGTTTATAATTCCAAAGCATATAGGCGTTATTATGGACGGTAACGGCAGATGGGCAAAAAAACGTCTTCTGCCTAGAAAGTTCGGACACAGAGAGGGAGCAAAGACATTTAAAAAAATTGCTCTTGCAGGCAAGGCTATGGGCGTTGAGTTTATGACCTTCTATGCGTTTTCAACCGAGAACTGGAAACGCCCGAAGGACGAGGTCGACGCTATAATGAAGTTATTTGAAGATTACCTCGATGATGTATCCTCATTTGAAAAGGAAAATATAAGGCTTATTTTTATCGGAGACAGGTCTGTGCTTTCTGAAAATCTGCAAAAAAAGATGAAACACGCTGAGGAAATATCAAAAGATTTTGATTCAATGACGGTAATACTGGCTGTAAACTATGGAGGTCAGAGCGAGATATGCCGAAGCGTCAGAGAAATAGCGAGAAAAGTTAAAAACAACGAGCTTCAAGCAGATGATATTGACGAGCGTCTAATTGAAGAAAATCTTGATACTAAGGAAATTCCGCCTGTTGATCTGATAATAAGACCAAGCGGAGAAATGAGACTTTCAAATTTCCTTATATGGCAGTCTGCCTATGCAGAGTATTATTTTACAGATATTCTGTGGCCTGATTTTAAGGAAAAAGACTTGGCAGATGCTATAAAGTCGTTCAGTGAGCGCAGCAGAAGATTCGGCGGGGTTTAGATTATATTCACACTTAATAACTGAAAAATTGAAAATAGGAGGATTGCTCCTTTCGGGGCATATTATAAATATGCTTACAAGAATTATTTCTGCCGCTGCGGCAATTGTCATTGCGGTGGTTGTGCTTTGTTTTCACAATACAATAATAATAAACATTGCAGTAGCAGCTCTTATTGAAATTGCACTGTTTGAGCTTTTCAGAGCAGAGGACTGCTTAAAATTCAAGATAACTCAGGCTGTATGTTATATTTTTGCATTGTCAGTTCCGTTTTCAAATTACCTTTTAAGGCTTAGCGGCAGTATAATGTATTACATTTCAGCTGTTTTTTTGCTTTTGATATTTCTGTCATTTCTCGGATACTATAAAACAATGAAATTTGAAAAGCTGGCTTTTATGACTTTTGTAACGGTATTTATTGCTGTGTCAATGTCTACGCTTTTGTATATAAACAGAGCAGGCGGCAGAAATGGATTGTTCTATGTTGTACTAACTCTTTGCGGAGCTTGGCTTGCTGACAGCGGAGCATATTTTGCAGGTACATTTTTCGGTAAGCACAAGCTATGTCCGAATATTAGCCCTAAAAAAACCGTTGAGGGTTTAATTGGCGGCGTTGTTACAAACGGAATAATATTTGTTATTCTCGGCTTTGGATATTCAATAATTGTACAGACAAAAATTGAAGTGAATTATATTCTTTTGTTTGTACTAGGAATGATATGTGCGCTGATGGGGCTTTTGGGTGATTTATCTGCGTCTCTTATTAAAAGACAGACGGGAATTAAAGATTACGGTAAAATAATGCCCGGTCATGGCGGTGTTATGGACAGGTTTGACAGTGTTTTATTTGTAGCTCCGTTTATGACGATCGCACTGGGCATATTTAATATTTTAAAATAGAAGATCAATAGGGGCAAGCGGAAAAGGCTTACCCCTATTAAGTGTTTTATAATGAATTAGTTTTAAATAAAATTAGGAGGCAAGCTCTGTAAGGGCAAAAACGAAAAGTGATGAAAACAATATCAGTTTTAGGTTCAACTGGTTCAATAGGAACGCAGGCATTAGATATTGCAAGACTGCATAATATTAAAATAAAAGCTCTTGCAGCAAAGGGAAATGTTTCGCTTTTAACTGAGCAGGCAAAGGAATTTAGTGCTGATTATGTTTGTATCTATGACAATGATAAATACAAAGAGCTGAAAGAAAATTTCAAGGGAACAGGCGTTAAAGTTCTCTGCGGAATGGAAGGTCTTTGTGAAATTGCAGTGCTTGACGGAGTTGACATAATGCTCAATTCGGTTGTGGGAACGGTAGGACTTAAACCTACTCTTGCGGCAATTGAAAAGGGCGTTGATATTGCTTTGGCAAATAAGGAGACTTTAGTAACAGGCGGTAAGCTGGTAATTGACAAGGCTAATGATAAGGGAGTAAAAATACTTCCTGTTGACAGTGAACATTCAGCGATATTTCAGTGTCTTCAGGGTAATGAAATGAATAAGATAAATAAGATAATCCTTACAGCGTCAGGCGGACCGTTCTTTGGCAAAAAAAAGAGAGAACTCGAAAATGTGAGCGTTGAACAGGCGTTAAATCATCCGAACTGGTCGATGGGAAATAAAATAACCATTGACTCTGCTACACTTATGAACAAAGGACTTGAATTTATTGAGGCTATGTGGCTGTTTGACTTAAAGCCTGAGCAGATAGAGATAGTTGTTCACAGAGAGAGCGTTATACATTCAGCGGTTGAATATAAAGACGGTTCGGTAATAGCACAGATGGGTGTACCTGATATGAGACTTCCTATTCAGTATGCGCTGTTATATCCTAAAAGAATTCATTGTAAAGAAAAGGCGCTTTCGCTTACCGATTACGGAACGCTTTCCTTCTCAAAGCCTGACTATGAAACATTTGACTGTCTTAGAGCTTGTATAAAGGCTATAACTATAGGGGGTTCAATGCCTGCTGTTGTAAACGGTGCAAATGAGCAGGCAGTTGAATTGTTCCTTGATAATAGAATCTCATTTCTAAAAATCGGCGAGCTTGTAATGTCTGCTCTTGAAAGCATTAAGCCAACAAATATCACTTGCCTTGATGATGTTTTAACGGCTGACAAAGAAGCAAGAGAATTTGTCTTGAGCAGGATTTAACTCATTAATATCAAATTGAATGAGAGGTTCAAATGGTTAGTATAATAATCGCGATATTGGTATTTGGAATAATAATCATAGTACATGAGTTCGGACATTTTATTGCCGCAAAGAAAAGCGGAGTAAGGGTCAACGAATTTGCAGTAGGTATGGGACCTAAGCTGTTATCTAAGCAGTACGGTGAAACTAAATATTCTTTAAGACTTCTCCCCATCGGCGGATATTGTTCAATGGAAGGAGAGGATCAGTCAAGTGATGACGACAGAGCCTTTTGCAGAAAAAGCGTTATAAAAAGAATAATAATTGTCGCAGCAGGAGCGCTGATGAATCTTATTTTAGGATTTATATTTATAGTGATAATGAATTCTATGGCAGATACTTATGCAAGCACAACTATTTCTTGGTTTGAGGAAAATGCCGTATCTCAAAAAAGCGGACTTCAGGTAGGGGACAAAGTAGTTAAAGTAAACGGTATGCATATTTTTACCGATACTGATTTTGCCTATCAGCTTCAGTCTGATAAAGACGGAGTATTTGATATGACGGTTATAAGAGACGGTGAGAAGAAAAATCTTAAAGATATAGAGTTCACTATGTCTAAGCCCGACAATGACAAAAGCACGAGCAGTCTGCATATTGACTTTAAAGTTGAACCTATTAAAAGAAGTTTTAAAAGTATTGTATCTCAATCATGGAGAAGAAGCATTTCATATGCCAGACTTATCTGGATATCTTTGGGTGATCTTTTAACAGGACAGTACAAGATAAACGATTTATCGGGACCTGTAGGGATAGTTTCTGCAATAAGCGATGTAGTATCAAATGAAACAACAGAAACTGGCGTCAACTGGTTTGAACTTTTTCAAAATCTTTTTTCTATGGCGGCGTTGATTTCAATAAATGTGGGAATATTCAATCTTCTCCCACTTCCGGCTTTAGATGGAGGACGGCTCATATTTTTAATAGTTGAGGGAATAAGAAAAAAGCCTGTAAGTCCGGAAAAGGAGGGTGTTGTTCACTTTATTGGTCTTGCGCTTTTGATGATGCTTATGCTTTATGTAACTTTTAACGATGTTATAAAGCTTATTAACTGACAACTGTATGATGATATAATAGGAGGACTGCTCATTAAATTTTAAGAGCAAATTTACGTTATGAATAGAAAATGCAAGCCTGTCAAGGTCGGCTCACTTTGCCTTGACGGCAAGAAAATATATATACAGTCTATGCTCAATGTTCCTGCAGAGGATATAAAGGGCAGCGTTGCTCAGGCTGTTGAGCTGGAGAAAGCAGGATGTGAGATAATCCGTGCGGCAATACCCGATATGAGTGCGGTCAGACTAATTCCGGCAATAAAGAAAGAAATATCAGTACCGCTGGTTGCGGATATTCATTTTGATTATAAGTTGGCGATTGAAGCGGCATATGCCGGCGTAGACAAGATAAGGATAAATCCCGGTAATATAGGCGGAATGGAAAATGTTAAGGCGGTTGCCAATGCTTGCCGAACTAGGGAGATTCCCATAAGAATCGGAGTAAATTCAGGCTCGTTGGAAAAGGAACTGCTAGCCGAATACGGCTCTCCCACGCCGGAGGCTTTGGTAAAAAGCGCTTTAAACCATGCTAAGACGCTCGAAGCTGTTGACTTTGACGATATAGTTATTTCAATTAAATCATCAGATGTTAAAACAATGGTATCAGCTTACAGACTTTTAGCTGAAAAGTGTGGCTATCCTCTGCATTTGGGAGTTACGGAAGCAGGAACGGAGAGATTAGGGATTATAAAATCAGCTGTTGGGATAGGCTCTCTTTTGCTTGACGGTATAGGCGAAACTATAAGAGTTTCGCTTACAGACAGCCCTGTTAAAGAAGTTTACGCCGCTAAGGATATTTTGAAGGCGATCGGTATGGGAAGCGGTGTAAAGATCGTGTCTTGTCCAACCTGCGGAAGAACCAAAATCGATTTGATTTCACTAGCTAAAGAGGTTGAGGAGCGAACTAAAAATATAACCAAGAACATAACCGTCGCTGTTATGGGCTGTGTCGTGAACGGTCCTGGCGAGGCAAGAGAGGCGGATATAGGAGTTGCAGGCGGAGACGGGAAAGCAGTGTTGTTTAAAAAAGGTAAAAAACTTTACACTGTTGATGAATCAAAAGCATTAGACGCTTTGATAGATGAGATAGACAAACTTTGACAGATGAATAAATAAGTGCATTTTTACGCACAGAAACGGGGGACAGGCTTGAATGATTTCAAGCTGTAAGAAAAATGGAACAGCATTATATTGGCAATTTTTTTGAAGAATATAAAAACATAATTCCAAGTGAAATGGAAAACGGCAGAATACTAAAGCTTGTTTTGTCTGATAATTACAGTACGATGAAGATTACCGCTGCATTTGACAGGCTTATTAGCTATGAAACAGTTAAAAAGTTTGAGAACGATTTGAAAAATGCTCTTCAAATGTCAGGAGTTACTTTGGAAATCAAGTATACTCCTGATATGTTCAGCGCTGATTATTTTTCTGAAATTATCAAATTACTAAAAGACAGATTTTCAGTAGTAAACGGTTTTTTTGACGATGCAGGTGTTACATATGATGATAATAACAGTGAGCTTAAAATTGAACTTAAATCGGGCGGCTTCAGTCTTTTGCAGAAGGCCGGGGTCGAGAATGCTTTGTCAAAATTGATTTTTGAACTTTTTTCAAAGAATATAAAGCTGGTCTTTGGAGGGGTTCTCCGCACTGATAAGGAAGAACACGAGAAGTTATATTCTGAAGCGGTTTCCAATATACCGCTGCCTGAATATATTCCTCCGAAAGAGATTAAGTCAGATTCGTCAGAAAACGAATTTTCTGTTTTCGATATAGACTTTTCTGAAAGCTATTTAGACGGAAGCGGTGCAAAGCTTCTTCTTGGCAAGATAATAAAGCCTGAGAATACACTAACTCCTCTAAGTGAACTGAATATTGACAGTGGCAGTGCTGTAATATGGGGTGATGTTTTTCAGATTAACACAAGAGAAACGAAATCGGGAATGTTGATAGCAGTTCTTTATATTACAGATTATACAAATTCATGTGCTGTTAAACTGCTGGGTTCTGCGAATAAACGGGCAAGACTGCAAAAGAACAGACTTGAGGCTATGCTTGATGAAATGAAAAAGGGAACAACAATAGTTCTTTCAGGATCGCTTGAAGAAGACGACTATGACCATAAAGAGTATTTTATTCCAAATGATATAATGACTATACATAAAAATGTAAAGACGGATAAAAGTGAAGTCAAGCGTGTAGAGCTCCATTGCCATACAAATATGTCAGCAATGGATGCTGTTTCTCCTGCTGATAAGATAGTAAACAAGGCTTACTCATGGGGACACAAAGCTATCGCAATCACCGATCACGGTGTAATGCAGGGATGCCCTGACGCTATGTATGCTGTTGATAAAATACGAAAGGACGGCGGAGATTTCAAGCTGATTTACGGCATAGAGGCTTATCAGGTAAACAGCGACACGTTAGATCAAAGTTCGATAAAAAAGCCGTATCATCAGATTATTTTGGCTAAAAACAAAACAGGACTTAAAAATCTCTACAAGCTCGTCTCCGATTCTAATTTAAAGTATTTCTATAAAAGACCGAGAATACCAAAGCAGGAGCTTATAAAGCACAGAGACGGACTTCTTGTGGGAAGTGCCTGCGAGATGGGCGAACTGATTCAGAATTATCTTGAGGGAAAACCCCGTGATGAACTTGCAGAGATTGCAAAATTCTATGATTATCTTGAGATACAGTCAATAGAAAACAACAGGTTTATGCTAAGAAGCGACCGTGATGTTTATAAAAACATAAGAACAGAAGAACAGCTTAAAGATATAAATAAATTTGTTGTAGAGCTCGGTGAAGAACTGGGAATACCTGTTGTAGCAACAGGCGACGTGCATTTTCTCGAGGAGGGGGACGCAGCATTTCGTGCGATTTTGCAGGCAGGTCAGGGGTACCCTGATGCAGATTTTCAGGCACCGCTGTATTTGAAAACCACTGATGAAATGCTCGCTGAGTTTTCTGAATACTTAGGCGAGGAAAAGGCTTATGAGGTTGTTGTTACAAATTCAAATAAAATAGCTGATATGACAGACCCGGAATTAAGAGCTTTTCCAAAGGGAACATTTACTCCGCACATCGAAGGCGCTGAAGAAGAACTTACTGAGATTTGCTGGAATAGAGCAAAAGAGATTTACGGTGATCCTGTTCCGGAAATTGTTGATAAGCGTTTGCAGCGTGAGCTTGATTCAATTATCAAGCACGGTTTTGCAGTATTGTATATTATTGCTCAGAAGCTGGTTGCAAATTCGGTCGAGAATGGTTATCAGGTTGGTTCAAGAGGTTCTGTAGGCTCGTCGTTTGTAGCTTCAATGGCGGGCATTTCGGAGGTAAATCCGCTTGTTCCGCACTATGTTTGTCCAAACTGTAAATATTGCGAATTCATAACCGACGGAACTGTAGGCTCCGGATTTGATTTGCCGCCAAAGGCTTGTCCTGAATGCGGCACTGATATGCACCGTGACGGACATGATATTCCATTTGAAACATTTCTGGGCTTTCATGGAGATAAATCACCTGATATTGACTTGAATTTCTCGGGAGAATATCAGTCTAGAGCGCATAAATATACAGAGGAGCTTTTCGGTTCTGACCACGTTTTTAAGGCGGGAACTATATCAGGTGTAGCTGATAAAACTGCTTACGGATATGTTATGAAATATTTAGATGAGCGTGGCAGAAAAGCAAACCCTGCCGAGATTCAGAGGCTTGTAAACGGATGCACCGGCATAAAGCGTACAACGGGTCAGCATCCTGGCGGAATGGTAGTTATTCCGGCTGAATATGAAGTATATGATTTCACGCCTGTTCAGCACCCAGCAGAAAAAACGGACAGTGATATTGTTACAACACACTTTGATTTTAACTCTCTTCATGATACCATATTAAAGTTAGACGAGCTCGGACACGATGTTCCGACGCTGTATAAGCATTTAGAGGATATGACAGGCTGTGATGTAACAAAGATACCTATGTCTGACGATAAAGTGTATTCGCTCTTTACATCTACAGAGGCGTTGGGTGTTAAGCCAGAACAGATCTTTGTCGAGACGGGAACGCTTGGTATACCGGAAATGGGAACGCCTTTTGTTCGGCAAATGCTTTTGGACGCACAGCCTAAAAATTTCTCCGATCTTCTACAAATCTCAGGGCTTTCTCACGGTACTGATGTTTGGCTCGGCAACGCTCAGGAGCTTATCAAAAACGGCGTTTGTGATATTTCCCAGGTAATAGGAACTCGAGACAGCATTATGACAAAGCTGATTTATTACGGAGTAGATCCGTCTCTTTCGTTTAAGATTATGGAGATCACCAGAAAGGGTAAAGCTCCTAAGCTGCTCACTGAGGAAATGAAACAGGAAATGCGTGATAATAATGTACCCGAATGGTTTATAGAAAGCTGTCTGAAGATTAAATATATGTTCCCGAAAGCTCACGCTGCGGCATATGTAACGGCAGCTATTCGTCTTTGCTGGTTTAAGGTGTACAAGCCTCTTGAATTTTATGCGGCGTTATTTACTGTTAGAGGTGAGGATTTTGACGCTGAAACCGCAATTAAAGGTGAAGCGGCAGTAAAGCACAAAATTCAGGAACTTCAAATCAAGGCTGAAAAAACTGCAAAGGAGGAGGGAACTCTTGATACTCTTATGCTCATTAATGAGATGATGTCAAGAGGATTTGAATTTTTGCCTGTGGATATTTTCAAATCTCACGCAACCGTTTATAAAATTGAAGATGGAAAGCTGAGACTTCCGTTCTGTTCTATAAACGGAGTAGGAACCAATGCATCAAAGAGCATTTATGAAAAGGCACAGAACGGCGATTTTATATCTGTTGAGGAGTTTGCAAATCAAAGCGGTGTTTCAAAGACTGTTATTGAAACGCTTAAAGACATAGGTGCATTTGGAGATATTCCTGAAAGCAATCAGTTTTCTTTGTTTACTATGTAACACCGTTGAGCCGGCGGAGGCTCTGCCACCTTTGGAAAGTTTGTAAAATGTTATAGTTTGTTCAACGGCGGGCTAACACTTAGTGTAAAGAGGTTAGAAGCAAGATACTAACGATTAAACTTAGCTATAATGATAAATTCTTGCATCTTGACTCTGGTTTCTTGCTTCTAAGAAGGCAGATCGGGGTAGTTGATAATAGACAATGTATAATTGACAATGGGACTAAAAGTTTTCGGTCAAGCCTATGAACTACGGTTTGATCGTCGAGCCGGCGGCAGCTTGTTGGATTGTAAACTAACTGTGAACTTTTATTAATGCTGTTGACAAAGTAATTTTACTGTGGTATTATGCTAATAAATTAGCGTGTTATCACTTTATCACGACAAAGTGAATTAAAATATAACTGACAAGGTTACTAATAATAAAAATATATATTTTATGGAGTGAATATGGAAAGATATGATTTGATAACCCCGGAGGGTACTAAGGATCTGCTCTTTGACGAGTGTCTGTCAAGAAGGGCGGTTGAGAACAAGTTTGCAGAGATTTTTCAGTCTCGGGGCTATAGTGAGGTAGTAACGACGGGAATTGAATTTTATGATGTTTTCAACAAAGGCTCAAGAACAATTCCTCAGGAGCAGTTGTATAAGCTCGTTGATTCTAAGGGAAGACTGCTTGCTATGCGTCCTGATTCTACAATTCCTATTGCAAGACTTGTTGCCACACGTCTTAAAGACGCTGAGATGCCACTGAGATTGTATTATATTCAGACAACCTATGAGAACAACGCTTTGCTTAAAGGCCATTCTGATGAGATTGTGCAGGCAGGTATTGAGCTTATCGGTTCTGACTCTAGAAAAGCAGATTTTGAAGTTTTGTCAACTGCTATTGAGACCCTTACGGCTTTTGAGAAAGATAAATTCCGTCTTGAAATTGGAACGATTGGATTTTTCAGAGAGCTAATTTCAAAGTTGGATATTGATGAACACACAGCAGAGGAAATCAGGTATCTGATACTTAACAAGAACTACCCTGCGCTTAACGATTTGCTTGATGGAATAGGCGACAGCGGGGCTGCAAGAGCGTTAAAGCAGCTTCCCAGACTGTTCGGAGGGGAAGAGGTATTTGAACGTGCGTCAAAGCTGTTCTCCGATGAAAAGACTGAGAGAATTCTCTCAGATTTGAAATATGTATATAATTCACTGTCTAAGCTGGGATATGAGGGTAAAATAATTGTTGATCTCGGAACGGTAAACAGAGTAGACTATTACACGGGTATAGTTTTCAGAGGCTATCTTGAGGGAATAGGCGAGCCTGTTTTATCTGGCGGACGGTATAATAAGCTGATTTCTGAATTCGGTTTTGACGCAGCCGCAACAGGCTTTGCAATAAATGTAAACGCCGTTTCATCACTATTGCTTAAAAGTGAAAATGTACCTAAAACAAAGGTTGCAGACGCAATAGTTTTCGGTGAGAGTGAAAATGCGTTAAAGGCTGTTGCCTATTCAAATGCTTTGGTAAAAAGCGGAATGACGGTTGAAAACTCACTTTTTGAAACCCTTGAAGAAACTAAGGAATATGCAATTAAAAAGGGAATATCAAAGTTATATGTAGTATCTGATGATATTATGGAGATAGATTTATAAGGGTTATATATTTTTAGTTTTGATTTGGTGAGATTCTGTTTTTATAAATCGGAAAGGAAAGTTAATATAAATATGAGTAAGCCTATAAGAATTGCTCTGACAAAGGGCAGACTTGAAAAGGATACAGTCGGGATTTTGGAAAAAATCGGCTTTGACTGTACAGCCGTGAGAGAAAAGGGAAGAAAGCTGATACTTCCTATTCCCGACGCCAATTTAGAGGTCGTGCTTGCTAAGGCAAACGACGTTATTACATATGTTGAGCACGGCGTATGCGATATGGGTGTTGTAGGAAAAGATACCATTATGGAAATGGGAGGTTCATTTTTTGAACTGGTCGATTTAGGCTTTGGCAGATGCAGGTTTGCACTTGCAACTAAAAAGGGCTCAGGCTTCTATGGCGGATACGATATAAAAACTATAGCTACTAAATACCCTAATGTTGCAAGGAGTTATTTCAAAGCAAAGGGTATGGATTTAGAAATAGTAAAAATAGAGGGTTCTGTAGAGCTTGCACCTTTGCTGGAGTTATCTGACGGCATAGTTGATATTGTTGAGACGGGAACAACCTTAAAGGAAAACGGTCTTGAGGTCATAGAGGATATTGCTCCTATTTCGGCAAGGCTGATTGTAAATACTGTCAGTATGAAGCTGAGACAGACGGAAATTGAAAAGCTGGTTTCGCTTTTTGAGAGCAATTTATAAAACATTTTTTAAAATTGTGTTGCTGAGAAAATAAACTAAATCGGGATTCATAAAGGGGTCTGTATGATAGAAATTTTCCCTATGTCCCAAGGACATAAATATTGGAATGAAACCTTTTCACTGGCTGCAAATTGCTCATGGAAAGCAGGTTCTTATTTAGCTGAAAAAATGATTAATAATGAATTTTCCGAATGGGAAAAGGTGTTTGCTGCTTGTGTAGACGAAAAAGTAGTAGGCTTTTGTACGCTCACTGAGAAGGACGAGTTGTCTCCAAGGTATGAATTTAAACCACTTATAGGATTTGTTTTTGTTGACGAACAATATCGAGGTAAAAGATTATCAGAATTAATGCTAAAAAGTGCAGCTTCCTATGCACTTGAGTTGGGGTATCAAAAAGTATATATTATGAGTGGTGAGATTGGGTTATATGAAAAATACGGTTTTGTAAAACTGGGTGATTATGAAACAATATATGGCACAATTGATCAACTTTTTGTTAAGTCAACATTATTATGAGATAAAGTCTAATTTGTTGAAGAAACACTTTGGTAAATAGAGAGAAAATAATTAATAATGTGAGAGGAGGAACGCTCTTAAAGGAGCGATTATATGAGTATAAAGACGATTTACGCTAACGGTAAGGATGAGGTCGAATTTTTAAAACAGGTCGCTGACCGAAACGGCGAAACAGATAGAAAGGTTACTGAAATAGTAAGCGAGATCATTGAAAATGTTAGGACAAACGGAGATAGGGCTGTAAACGACTATACGGTCAAGTTTGACGGAAAAGCACCGGAGTATTATGAAGTTCCTAGAGACGTTATAAACGACGCTCTGACTGAGGCTGACCCTGCTTTTGTTGAGGCTTTGTTGAATGCACAGGAAAACATTGCAGATTTCCACAATAAACAGAAGTCGCAGAGCTTTGTTGATACTAAGGAAAACGGAGTTATACTCGGACAGAGAGTAAGAGGCTTAGAGCGTGTAGGACTGTATGTTCCGGGCGGTACGGCTGCTTATCCGTCATCAGTTCTAATGAATGCTATTCCTGCGAAAATCGCAGGTGTTAAAGAAATTATAATGGTTACTCCTCCGCTTAAAGACGGAACACCTAACAAAGATATTCTTGTTGCTGCTGCAATATGCGGCGTAGACAGAGTATTTTTGACAGGCGGTGCTCAGGCGGTTGCGGCACTAGCGTTCGGAACGGAGACAATCCCAAAGGTTGACAAGATTGTAGGTCCTGGAAATATATTTGTTGCAACGGCTAAGAAAATTTTATACGGAACGGTAGATATTGATATGATAGCAGGTCCTAGCGAGATTTTGGTCATTGCTGATGAGAGTGCCAATCCTAAATTTGTTGCGGCTGATTTGATGAGTCAGGCAGAGCACGATAGAATTGCTTCGGCTATTCTGGTTACAACAAGCGAAAGACTTGCGAATGATGTTAAAACTGAATTAGAGCGACAAATGAAAGAGCTTTCGAGAAAAGAAATAATTGATGAGTCTTTAACAGGCTTCGGAGCGATAATTATATGTGATTCTAAGGATAAGGCAGTACAGCTTGCAAATGACCTTGCACCTGAACACTTAGAGGTATTGTTTGAAAATCCATTGGAGTATATAGGAAAACTTGACAATGCAGGCTCGGTGTTTTTGGGTTCATATGCTCCCGAGCCTTTGGGAGATTACTATGCAGGACCAAATCATGTTCTGCCTACAAGCGGTACGGCAAGGTTTTCGTCTCCGCTGTCGGTAAACAGTTTTGAAAAGCGTTCCAGCTTTATATATTACACTGAGGACGCATTATTTAAAGCGAAGGACGATATTGTTCAGATAGCTGAAAGAGAGGGGCTTACTGCTCACGCTAATGCAGTCAAAGTGAGATTTGAATAAAGGAAAGTTTGTAATGAGAAATTGGGAGAAGAATATAAGAAGGGTTTGTCCTTATGTTCCGGGAGAACAGCCTAAAGAGAAGGACATAATAAAACTTAACACCAATGAAAACCCATATCCTCCTGCTAAGGGAGTTATGAAGGCTTTGAAGGATTATAATGCCGATAATTTAAGGCTTTATCCTGATCCTTCGTCTTATAAACTTGTTAAAGCTCTTGCTGAAAGGTATGGCGTGAAGTCTTCGCAGATATTTGTAGGCGTTGGCTCTGACGACGTTATCTCTATGGCTTTTATGACTTTCTTTAATTCGGATAAGCCGATTATTTTTCCTGATATAACATATTCTTTTTACGACGTCTGGGCAGAGGTTTATAAAATTCCTTATGAAACAAAACCGCTTGATGAGAATTTTAAAATAAATGAAAATGATTATATCTGTGATAACGGAGGAATTATTTTTCCAAATCCAAATGCGCCTACGGGAGTTTATGAGGACCTTGATAAGATAGAAAAAATTTTAAAGGCAAATCCTGACGTTATAGTTATGATTGATGAAGCATATATAGATTTCGGGGGGGCAAGCTGTATACCTCTTTTGAAAAAGTATGATAATTTGCTTGTTATTCAGACCTTTTCAAAATCACGCTCATTAGCGGGAGCAAGAATAGGCTTTGCTGTCGGCAATGAAAGGTTAATTAAGTGTCTGAATGACGTAAAGTTTTCTGTAAATTCTTACACTATGAACAGCCTTACTCAAAAGATCGGCATTGAGGCTGTTAAAGATGAAAGCTATTTTAAAGAAACTACGAACAGAATTATAAAAACAAGGGAAAGAACGAAGAAGAAATTAATAAAGCTAGGATTTGAATTCCCTGACTCAAAGAGCAATTTTATATTTGCATCTCACCCAAATAAGCCTGCAAGTGAGATATTTTATGAGCTTAAAATGAGAAAGATTTATGTACGCTATTGGGATAAGCCTAGAATCAATAATTATCTGAGAATTACAATAGGTACTGACGAAGAGATGAATATGCTTTTTGAAGCTTTAGAAGAAATATTAAGGAAATAAATACGGAGGGTTATTATGAGAACAGCCGAAATTGCAAGAAAAACAAAGGAAACAGACATAAATGTATTTGTAAAGCTGGACGGCGAGGGCAAGGTGTCAGTCGATACGGGAATAGGTTTTTTCGATCATATGCTGACAGCATTCGGTGTACATTCAGGAATTGATATGCAGATAAACGTAACGGGCGATTTAGATGTTGACAATCATCACACTGTTGAGGATACCGGAATTGTTTTAGGGCAGGCAATTTCAAAGGCTCTTGGAGACAAGTCGGGCATTGCAAGATACGGCAGTGCATATATACCTATGGACGAGGCTCTTGGTTTTTGTTCTCTTGACATAAGCGGCAGACCGTTTTTGGTATTCAATGCAGATTTTGAGGGCGAGAAAATAGGGGAGTTGGATACTTGTCTTGTAGAGGAATTTTTCAGAGCGTTTGCATTCAATTCCGGAATAACTTTGCACATTTCAGAAATATACGGAAGTAACGATCACCACATATGTGAGGCACTGTTTAAAGCGGTCGCTCACTCATTTAAGATAGCAATTTCTTTGAATAAAAGCGGAGAGGTCTTATCTACTAAGGGAGTGTTATAAGTGATAGCAATTATAGATTACGGTGCTGGAAATATATTCAGCGTTAAAAATGCACTAGATATGCTTGGTATAGAGAGCGTTCTGACGAAAGATAGAAAGGTTATTGAATCTTCTGACGCTATAATTCTTCCCGGTGTTGGGGCATTTCCGTGGGCGATGAGCGAGCTCAATAAGAGTGGTCTTATTGATACAATTAAGTACGAGGCAACTAAAAAGCCGTTTTTAGGTATTTGTCTGGGAATGCAGCTTCTTTTTGATAAGGGCTACGAGTTTGAAGAGTGCAACGGTCTTGGTCTTATTCCAGGCAGGGTTGACAAAATTGACGAGCCTGAACTGATTATCCCGCATATGGGCTGGAACAAGCTTGAATATAATATTAAGAATTGTTCGCTGTTTGAGGGATTGCCGGGAAATGATTATGTATACTTTGTACATTCATATAAGGCATACTGCGATAACGACAATAAGAATTTGGTCGCTTACTGTGAATACGGAGATAAAGTTCCTGCTATGGTTTGGGACGGAAAGTATGTATTTGGAGCGCAGTTTCACCCTGAAAAGAGCGGAAAAACAGGGCTTAAAATTTTACAGAACTTTTCCAAAGAGATTAAATAATATTCTTATTAAAACGGAGGATCAAAATGCTTGCAAAAAGAATCATTCCCTGTCTTGACGTAAGAGACGGATATGTTGTAAAGGGCGTCAATTTTGAGGGAATAAGGGAAGTCGGCGATCCGGTTGAATTTGCATATGAGTATAATATGCAGGGCGCTGACGAAATAGTCTTTTATGATATAACCGCTTCCCATGAGGGCAGAGGGGCTATGCTTGACGTTGTGAGAAATACCGCAAAAAAAGTTTTTATTCCTCTTACTGTCGGCGGCGGAATAAAAACAATTGATGATTTTCGTGAAACGCTTAGGGCAGGGGCTGATAAGGTTTCGGTAAACTCGCAGGCTGTTCAGAATCCTGAGCTTATACGTGAAGCGGCTGATATATTCGGAAGTCAGTGCGTGGTTGTTGGAATAGACGCTAAAAAGGTATCAAACGGCAAGTGGACGGTATATATAAACGGCGGCAGAATAGATTATGGACTTGACCTTATTGAGTGGGTCAAGGAGATAGAAAAACTGGGTGCAGGTGAGATATGTCTGAATTCAATAGACACAGACGGCGTTCGGGGCGGTTACGATATAGAAATGCTGAATGCTGTCTGTGATGCTGTAAAAATCCCTGTAATAGCATCAGGTGGCTGCGGAAAGCTGGAGGATTTTCGTGACGCCTTTGAAAAGACTAATTGTTCTGCAGCACTTGCGGCTTCTTTGTTTCATTTTAAAGAGCTGACGGTAAATGATGTTAAATCATATCTTTTAAAATGCGGAGTGCCTGTGAGAGATGTGGGAAATAATCTGATGCCCAGATTATTCTGAGTAAATGCTTTGGTTGAAAGGAAATTCTAATGAGCGTGATAAAAGTAGACATAAATAACCTTGATAAGTATTTTATCAAGTCGGAACTTGTTCCGGCTATTGCATTTGATGTTGACACAAAAACCGTTTTAATGCTTGCTTATATGAACAAAGAGAGCTTAAAGAAAACTCTTGAGACGGGTTACACGTGGTACTGGAGCCGTTCAAGGGGAGAGCTTTGGAACAAAGGTGCGACTAGCGGACATCTGCAAAAGGTTGTATCTATATACAGCGACTGCGACGACGACACATTGCTTTTAAATGTAAAGCAGACGGGAGCTGCATGTCATACAGGCTCGTATAGCTGCTTTCTTAATGAAATGTATAATGACGAATAACGGAGGATTGAAAATGGAAACTTTAAAAACTTTAGAACAGGTTGTTATATCCCGAAAGGAAGCTAAAGCAGAGGGTTCATATACCTGTTATCTATTTGAAAAAGGAATTGACAAGATACTCAAAAAAGTTGGCGAAGAAAGTGCAGAAACCATTATCGCCGCTAAGAACAAGGATAACTCGGAGCTTAAAGGCGAGGTTGCCGATCTTTTGTATCATCTTATGGTAATGTGCGTTGAAAGAGGCTTGGCTTGGAGCGAAGTTGAGGCGGTTCTTGACGAGCGCCACAATAAGACGGGAAACTTAAAGAAGATGAAAGTAGTTGACAAAAATACTTAATAGTAATAGACAAGAAATCATTCGGGGAAGTCTCGAATGATTTTTTATTATCTTATTTTGCTTTGGTTTTGCTGATTTCTTTTTTTATCTTTGCAATTTATGTTGTAGTGCACAAAGAAAGGCTACTGTTTTTGTATAATTCTACAGAATTAATATTTTTACATAAATTTTACTTTACTTTCTATAATTTGTTTAATATAATATAAATATAGAATTCTATATACCTAAAATTTATAAAGGACGTGACATCATGAAGTTAAAAAAATTATTATGTTTAACACTTACAACAACCATTGCATTTACTGCAACATTAAGTTCATCATCTTCAATTTTTGCTGAGGACATTCAGGAAACTGAGGAAAGTCAGTGTTTTGGAAGTTTGATTTTAGAAAAAATGAAGAACGATTATGAGAATTCAAATGACGATACAATATCTGTTGGCAATTCTAATAACAATAGTTCTGAAATATCACCAATGTGGACTGGTAGTGTACATGATGAAATTATATTTAACAACAACTTTAACTATTTCCCCGAAAAATATGAAGATTTAGTTATGAAAATATGCAGATGGTGTGATGATACAAGTAGAATTCCTAGTACCACTTGTTTGCATGCAAATAGAAATTATGTTGCAACAATAAAGTTTTTATGGACTTTTGCAAAGAAAATAAGTGTTGATAATGGTCAGTCTTGTAGTGCACAATCAAGTAAAGCTAAAAAAGATTGTTTAGCAATGTTCAGCAAGACAAAATTTGATAATAGAAATGCTGATAAAAAAGATTATGTAGAATTAGTGAACTTAGCTAATACAGCGGAATATGTAATAAATAATTATGGTAAAACTAAGACGGGAAATGAGCGAAAATATTTGATTTATGGATTAATTATGCATGTTATTGGTGATTTAACAGCACATAGAACTATTGTACCAAAGTTTTTATTCGACAGGGCTACAGATTCAAATTACGTTAACAGTAAAAATAGATTTGATAAAAGTGATTTTACAAGTACAGAGTGGTCAAAATTATTATCATCTTATAATAACGGTTCACTTGATTTTGCCGAAATAAAAAATTGTGTTGCTAAAAGTAAAAATAGTAAAATGTTATCAAGATATGAAGATAACCCGAAGGTAGTTCCAAACAGAGTATTAGCTGCTGAAACTATGGCTGAATATTTTATGCATTATTTTAGCAAGGGATTTCTTATTACTATTTTTGATATACCATATTATAATGTTGATTTAATTTATTATGATAGTAAATATAAACTGCAAATATAGTTAAATTAATATTGAGGTGATAACATGAAAAGATTTTTTTCGTATTTAATGATATTAATTATGATTATGACTATGTGCACAATTAATCTTACATCTTATGCTTTTGTCTATAACGATAATATGACAAACTTTGAAGAAGATAATTTCACCTACTGTATAGACAGTGAAACATCATCTGCCGTAATAGTTGATATAAAAGCAGATACTAGAATACTTAATATTCCGGAAACAGTGGTATGCAAAGGTATTACTTATCCGATAAAGTATTTATCTATTTTTACTACACGTGGATATTCGTCATTTTCATCAGTTTTGGAAACAATAAATGTTAGTAAAAATATTGAACAAATTGATCTTTTTGATATAGGTTATTATAACGGATTACTTAGTGTTTTAAAAGTAATTAATGTTCCGTCTGGTTCAAAACTTAAAGAATTATCTTTACCTTCTTGTCCAAAGCTGAAAAAAATAAATATAACTTCCGATTCGGGATTGATAAATATAAGTATTGACGGTTGTCCTAAATTGAAAAAACTCTCCCTGCCGAAAACGGTTAAATATTGCAATGTTGGAAAAGATGCGCCTAAGCTGAAGGTTAAAATAGCAAAAAGTAATAAGTATCTAAAGGTTAAGGGAAATCAGATACTTTCAAATGACGGAAAAAAATTAATTGATATAGTAGGGAACAAAAGCAAGGTTACAGTTTATAAAACAGTAAAAGTAGTTGATAGTTGTCTTGATAATAAATATTTGAAACAATTAACTATAGGGCAAAATGTCAATAAATTTTCAGATAGTTTATTAAATATAAGTAAAAAAATAAAAATAGTATTAAAGCATAAAAATAAAGCACCTAAAATCAAAAAGAAATCAATTTGGGCTTATGACATAAAAGGCATAAATTTTCATGTTCAAAATAAAAGGGTAGCAAAAGACCTTAAAAAGAAATTAAAAGCTAGTGGAATAGAAAAAGCAAAAATCCTGATAGGCAAGAAAGTTATCTATAAGATTGAAAACTATTAGCACTTAAGCAGGCACAGATGTGTCTGCTTTTAAATTGCATATGGAGTTCGCACTTAAGGTAATAAAACCCCTCGACGCAATGCGCATTGAGGGGTTTTGGAATTACTCTGTTTCAGTTTGTGCTACTTCCTGCTGTGTTTGAGCTGGCTGTTCAGACACAGGTTCGTGTACTCTTGCAGAATTGAGCATTTCTGTTTCTTCTAACGATCTGGGGAAAAATTCGTTGGTTGGGAATTTAATTTTCTCAAACAGTTCACAGGGGGAGTCTGTGGTTGTTGAGCATTCCTTGCTTGGTATGCAGTAGTCGTATGCCGGAACGAGAATAGGTACTGGACGTGAAAGCTGGACTATTGAGAAAAGTCCTATTGTTATGTAAGCTACCTTTGGTACAGACGGCGGTGTTGGACTGTCTCCGGCATTGTTATCATCGCACTGAATAGGGCAGCCACAGTTGTTGAATCGATGTTTAGGCAGCAGTTTACAGTCTAAAGAAATAGGTTCTACAACGCTTACCGTTGCTCTTGGCAGAGTTTGTGAGTAGTATCCGTTAGTATTGACTTCCGTCGTATCATCTGAAGAAAAGTATTTTGTATTTCCGTCGCCGCCGTATAGAATAACCTTTTTGCTGAAGGTCGTAACGCCGTTAAGAGTTGTTGAAGGCAGCGAAACATTTGTAAATGCTTCAATTTCAACATTGAAGGTGTAGGTGAGGTCAACAGAGAAAAAACCCTTGTTGAACGGAACAGGTTCAATGTCAAACACCGTATTTACAACTTCAACGCTTTTGCACTTGATAAATGTTGCATTTGCAACAATCGCTTGATCTTCTGCGCTGCCGAAAACAACTTGCAGATCTTCAATGCAGTCTTTATCAGAACAGCTGTCGAAGATCCTCATAGCCTCAATGCAAACGGCTTCGCTGAATGCGGCTGAATTAGCATTTAAGTCGCTCATATAAGTTTCCTCCTTTAATTAAATTTGAAGTTTTAGACTTCTATATATCTTATTCAAAATTATTAATTTTGTGCATATTCAAAGAGCATTCGAGGTTTTGCATTATACAAGCACTAGCAATCATATTATTAATGAGATATAATGACGTTTTACTGTATTACAGAGGGTGTGAGGGAAAATGATATGTCAGTTTGCAGAACTTAAAAACAAAGAGGTTATAAACGTAAACACAGGAATAAAGCTCGGTTACGTTGACGATATTGAAATTAATACCGACAGCTATGAAATTGTGAATATGGTCGTGTACGGGCGACCTAAGTTTTTTGGCTTATTCGGTCATGAGGATGATTTGCTTATAGGATTTGATAATATTCAGCTTATCGGTGAGGATACTATTTTGGTTTCAATGCAAAACAGTACAATATGTACAAAAACAAAAGGAATTAAGGTTGAAAATTTGTTTAAATAGATTTCAAATAAATTCTTGTATTGAAGCATAAAAAATGGTATAATATTTAAGCAATTCGCACGCTTATCATTTGCATTAGGTTCCTGAAATTTATCAGGTAGAATGCTTGCTAAGATAATGCGGAGGACCGTCTGAGTTTCAGGCGAATAAAAAACCAATTTATTAAGGAGGAACTACCATGGGAGTAGTATCAATGAAACAACTTCTTGAAGCAGGTGTACACTTTGGTCATCAGACAAGAAGATGGAACCCGAAAATGGCACCGTACATTTTCACAGAAAGAAACGGAATTTACATTATCGATCTTCAAAAGACAGTTTCCAAATTGGAAGAAGCATATATGTTTATTCGTGAGCTTTCAGAAAACGGAGAGGAAATTCTCTTTGTTGGAACTAAAAAGCAGGCAGCTGATTCAGTAAAGGAAGAGGCAACAAGAGCAGAGGCACATTATGTAAATGCTAGATGGCTCGGCGGAATGATGACAAACTTCAGAACAATCAGGCAAAGAGTAAAGAGACTTGAACAGCTTCATCAAATGGAAGAAGACGGAACATTTGCTTTGCTGCCTAAGAAGGAAGTTATCAAGCTGAATCTTGAAATAGAAAAGCTTGAAAAGTTTATGGGCGGAATCAAGAATATGAACAAACTGCCGGGAGCATTATTTGTAGTAGACCCGAGAAAGGAAAGAATAGCAGTATTAGAGGCTAAAAAGCTGGGAATACCGGTTGTAGCTATTGTTGATACAAACTGCGATCCTGATGATATTGACTATGTTATTCCCGGAAATGATGATGCAATAAGAGCAGTAAAGCTGATCGCAGGAGCATTGGCTGACGCTATTATTGAGGGCAGACAGGGCGAGCAAAACACCGCTGAAAATTCAGGTGATACTGAAGAAAATGCAGAAAAAACAGAAGAAACTTCTGTAGAAGAGGCAGATGAAGAATCAGTTGAAGATGCAGTTGAGGAATCAACAGAAGAAACAACTGAGGAATAATTTAATGTAAATAATCAAGAAATAATATATCCAAGGGTCTCCTTGTGAAATCGGCAGGGTAACTCCTGCCTTAGTTTTAAAACAGAATTTGGAGGAAAATAAAATGGCAAATATCACAGCAAAAGAAGTTGCTGAACTGAGAAAGCAAACAGGCGTCGGAATGATGGATTGTAAAAAGGCTTTAGTTGAGGCTGACGGAGATACAGAAAAGGCTATACTGATTCTTCGAGAAAAGGGACTTGCTACACAGGCAAAGAAGGCAGGAAGATCTGCTTCAGAGGGAATAGTTACAGCTGTTGTTAAAGACGGCATAGGTGTTGTAGTAGAAGTAAACTCAGAGACTGACTTTGTTGCACAGAACGATCAGTTTAAGGCATTTGTTAATACAGTTGCCGATACAATTATCGAGAGCAATCCTGCTGATGTAGACGCTTTACTGGCTACAAAAGCAAGCGGAAGCGATATGACCGTTAAGGAGTTATATGACGAGCTCTTCTTAAAAATCAGAGAGAATATGAGCATTCGCCGTTTTGTAAGATTAGAAGGTATCTTGGTTCCGTATGTACACGGCGGCGGCAGTATCGGCGTTATGGTTAAGCTCGACACTGATATAGCACCTGACAATGCAGAGATGCTTACTGCAGGTAAAGATTGCGCACTTCAGGTAGCAGCTATGAATCCTAGGTATTTAGACGAAGCGTCAGTACCAGAGTCGGCAATTGAAGAGGAAAAGAACATTATGCTTGTTCAGATGAATGAGGACCCGAAAATGGCTTCAAAGCCTGAACAGGTCAAGGCTAAAATCATTGACGGCAAGATTGGAAAGTTCTATAAGGAAAACTGTCTGCTTGACCAGACATTCGTTAAGGATGACAAGGTATCTGTTAAGCAGTATCTTGACAGTGTTGCAAAGGCTCAGGGCGGAAAGCTGACGGTTTCTGAGTTTGTAAGATACGAGCGTGGCGAGGGAATTGAAAAGAAACAGGATAACTTCGCTGATGAAGTAGCTTCAATGATCAAGTAATATAATTCATCGACTAAAAATTATGAGCAGTCAATATTTTGGCTGCTCTTTTTATGTTAAAATAATTTCTAATTTGTGTAAATTATTAGCTTAAATAAATAACCCCGAAAGCATAAGCCTTCGGGGTATAAATATACATAAATAATTATCTCTTCGAGAACTGCGGTGCTCTTCTTGCAGCCTTTAAGCCGTACTTCTTTCTTTCCTTCATTCTCGGATCTCTTGTCAGGAAGCCTGCTGCTTTAAGCTGTGGACGAAGTTCTGCATTAGCTTCAACTAATGCCCTAGAAATTCCGTGCCTGATAGCTCCTGCCTGACCTGTAACTCCTCCGCCTGTAACTGTGCATACAACATCATAGTTCTGAACAGTTCCTGTTAGTTCAAGCGGCTGCCTTACAATAAGTTTCAAAGTCTCAAGACCAAAATAATCGTCAATATCTCTGTCGTTGATGGTTACCTTTCCGCTGCCTTCATATAATCTTACTCTTGCAACAGAGTTCTTTCTTCTTCCTGTTCCATAAAAATATGGCTGTTTTGATTCGTACATCTAAATGCTCCTTTCTTTATAGCTCGTAAGCTTCCGGCTTCTGTGCAGCGTGATTGTGCGTGTCGCCTTTGTATACCCTTAAACGTGTTGCTGCTGTTCTGCCAAGTGTGTTGTTAGGAAGCATTCCGTTTACTGCGAGTGTCATTGCTTTGTCTGACCTTTCAGCCATCATCTTGTCATACTTGATCTCTTTAAGTCCGCCTATCCAGCCTGTGTGCCATCTGTGGAATTTCTGGTCTAGCTTTTTGCCGGTCAATACAGCCTTGTCAGTGTTTATGATGATTACAAAATCACCGCAGTCTGCGTGAGGTGCATATGTCGGCTTGTGCTTTCCGCGAAGAATGTGTGCAGCCTTTGCGGCAGTTCTACCAAGAGATTCGCCTGCTGCATCAATAACATACCATTTGCGCTCAATGTCGCTTGCCTTTGGCATATAAGTCATAGTTGTTTTCCTCCAATTAAGTTTTTTCTTTCCTGCTTTATTGGTTCAGCATACCCAATAAAGCCGAAGCAACATTTAGTATTATAATAGTTAGTTTTTTGGTTGTCAAGAGGCAAATTGCTAAAATTTTAAAATATATCATCTATTCTCTTGAAATCTCGCTGTTTTTCTTTAATTCTCTTTGTTTCTTGAGCTTCATTTCATTATTTACTATTTGTTCATAAAGTAAACAAACATGCAAAAAAGCCCCTCCCGATAGGGGAGAGGCTTGAAAAGGAGAGATGTATGGAAATGTGATATTATCTAGTCTTTACCTTTTTCTTTTTCCATTTGCTGTAGGTGTATTTTGGTTTGTCGACAGAGTTTTTGCCGGTCGTATATGCTTTTACTCGTATATAGTATATCCTGTTTTTCTTAATTTTATTTCCCTATTTTGAGTTTTCATCTA
This sequence comes from uncultured Clostridia bacterium, assembly GCA_947627045.1. GTDB lineage: Bacteria > Bacillota > Clostridia > Oscillospirales > Ruminococcaceae > UMGS1601. The sequence goes on from CANQUM010000001.1 coordinate 82,093, forward strand.
CAGTAACATATTTAATTATAGAACCATCACTTTCTCTATAATCATATCCGTCAATTTTTTTATACTCTTCTTTCGGGAATGACTGAACATTAATTTCATCACCTATAACAGGCTTATAATTTGAATCAAGAATTCCTTTTGAACTTTCAAATTCAAAGCTTTTATCTTGCACAACTGCTTCATCATAGTGAACATAAACTTTATCGTCCACTTTATAATTACCACGTTCTTTGGTAATCTGGATAAGGACTGTATTATCATCTTTTACTTCAACGACTTTACCAGTAAAATACTCCAAGTGGTCATAATCTCCACCTGAAGTTTTATCTGAGCAGGAACAAAAGGCGAATAATATTGATATTATTAAAATAAAAAACAAGAATTTCTTCATAAAATAATACCCTTTCTATTTTTTAACACTAAAATATGCAGCATGACAATCCATAAAATCTACCGTTGAATAGTTGATATATAAATGGTAATCATTCCAACTGTTATACACCATTAAATAATCCATATATCCCCACATTATAAAATAAAATACTATTTTATTATACACTTATTTAGTAAAATTGTCAAAATTTTTAATAAATAATAGTATTATTTGTAAATACAAAACTACAAAATTTTAATTTAATTCAAAAATTTTTTCTTTAACCCTTGACAACTCTAAAACATATGATATAATAAACATATGAACAAATATTCATATGTTAGGAGCAGAGAAAATGTCAGAGAGGGAAGTTGAGCAAGAGAAAATTAAAATTGAGCACTCCGAATGCGGAGGAAAGTATGTAGAAATGGTAAAGAAAATTAATGATAATATGCCTTGCGAGGAGGAGTTTTACGACTTGTCAGAGCTTTTCAAAATGCTGGGCGACTCTACAAGAGTTAAGATATTGTATGCACTGTCTCAAGGTGAGATGTGCGTGTGCGATATTGTAGAACTTCTTGATGTTACGCAGTCGGCGGTTTCGCATCAGCTAAGGCTTTTAAAGCAGGCAAGGCTGGTTAAATACAGACGAAGCGGAAAGTCTGCAATATACTCAATTTCTGACGATCATGTATATACTATATTAAGTATGGGTATGGAGCATATATCAGAGTAGATTTTAGTAATGGAGATGATTTTATGCAAAAGCTGGTGCTGGAGCTGTCAGGGCTTGATTGTCCCAACTGCGCTGAGAAGATAAATATGAGAGTTTCTAAGCTTGCAGAGGTAAGCGAGTCTAATCTTGATTTTATTAATAAAAAGCTAACTGTATCAACTGATAGCAGTTCTATTATAGAAGAAGTTAAGAAAATAGTAGGTGAGATTGAGCCAAATGTAGAGGTTAAACCGTTTGAAAGAAAAAGCGGAGTGCAGTTACATAAGAGCAGAACCAGAGAGATTTTAGAGATAGTAATTTCTCTTGTGTTTTTTGTGCTTGCGTTTATATTTGACAGCGGTGTTTTAAATATTGTATTTTCAATTCTTGCGTTCTTGGTATCGGGCTATGGCGTTATAATATCCGCTGTAAAAAATCTTATAAGGGGCGAGGCGTTTGATGAAACACTGCTTATGACGATAGCGTCTGTCGGAGCGCTCTGTATAGGAGATGTTAAAGAGGGTGCGGCGGTAATGATATTCTTCCGTGTGGGAGAGCTATTTCAAGACATTGCGGTCGAGCGTTCGAGAAAGTCAATAACAAGTCTGCTCACTCTCAAGAGCGACACTGTAAATGTAAGGGTTGGCAGTGAGATCAAAGTGATTGAAACTGATAAGGTTCAGGTTGGCGACATAATGGTTGTAAGAGTAGGTGAGAGAGTGCCAATAGACGGCATTTTAGTAAGCGGAAACACTTCTTTTGACGTATCTGCACTAACGGGAGAGGCTGTTCCTGTTGTGGCATCTGAAGGTTCAGAGATATTAAGCGGAAGCGTGAATTTGACTTCGGTTGTTGAGATAAAAGCAACAAAGAAATACAGTGATTCTACTATAGCAAAGATTTTAGAGATGGTTGAAAATGCTTCAGAAAAAAAAGCAAGAGCCGAGAAATTCATCACAAAGTTTGCTAGAGTCTACACACCTCTAGTTGTTGCAGCAGCTGTATTACTTGTTATAATTCCATCAATAGCGTCAGGCTTTTCACAGTTCAGCGAATGGCTTTACAGAGGGCTGCTGTTCTTGGTAATATCCTGCCCCTGTGCGCTGGTTATATCTGTACCGCTTAGCTTTTTTGCGGGAATAGGGTGTGCTTCAAGAAAGGGAATACTTATCAAGGGTGCTAAGGATATTGAGAGTTTGAGCAATATGAGATCGATTGCATTTGATAAAACGGGAACACTCACAGAGGGCAAATTCAAGGTTACTGATATTATTCCGAGCGGTGATTTAGACAAGGATTACTTATTGAAAATTTGTGCATATGCTGAATCTATGTCTACGCATCCTATTGCACAGTCAATAGTTGAGAGATATGGAATGCCAATAGATAATAGTGTCTTGTCAGATACAGTTGAAATCGCAGGCAGTGGCATTAAAGCTAAAATCAACGGTCGAGAGGTATTGTGCGGAACGAGAAAGCTCTTAGAGAAAAACTCTGTTAGAGCAGAATTCAAATATGATGACAGCACCTGTGTATATATTGCTTTAGACGGTCGTTATGCGGGAGCGATTCTGTTGGGCGATAATTTAAAGAGCGGTTCCAAGTCGGCTATTAAAACGCTTAGATCAAAGGGAATTTCAACAACACTTTTAACCGGAGACAAAGAAAATACTGCAATAAAAACAGCTAACGAACTAGGTATTGACAATGTTTACAGCGAGCTTTTGCCTGCTGATAAGGTGGCAAAGGTTGAGGAGCTTATAAGCGATAGAGTAAAAGGTTGTGTGGGTTTTGTCGGTGATGGAATTAATGACGCACCTGTAATTGCAAGAGCGGACGTAGGCTTTGCCATGGGAGGATTAGGTTCTGACATAGCAATAGAGGCAGCAGATGTAGTTTTAATGAACGATGATCCAATGAGCATTCCGACCGCTGTATCAATTTCAAAAAAGACTATGAGAATTGTAAAAGAGAATATAATATTCGCATTAGGTATTAAGCTATTAGTAATGCTATTTGGTGCTATAGGTCTAGCTGATATGTGGGTAGCTGTTTTTGCAGATGTTGGTGTTACAATAATTGCAATATTAAATTCCTTGAGGGCGATGATTATTAAAAGGTAATATTAGGTTAGATAGAATAAAAAATATATAGTTTTAAAATTAAATCAGAAAAAGTATTGACAAAGTATATTTGCTATGATAAAATATTTAAGTTGTTTAGTACAACTTAAATATGCGGATGTGGCGGAATTGGCAGACGCGCTAGACTTAGGATCTAGTGGGGTAACTCGTGAGTGTTCAAGTCACTTCATCCGCACCAAGATCCTTTGGAACAGTTGATTTCAAAGGATTTTTATGCAGTAATGTCAGAATTTTTTGAATGTCTGCTATAGTGAATTTTGGCAGGAGGGCTATTTTGGTCATCCTGTCTTTTTTTATAAAGAAACAGCATTAACAGGTGTAGAGCAGTTGTTTGGAAGGAGAGTAGAAACATAATTATGAAAACTTCACATTCTATCAAGAAAACTTTACTCGACAGTGATTGGCTTCATTTATCAAATGAAAAAAGTAAGTTAAGCCATTATTTCTTTCAATACACAATGTTGTTTATTATAGTCTGCTTTTTGGTATTCTGTTGGTATTTCCTGACTGGCAGAACACTTATAAATATAACTGATGGCTGGGATCAGCACTATAAGGCTTTAGTATATTACGCAAAATATATGCGTTCAATTATTCGAGAGTTATTTTTTAATCATAGGTTTGTATTTCCTGAATGGGAATTTTCTTTCGGAGAAGGCAACGATGTCCTGCAATCAATGCATTATTATGTGGTAGGAGATCCTTTTGCGATATTATCGGTTTTTGTTCCAACCAGATTTATATGGATTTACTATAATTTTATGATTCTGTTTCGAATGTATCTGTCCGGAATAGCTTTTTCCTGTCTATGCTTTTATACAAAGAAAGGTATAAGTAAGTATGCAGTAATGGCAGGAACGCTGTCCTATGTGTTTTGCTATTGGGCAATTCTAAATGCTAACAGACATCCGTATTTTTTGAATCCTATGCTGTATTTTCCGCTCATTATTCTTGGTATAGAAAAGATTCTGCGTAATGAGAAGCCTTACGTTTTTATCGTAACTGTTTTTGTGGCGGCAATCAGTAATTTTTATTACTTTTATATAATCGTACTTATGACAGTTGTATATGTAGCTGTACGCTTGATTATAAAGTACAAAACGGATATTGGATCAATGATAAAAATGCTTCTGCGAATTGCCGGCGGTGCAATTCTCGGAGCAATAATGGGCAGTATTATTTTACTGCCTGTTGCGTTTGATTTTCTCAATGATGCACGTATGGCATCAGGAAACGAATGGCATCTCTTTTATCCATTGACTTACTACAGCAAGCTGTTAGGTGTATTCTTATCCGGAGAGGGAGATTATTGGCTGTGTTTGGGATTTTCAGCACCTGTTATATTGGCTGTTTTCCTGCTGTTCATGCGAAAAAATAAGAACAGACTGCTAAAGGTATGCTTTTGCGTCTGCATTGTATTTATTCTGATTCCTGCCTTCGGACAGTTTTTCAATGGAATGTCATATATGAGCAACAAATGGTCTTGGGCATTTGCTCTTTTGTGTTCCTACACTTTCGTTGTGATGTGGCCTGAATTAATGAACCTTAAATTAAAAACTGCTATAAAGCTATTGTGTTGCCTTGTCATATACTTCTTCGCACTGCTATTTTTGGAATATTCCAGATCAGTGGCGGCATTCTCGTGTATTTGTATAGCATTTATTTTCTTGTTTGTTATATTACCTTTCTCTATAGAGAATTTGCAGGTAGAAAAGTTATGGAGCCGAAGAAAACAATTTATTGCTCTAGTGCTGGTGGTAATTGGCGTTGCCAATGTAAGCTTTTTTAAAAACGCATCTTCAACCGGCGACTATGCTAATCTCGGAAAAGAAACTAAGGGCGTTGTTAAACAGCTTACTGATACAGATGCTAACGCTGTAAAAATGATTGCAGATCGTAAAGGTGTAGATGATTTCTACAGATATTCCGGACGAAGCCTTACACCTAATGCAAGCAGTATGCCAGGTCTTTCCAGTACTCAATATTATTGGTCATTATCTAACCCATATGTTTCTGAAAATATGAGGGAAATAGAATTACGTGAAACGCTTCCGCAATCTCATGTGGGATACGATGACAGGACTTCACTGCTTACTCTTAGTTCAACCCGTTATTATGTTTTACGTAATGATGATGATGCACCGCTTCCGTATGGTTTCACTTATGTGGATAGCATCGACTATGCGGACAGTATTAACAAGGAAGAGTCCAAATATAAAATTTATCGGAATAAAAATGCACTTCCGTTAGCCTATACTTACAATAAGGTTATCAGTGAAGCTGCGTGGGAGAAGCTCTCCGCAATAGAGAAGCAGGAAGCAATGCTTCAATCTGTCATGCTTAATGAATATGATGGGAAAACACAAGATAATGAAGTTAAGTATAGCAGTGTTCCTTTGGATTACACTGTTAATTGCAATAGCAGTGATGTTTCTTTGCAGGACTATGGCTTTGTTGTGACAAAAGACGATTCTTCTGTAACGCTAAACTTTGAAGGGCTGCCCAAAAGCGAGACTTACTTTACAATACACGGCTTAGATTTTGACGCAGCATCGACTTATGACCTTTATTTCGGCGATGAGAAATATGATCCCTTGGATAAGTACACGAAAAAAATATGGAACTATCTGCCATACGCAGAACGAGAAGAAGCAGAAAAGAACGAAATTTTTAGGGAAGGTCCCTACATGGCAGGTTTAACACTGAGATCTTCCTCGGGCGTATCTAAGATGATCAACTACTGCACTAAGGATTACAGTTGGTATAATGACCGCCATGATTTTACGATAAATCTTGATTACCAAAAGAAGCCGACAACTTCTGTTACAATTAAATTTTCTCAAGCCGGTATTTACTCGTTTGATTCCATTGATATAGTTTGTCAGCCTATGGACAGATATAAAAAACAAGTATCAGCATTAAAGAAAGTGGTTCTGGAAAACGTAGATATTGGTACAGACACTATTAAAGGGAACATTTCGTTGAAAAAACCAAAAATTCTTTGTTTTTCTGTTCCATATTCTATCGGCTGGACAGCTTATGTGGACGGTAAGGAGACAAAGCTATATCAGGCTAATATAAAAAATATGGCGTTGACACTGGACAAGGGAAAGCATGATATAAAGCTGGTATATCATACTCCTTACCTTAGGGCAGGAGCTTTAATAACTGTAATCGGTTTTGCAGGTTTTGGAGTATTACTGATTGTACAGATTTACAAACGTCGAAAGAGACGAAATAATATCTATACGGAGGTAGAAAAATGAGTGAGAAGATTTCTGTTGTTGTATCTGTATACAATGAGGAACTATCCCTACAGCGTTTTTTTGAGACCATAACAAATGTTTTGAGCCATTGTGACGTGGGCTATGAAATTATATTTGTGAATGATGGCAGCAGCGATAAGAGCGGAATGATTCTAAATTCTTTGGCAAATGAAGATACTAAAGTCAAGGTAGTTGAATTTGCTCGGAATTTTGGTCACGAAGCGGCTATGATTGCCGGAATCGATTACGCCACAGGTGATTATATCGTATGTATGGACGCTGATTTGCAACATCCGCCGGAGTCAATTCCGGAAATCATACAAAAATTCCGTGACGGTTATGATGTCGTATCAATGATAAGATTGGAAAATGCTGATGCAGGTTTTATTAAACGTCTTACATCTGGAACCTTTTATAAAGTGTTGAATCTGTTTTCACCTGTTAAATTTGAAAACAACAGTTCAGACTTCTTTGCGATTTCTCGTCAGGTTGCGGAGGTTCTTCGCCGTGATTATCGAGAGAAGGTTCGTTATTTGAGAGGTTATGTACAGAGTGTAGGCTTTAACCGCACTACGCTGCAATTCAAGGCTGCCTCACGAGTAGCCGGAGAAAGTAAATATAATTTTCGCAAATTACTGAAGTTCTCCATTCACACGCTTTGCAGCTTTTCCGATATGCCCTTGAAGTTAGGCATTTATACAGGTATAGTAGTGGCTGTTTTTGGATTGATAGAGGCACTTTATAGTATCATTCGGAAAATTTTCTATGATGTACCAGCCGGATACTCTACCATTATAGTAACGCTTTGTTTCCTTTTTTCAGTAACCTTGATTGTAATAGGAATCATCGGTGAATATATTTCCATTATGTTTGATGAAATAAAGGACCGCCCGATATATATTGTGAAAAAAACACAAAATCTGCATGATTTCAAAAATAATGATAACGGTTGAAATGTTTAATTTTTTATGGAAAAGAACCAATAATTCTGACTTTGTTTTTTAACACAACAATGCGAATTGGTGAACGTATTATCGCCTTTGGCAAATTAGCTGAAGGCGATTATTTTTATATATAATGTTGTATAATACAACACTCTTGCTTTTATGGGTTTTATCGTATATAATAAATGAAAATATAAGGCGAAAAAGTTGGGATTAAAAATGGAATATAAACAGGTTCAGCAGATTGCAAAGGATACTATTAAATTTGCAAAGAAAAACATTAAACCCGGAATGAATTTGCTTGAAGTAAGAGAAATGTGCGAGGAAAAAATGTTGGAACTCGGGGCAGATTCTTTTTGGTATTGGGATATCGGTGCATTTGTGTTTGCCGGAGATGAGACAACGGTTTCTGTATCAGGAAAACAGTATATTACCAGCAATCGTATTATTGGTGAGAATGATATTATAACCGTAGATTTAAGTCCTCAAAAGAATAACATTTGGGGAGATTATGCAAGGACTATTATTATAGAAAATGGTATAGTTATTGATAATAATGTAAAAAATGCTGAATGGCGAAATGGCTTGATTATGGAAGATAGATTACACAAGGAATTGCTGGATTTTGTAAAGCCGGAAACAACATTTGAAGAATTGTATTTCCATATCAACAAAATGATAACAAAGCATGGGTTTATTAATCTTGATTTTATGGGAAATTTGGGTCATTCTATTGTTAAAAATAAGGATTACAGAGTGTATATTGAGAAAGGGAACAAACAAAAGCTCAGCGAAGTTTCCTATTTTACTTTTGAGCCGCATATTGGAGTTTCGGGCTCAAAGTACGGATATAAGAAAGAAAATATTTATTATTTTGAAAATGGGAAACCGGTTGAATTATAGATTTGAAAATATGAGGTTATTTAATGATTAGGGCAGTTGTTTTTGATATTGGGGAAACATTAGTGAGATATAACAAGCCATTGAATTGGTCAAAGTTATATCGTCCGGCACTTAGAAAAATGGCTGATGATTGCAATATTAAATTTTCAGAAAATGATTATGAGAATGCTATTCTTGTTTTGAAAAAATATAATACGAGAATAAATCCTAGAGAACAGGAAGTTTCTTCAGATACTATATTTAACGAAATTATTGAATTTACAAATCAGGATATAAGTAAAATAGGAGAATTTAAGGACTCATTTTATTCATTTTTTCGAAATGACGCTGTGATTTTTCCAGAAGTTGAAGATACTTTGAGAGAACTCAATGCAAAGAGAATTGTAGTTGGAACATTAACCGATGTTGCTTATGGAATGGATAATAAGTATGCTCTTAAAGATATAGCTCTTATTATTAAATACATTCAATACCCATATACATCAAACGATATAGGATATCGTAAGCCAAATGCTAAAGGCCTGCAATTGATTGCAAATCAACTTGAATTAGATACAAAAAATATAATATTTGTTGGGGACGAAATGAAGGATATCCAATGTGCTGAAAATGCCGGGGCAGTGTCTGTTCTTATAAATCGTAACAATGAGAAAAAGAACTTTGGTCAGGATTATGAGATTTCTAATTTATATGAGTTGTTAGGTATAATAAATACTTTTGAAAAATTTTAAGATTAAAGATATAAGATATTTGTTTCATTCAAATCGTTTTTTATCATTATCTATAAAATCACCCTTTCTGCTAAACATTTTATTAAATGTCGAACAGAAAGGGTGAAGTAATATATGTTTATTCTATTAAAGTTTAATTTGAAAGCAGGGCTTTATCATTTGCAAACTCAGAACCGCTTACTTCTTCAAATTTGTGAAGCAGAGTTTCAACGGTCAACTGCTTTTTTTCTTCTCCCGAAATATCTAGGATTACTCTGCCTTCGTGCATCATTATAAGTCTATTTCCATGAGTTATAGCATCGTTCATATTGTGAGTAACCATCATAGCTGTCAGATTTTCGCTTTTGATAATTCTGTCGCTGAGCTCCAAAACCTTTGCTGAGGTTTTAGGGTCAAGTGCAGCAGTGTGCTCGTCCAAAAGAAGCAGTTTCGGATTTTGAAGTGTTGCCATTAAAAGCGTAACAGCTTGTCTTTGACCGCCGGAAAGTAATCCGACCTTTGATGTCAGCCGATCCTCCAAGCCTAGATCAAGTACTTTAAGCATCTCTTTATATTTTTCCTTTTCCTTGCTTGTTACACCGAATTTTAAAGTTCGTCTTTTTCCACGGCGAGCCGCTAATGCTAGATTTTCTGCAATTTCCATCGTTGCAGCAGTACCTGTCATAGGGTCCTGAAACACACGGCCAAAGTATTTAGCACGCTTATGCTCTGGCATATTTGTGATATTTATTCCGTCAATAACAATTGAACCGCTGTCAACCGAGTATGCACCTGTAATCATATTCAGCAGTGTTGATTTGCCTGCACCGTTTCCTCCGATAACAGTTACAAAATCTCCGTCAGCTAAGGTGAGATCAACTCCGTTAAGTGCCTTTTTTTCATTTATAGTTCCGGGATTAAAGGTTTTGTAAACGTTTTTAATTTCAAGCATTAGGCACATCTCCTTTGTTTTTTGCGGGTATTTTTATTTTTCCTGAGTACTTATTTTTCCAATATGGTATACCGAGGAATACAGCAACAACTGCCGCTGAGAACATTTTCAGGTTGTTTGCGTTAAGACCCAGCTTCAGAACGATAGCGATAACAATATAATAAATCACACCGCCGACTACGCACGCAAGCAGTTTTAATGCAAAATTCTTGAATATTTTGCTTAATAAAACTTCACCGATTATAACAGCAGCCAATCCGATGACAATAGCGCCTCTGCCCATATTTACGTCAGCATTTCCGCTGAACTGCGCCAATAAACCTCCAGACATTGCAACGATACCGTTTGAAAGAATCAGACCGAGTATTTTTCTTGAATCGGTGTTGATTCCGTTAGCTCGTGCCATTGCTTGATTTGCACCTGTAGCACGAATGGAATGTCCCAGTTCAGTTCCGAAGAAATAGTAGAGTAAAGCAATAACCACAGCAACGATAATAGCAATTACAATAATGGTTTTAGTAATCGTATTTACGTTAGATGAAACGATCAAATCATATTTTCTGCGGCTGATAGGAGTGTTTGCTCGTCCATCCATGATTAGAAGATTGACAGAATACAAAGCAAGCTGAGTTAAAATACCGGCTAAAATTGCAGGTATGCCGAACTTTGTATGAAGTATACCAGTTAAAAGACCTGCAAGACAGCCTGCAATAAAAGACACAAGCATTGCTATGTATATGTTGATGCCGTTCACAGTTAAGACAACAAGAACTGCACCGCCGGTAGCTAAAGAGCCGTCAACTGTAAGGTCGGCAAGATCTAAAACCCTGTAAGTGATATAAACACCAATTGCCATAATGCCCCAAATCATTCCTTGTGCAATAGGGGAAGGCAAGGACTGTAAAAATTCAATAAACATCTATAATAGAACTCCTTAAAAGAAATTAGATATAATAAAGCGATAAGAAATCTTACCGCTTTATTTATTGTTTCGTCAATTTTATATGGTTTTTACTCCATTACGATTTCTTCATAATCGTCAGGTATTGTTAATTTAAGAGCTTCTGCACGCTTTGCAACATACTTCTTTGTAAGGTCGGTAGAGTATTCAATAGGCATTTTTCCCGGTTTTTCACCGTCTTTAAGAATTTTGTATGCCATTTCACCTGCACGGTAACCTATATCATAATAGCTGATTGAAAGTGTTGCAACACCGCAGCCTTTGCATATTCCTTCTTCGCCTGCGAATACCGGGATTTTAGCAGGTTCGGTAATATTGTTGATTGCCTCTGTATTAGATGCTGCTGTATTATCAGTAGGAATGTAAAGAACATCAGATGCGTCAACTGCTGACTGAGTTATAGATGTAACATCATTTGTATCAACAAAAGTATACACCTTACAGGTATAGCCAAGACTCTCTAGCTCAGATTTCATAATATCAGCCTGATACTTTGAGTTTGCTTCATTTGAGCAGTATAGGATACCAACATTCTTCTTATCAGGGCAAAGCTCTTTTATCATTGCAGCCTGGTCTTTAAGAGGAGCGAGGTCAGCAGTACCTGTTGCATTTATTCCTGTTGTTCCTGTCCAGTTATCGATCTCAAGTGCAGTTGCATAATCGGTTATTGATGTTCCGACTATAGGAATATCTTCCGTAGCAGCTACAGCAGCAATAAGAGAGTCTGTTGCATTAGCCATAATTAAATCTACATTAGAAGAAACAAACTGAGAAATAATTGTAGTACAGTTAGTTTTTTCACCTGATGCGTTTTGTTCGTCAAACTTAACCTTGTCGCCTAACTTTTCAGTAAGGTAATCTTTGAAGCCTTTTGTTGCGGCGTCAAGCGCTTCGTGCTGAACCAACTGGCAAATACCGATTGTGTATGTGTCGGCAGATTTTTTTCCGCTGCAAGATGTCATTGCGAATACCATAGTCATAGCCATAGCAACGGCAGCTATTCTTTTAAACGTCTTCATAAGTAATCCTCCATAATTTTAACGGTACAAGACCGTGAATTTCTGATAAAGAAATTCTAAATAATGTTATCTTTATCATTAGTTTATATTATATTACCAAATTTATGTCTTGTCAATTGACATATTTAACGAAATTGTAATTTTGGTACAAATTTTATTTTAAATATACTAGGAGTGAATTATTGTAAAATCGCAAAAAGTATCCAGTTAAGAGATTAAATTTAAGTATTGCATAAAAGTTACATTGAATTAGTAATTATTCATTCTCAGCTTATAGCCCTCACCGTAGATCTCATTTGCCGAAGTTACTATCATAAACGAATCACGGTCGGTTTGCAAAATATATTCCTGCAGCTGAGGAAGATCACGCTTTTTGATAGCACACATTACTGTCTGACGTTTCTCCTTTGAATAAGCACCCTGACTGTCGAGCAAAGTGCAGCCTATATCCAGCTTCTTTAAAATATAATCGCTTATTTCTTTTTCCTTTTTAGTGATGATGTATACAAGTTTTGCCTCATCGCTTCCGTAGAGTACAATGTCTAAAACTATGCTTGATGTTACAAGCGACAGTAAAGCATATAAAGCATAATCAGGATTTTTGAAAACTATTCCTGATAATATGGATATGACTCCGTCAACAGCTATGAATATTATTCCGGTTTTAAGATGTTTATGTCTTAGCTTAATAAGTCTTACTACTATATCCGTTCCTCCTGTTGTGTAGCCCGCTTTGAAAATTAAACCTATCGCAATAGCAAGAGAAACGCCTCCTCCTAAAGCTGAAAGCATTGTGTTACTTGTAAGGGGAGGGAGTTTTGCAAATAAATCGGTCAGTATAGATGATAGCAATATTGTAGCCATTGTACCGAAGAAAAAACTTTTCCCCAGCTTTATAAGACCTATGATCAGCAGCGGAATGTTTATAAAAAATAAAAATACTCCAACGCCGATACCCGTAAGGCGATTTGCCATAATGGATATACCCGATACCCCTCCCGGAGCTATTTTATTTGGGGCGAGAAACAGGCTTAATGCAAAAGCATACATAGCTGAACCTATAATAATTAGCAATGTGTTTTTCAAAATTTTTCTTTTCATACTAACTCCTTTCTGTGTAAGTGCCTGTGCTTATTTTATGACCATAATTATTTATAATACTTTAAATGCAGATGATATATAAATATTGTTTACATATCTTCTTTCTTTTTGCCTTTGAAATATTTATTAGGCTTTGATTCTAAAGCTTTTGTTTTTTGAGCAATACTGTTTGGCATCAGATTACCGCTCATTATATCAAGAACCTCTTTCATAAGCTCGGCAGATGTTTGCTTCTTTGGCTTTTGTAACAGCCTTATCCGTATATGAGGCTTTTTTACCTCCTCAAAATCAACACGTTCTTTGTATATATGTCTGAGATCAGTTATCTGCTCAATAGTCGGCGATTTGATGTAGAAATACAGCCAGTCTCCTCTCTGTATGATCTCGGTAATCCCCAGCTTTGACGCTGTATTACGCATAAGTGCAATATCAATCAGTCCCAAAACAGCTGAAGGCGGTTTCCCGTACCTGTCGATCAGTTCGTCTAAAACATCGCTGCTGTCGTCGCTGTTTTGAATTGAGGCAATTTTTCTGTATGTGTCAATTCTCTGAGAGAGACTTTCTATATATTTTTCGGGAATGTAAGCGTCAATTGCTATATCGACAAGGCAATCTTCGGGCGAGGAGGGGAGAGCTTCTCCCTTTTGTTCTGCTATAGCCTCGTTTAACAGTCTGAGATACATATCGTATCCTACAGCTTCCATATGTCCGTGTTGTTTTCCTGAAAGAATTGAGCCTGCACCTCTTATTTCAAGGTCACGCAGAGCTATTCTGAATCCGGAGCCGAACTGTGTGAATTCTCTTATTGCATTGAGCCGCTTAGAGGCAATTTCAGTAAGTACCTTTCCTCTTCTAAAAGTGAAATATGCAAATGCACGGCGGCTGCTTCTGCCCACTCTTCCTCTTAGCTGATAGAGCTGTGAAAGTCCAAGTCTGTCTGCGTCCTCTATTATAAGTGTGTTCACATTAGGTACGTCTACACCTGTTTCAATTAGTGTTGTGCAAACAAGAATGTCTATTTCTTTGTCTATAAGCTGACGCCAGATCTCAGATAGCTCGTTTTCGCCGATTTGACCGTGTGCAGCACCAATTCTGGCATCAGGCAGAAGTTTTTGAAGACGTGAAACGCATCGGTCAATAGTTTCAATGCGGTTGTGTATATAGTAAACCTGCCCTCCCCGACGGAGTTCCTTTGAAATTGCGTTTGCCACAACACCGTCATTGTGTTCGATAACATAAGTCTGAACAGGATACCTGTCCTGAGGCGGTTCTTCAATGACTGACATATCTCTTATTCCGCTCATAGCCATATTTAGCGTTCGTGGAATTGGAGTTGCAGAAAGTGTCAGTATATCAATACCGGAAAACATTTCCTTAAAGCGTTCCTTATGTGCAACTCCGAACCTTTGCTCCTCGTCTATAACTGCCAGCCCGAGATTCTTAAACTCAACGTCCTTCTGAACAAGTCGGTGCGTGCCGATTACCATATCAATAACACCGCGTTTAAGGTCTTTTATTATTTCCTTTTGCTGTTTTGGAGTTCTGAACCGAGAGAGCAGCTCAATTTTAACAGGGAAGTGCTCAAAGCGTTTTACAGCAGTTTGATAATGCTGCCATGCAAGTACAGTAGTCGGGGCGAGAATTACGCACTGCTTTGAATCAAGCATACATTTAAAACAGGCTCTCAGTGCGACCTCTGTTTTTCCAAAGCCTACATCTCCGCATAGAAGTCTGTCCATAGGAACAGCTTTTTGCATATCTTCCTTTATTTCATTTACAGAGCGAAGCTGATCATCTGTTTCCTGATATTCAAAGCGTTCTTCAAAATCAGCCTGCCAGTCGTTATCGGGCGAGAATGCAAAGCCCTTTGACATCTGCCTTTTTGCATACAGCTTTATCAGTTCGTCAGCCATATCCTTTACTGCGGTTTTAACACGCTTTCTTGTTTTTTGCCATTCTAACGAATTGAGTTTGTTAAGCTTTATATTGGCGTCGTCTCGAGGTCCGATATAACGTGTAACTAAATCAAGCTGTGTAACGGGAACATACAGAATATCTGTGCCTGCGTAATTTATTTTTATATAGTCTTTTGTAACTCCGTTAGTTTCGAGCTTTTGTATGCCTGAAAATCTACCTATTCCGTAAAGTGAGTGTACAACCAGATCTCCGCTTGATATATCGGAAAGATTTTTGATTTCCTCGCCTTTTTTGTATTTCCTTTTTGGTCTTTTTTTAGGTGAGCTTATTTTTTGACCTGTTATCATTGCGCATTTTATTTCAGGGTATTCAAAGCCTCCGCTTGCACTTCCATAGGTAACATAAACAAGTCCTTGAGTTACTTGTGATTTATCAGTTAGTATCTCAGCAGGAATACTGCTGCTTCTTAAGTCGTTCACCAGAATTGGAAGAGTTTTTTCGCTTCCTGCGAAAACTATAACACAGTAGTTTTGATTGCAGTAGGCAGTCAAGTCTTCGATTAGATGTCGTAAATCTCCGCTCCAGCTTGATGTTTGCAGAGGATTTGCATTTATAAGACCTTTCAGCTTTAAGTCTCCGCCGCCACGCATAAAGGTATCAAGATAAATAAGCGATGTTTTTTCCGCTTTTGACATAAGTTCTGCATATTCACAGTAAAAGACTTCAAGAGGTTTGAAAAGTATACCGTCCTCATAGAGCATTTTAATATCTTCAGAAAGCTGAGTTGAAATTGTTTTAGCCTGCTCCCTGCAGTTAGAGTTTTCAGAGATAATCACTATTCCGTCTGTAAAATAATCTACAACAGAGCAGAATTCGTTGTAAGCAAGAGCATAGTATTTATCTAAATTATTCAATGAAATTCCTGCTTCAAGCAAATCTAAATCTTTAGACAGCTTCTCTTTGATTTTATCTGCATTTTTACCTCTCGGTTTTTTTGAAACCTCTCGAATCCTTTCGGCAAATATCTCGGCGGACGGAAAAATAACTTCAAGTGCAGGAGAGACTGTCAGCGAATTAACTTTTTCAAGTCTTCTTTGAGATTCTACCTCGAACATATGGATACTATCTACAGTATCTCCCCACATTTCAAGTCTGTAGGGTTGTGAAGAATGAACAGGAAAAATGTCTGCTATTCCGCCGCGAATTGAAAACTGTGCCTGCCCTTCGACCTGTTCACACTCGCTATAGCCTGATGACACCAGTAATGAAGTAAGCTCAGATAAACTAATATCCTCGCCTGTTTTAATTTCAAAAGAGTACTTTTCCAGATTTTCAGGTGGAATAGTGCCCTGCATACAGGCTTCAACGGTGGTAACTATAATTTTTGACAAGCCTTTTCTGATTTTAGAGAGCGCTTCTATTCTTTTATGTTCATACTCTCTTGAAAAGCTGTCTACATATGCAAAGTTGAAATCTTTAGCAGGGAACAGACAGGCAGTTTCCTCATGGGAGAATGAATTTATATCCTCGCAAATACGTCTTGCGGAGGTTTCGGTATCGCAGACAATACAGCAAGGCTTCAGCTCGCAAAGAGCCAAAGCCAGATGTGCTTTATGAACGGAGGAGACTCCTGTCAGTGAAAGAGGAGTTTTACCGTTTTTTATTGATCTTTCTATCTCCTGATAAAAGTCGAGCTTAAAGCAAATTTCATTAAATATGTTTTTCATACATTTACCTATTATATATTTTTTAATTATAAGTTTTAAGATTACTAATTATACAAATTCATAGCCTTATCAATATTACCCTCAACAATATAATTCAGCGAATCTACCGCATTTTCCAAAGCAGGTTCAAGAGCCTTCTTGTCTTCTTCGCTGAATTTAGACAGCACCCAGTCGGCGAGATTGTATTTAGGGCTCGGCTTTTTGCCTACCCCTATTTTTATTCTGGGAAATTCGTCGCTGCCTGTCAAAGCAATAATGCTCTTTATGCCGTTGTGGCCGCCGTCTGAGCCTTTTCTGCGTATGCGAAGCTTTCCCGGTTCAAGAGAAATATCGTCATATATCACTATTACGTTTTCAATAGGAATTTTGTAAAAGTTCATAGCTTCAGCAACGGCTTCACCGCTGTTGTTCATATATGTTGTAGGCTTTAAAACAAGGCATCTTTTGCCTTTTATTGCGGTTTCACCTATTTTTGATTTGAACTTTACCTTGTTTATATCAAAGCGGTTTTTCTTAACAAGTTTGTCTACTGCCATAAAGCCTGCGTTGTGTCTTGTTTCATTGTACTCTATTCCGAAATTTCCCAGACCAACAATAATATATTCTATTTTTCCTTTAGTAGTGTCATTGTCTTTCTCTATTTTTTTAAATATATCCCAAATGCTCATAATTTTCTCCTCAGTATAATTTTATACACCACTTTAACCCCCGTTCCTTGCAGGACAGGGGGTAAAGCACTTTGTTTAATTGACAATTTACAGTGGATAATTGATAATGAAAGTAACCTGTTTTTTAATTTTGGCTGTTGTCGTCAGCAGCCCGCTTGGCTTTTTCTTTTGCGATTTTTTCGTTCCTGTTTTTTAACATTCTGTCAGCGTAGCCGTCTTTGATAACTCCCTGACCTCTCTCAATTATTAAAGCACCGTCAGGAACATCTTTTGTTACTGTTGAGCCTGCTGCGGTATAAGCATTTTTGCCGATTTTTACAGGTGCGATAAGATTTGTATTACACCCGATAAATGAGTTGTCGCCTATGGTCGTTCTGAACTTTTTGTCGCCGTTGTAATTTGCCGTAGTAACGCCGCAGCCCAGATTTACATTTTCGCCGACATCGCTGTCGCCTACATATGTAAGATGAGCAACGGCAGTACCTTCGCCGATATTTGAGTTCTTTATCTCTACAAAGTCGCCGATTTTAGCTCCATTTGCAATATGTGTGTTAGGTCTTAGCTGAACCCACGGACCAATTGTTACACCGTTTCCTATTACGCTTTCGTTGGCGACAACATTGTTGAGCTTTGTATCTCTGCCTACCTTTGTATCGTTTAAATAGGTGTTGGGACCTATCTCACAGCCGTTTCCGATTTCAGTATTTCCTTTTAGGATAACTCCTGAATGAATAACTGTTCCTATACCAATTTTAACGCTGTTTGAAATGCTTACTCCGTCTGTGCAGGTAAATTCAATACCGTTATCAAGGTGCTTATTTATTATTTGACGTCTTGCTACATCATTTATGTGCAGAAGTCCACGTCTGTCATTTGCACCGAGCGATACATTCTCATTTTCGGAAATATAAGCGTCTGCTGATTTACCGTTTTTGATTAGAAGTGAAATGCAGTCGGTGAGATAGTATTCACCCTGTGCGTTATCAGGCTTTATGCTGAATAATACGTCAAGTAAATCTTTTGTCTTGAACCAAAAACAGCCCGAGTTGATCTCTTTGATTTTTTTCTGCTCTTCCGTGCAGTCTCGCTCCTCGACAATTCCTGATATGCCGTTTTCGGTTCTGACAATTCTGCCGTAACCATACGGGTCGTCAAGGACTGATGTTACAACAGTAACTGACAAATCTTTTTCCCTGTGAAAATTAAGCGCATCTTTTATAGTTTTGCTGTCGATAAATGGCGCGTCGCCGCAGAGAATAAGTGTGTTGCCGTCTGAATGTTTACGCAGAAAGTTTACCGCCTGCATAACCGCATGACCTGTTCCCAAACGGTCTGCCTGAAGTGCAGTCTGGTATTTACCGTTTAGAAAGCTGTCAATGTATTCTCCGGCAAAGCCCTTGACTACGCAAATGTTATTTAAGTCAGCTTCCTCACAGGCTTCAATTACCCATTGCAGCATAGGCTTGCCCAGAACCTCGCACAGAGCTTTCGGCATATCTGTTTTCATACGCTTGCCCTGTCCTCCTGCGAGAATAACAACAGAATTTTTCATCATATGGAAGTCTCCGTTTCAATAATTAATGTGCATTAATTATACAATATTATTTTGTCGTTTACAACACTATTTGTACCAATTTTATATATAAGTAACAAAAATTTTAATAAAATTTTCCCTCAATTAGGCAAACAAATTACCAAAAAGGGCTAGCATTTTAAAAATAAATCTGTTATAATCATTATATGTCCGTCGGGATTTGGCTGAGCGCCGTCCCAACCGGAAGAATTATAAAATTTTTTATGGAGGTAAATACCAATGAGCAAAAAATGGGTTTATTTGTTCTCAGAGGGCGACGCTACTATGAGAGAGCTTCTCGGCGGTAAGGGCGCAAACCTTGCTGAGATGACAAAGCTCGGACTGCCTGTTCCGCAGGGCTTTACAATTTCTACAGAGGCTTGTACTCAGTATTATGAGGACGGCAAGCAAATCAATGATGAGATTCAGGCTCAGATTATGGAGTATATCGGAAAGATGGAGGAGATCACCGGAAAGAAATTCGGCGATGACGAAAATCCTCTTCTTGTTTCAGTACGTTCGGGAGCTCGTGCTTCAATGCCGGGTATGATGGATACGATTTTGAATCTTGGTCTTAACGAAAAGGTTGTTGAAGTTATGGCTAAGAAGTCAGGCAACCCTCGCTGGGCATGGGATTGCTACAGAA
The DNA here is from genome assembly GCA_947627045.1 of uncultured Clostridia bacterium. Taxonomy (GTDB): domain Bacteria; phylum Bacillota; class Clostridia; order Oscillospirales; family Ruminococcaceae; genus UMGS1601. The sequence continues at coordinate 101,712 of CANQUM010000001.1, forward strand.
GATTCATTCAGATGTATTCTGACGTAGTTATGGAAGTCGGCAAGAAGTATTTTGAAGAGCTTATCGACGAAATGAAGGCAAAGAAGGGCGTTACTCAGGACGTTGAGCTTACTGCTGACGACTTGAAAGAGCTTGCTTCACAGTTCAAGGCAGAGTATAAGGCAAAAATCGGTGAGGACTTCCCGACAGATCCGGTTGCACAGCTTATGGGAGCAGTTAAGGCTGTATTCCGTTCATGGGATAACCCTCGTGCTAACGTATACCGCCGTGACAATGATATTCCATATTCATGGGGTACTGCAGTAAACGTACAGATGATGGCATTTGGTAATATGGGTGAAACATCAGGTACAGGTGTTGCATTTACCCGTGACCCTGCTACAGGTGAAAAGCACCTTATGGGCGAGTTCTTGATGAACGCTCAGGGTGAGGACGTTGTTGCAGGTGTAAGAACACCGCAGCCTATCTCACAGCTTAAAGAGGTTATGCCTGAGGTTTACGAACAGTTTGTTAATATCTGCAACACTCTTGAGGATCACTACAGGGATATGCAGGATATGGAGTTCACTATAGAAGACAGAAAGCTCTATATGCTTCAGACGAGAAACGGTAAGAGAACAGCACCTGCTGCTTTGAAAATTGCCTGCGACCTTGTTGACGAGGGTATGATTTCAGAGGAAAAGGCAGTTCTGATGATAGATCCAAGAAACCTTGACTCACTTCTCCACCCGCAGTTTGACGCTAAGGAGCTAAAGGCTGCTGAACCTATCGGAAAGGGTCTCGGTGCTTCTCCGGGAGCTGCTTGCGGTAAGATAGTATTCACAGCAGAGGACGCTGAAAATTGGAACGCTAAGGGTGAAAAGGTTGTTCTTGTACGTCTTGAAACTTCACCTGAAGACATCACAGGTATGAAGGCTTCACAGGGTATTCTCACAGTTCGCGGAGGTATGACTTCTCACGCTGCTGTTGTTGCCCGTGGTATGGGAACTTGCTGCGTTTCCGGCTGTGCTGATATAGTTATGGACGAGGAAAACAAGAAATTCACACTTGCTGGAAAGACATTTAAAGAAGGCGACTACATTTCAATAGACGGTTCAACAGGTAACATTTACGACGGAATTATTCCAACTGTTGACGCTACTATAGCAGGTGAGTTCGGCAGAATTATGAGCTGGGCTGACAAGTACAGAGAGTTAAAGGTAAGAACAAACGCTGATACTCCTGCTGACGCTAAGAAGGCTAGAGAGCTTGGTGCTGAGGGTATAGGACTTTGCCGTACAGAGCATATGTTCTTTGAGGCTGACAGAATCGCAGCATTCAGAGAGATGATTTGTTCAGACACAGTTGAGGAGAGAGAGGCAGCTTTAGCTAAGATTCTTCCAATGCAGCAGGCTGACTTTGAGGCTCTTTATGAGGCTTTAGAGGGTAACCCTGTAACGATCAGATTCCTTGATCCGCCTCTGCACGAGTTTGTTCCTACAGAAGAGGCTGACATTGAAGCTTTAGCTAAGGCTCAGGGCAAGAGCGTTGAAGAAATCAAGGCAATCATTTCATTGCTTCACGAGTTCAACCCTATGATGGGACACCGTGGATGCCGTCTTGCAGTAACTTACCCTGAAATTGCAAAGATGCAGACAAGTGCTGTTATCCGTGCTGCAATCAATGTCAAGAAGGCTCATCCTGATTGGACAATAGTTCCTGAAATTATGATTCCGCTTGTTGGAGATATAAAAGAGCTCAAGTGTGTTAAGAAGGTAGTAGTTGAAACTGCTGACGCAGAGATCGCTGCTGCTAATGCTGACCTCAAGTACGAGGTTGGTACAATGATCGAGATTCCGAGAGCTGCTTTGACAGCAGACGAAATCGCAACAGAGGCTGACTTCTTCTGCTTCGGTACTAACGACCTAACACAGATGACATTCGGTTTCTCAAGAGACGACGCAGGCAAGTTCCTTGACGCTTATTATGACGCTAAGATATTTGAGTCTGATCCGTTTGCAAGACTTGATCAGAGCGGTGTTGGTAAGCTTATGGATATGGCTATCAAGCTCGGTAAGCCGGTTAATCCAAATCTTCACATCGGTATCTGCGGAGAGCACGGCGGAGATCCTACATCAGTTGAGTTCTGCCACAACATTGGTCTTAACTATGTATCTTGCTCACCTTTCCGTGTGCCGATAGCAAGACTTGCTGCTGCTCAGGCTGCAATTTCAAATCCAAGAAAGTAAGAATTAATATTACTTTAATATGTAAAAGCGTTCAGGTTTTATCTGAACGCTTTTTCTTGCTTTACGTTATAATTTATGGTACAATAACCTAAATAAATGACTTTTAAATTTAATTTGTATCGGAGTGAACCTGATGATGATATATAATGCAAAGATTTATACAATGAACGACTGCGATGAAATTATCAAAAACGGTTATGTAAAATATGAGAACGGAAAAATAACCGATGTAGGGGAGGGGTTTCCTGAAAACGCTGACGATAAGTTAGTTGACGCAAAAGGTAATTCGCTTTATCCCGGATTTATTGACGCACATACTCATTTAGGCCTTTTTACAAGCGGAGTAGGTATAGAGGGCGAGGACTTTAACGAGGATTCTGACCCGATAACGCCTCAGCTTAACGCATTAGACGGTATAAATCCAATGGATTCTGCATTTGAAGATGCAAGAAAGGCAGGAGTTACAACCGTTGCAGTTTCGCCTGGAAGCTCTAACGCAATATGCGGAAGCATTGTAGCTGTGAAAACCATTGGCAAGCGTGTTGATAAAATGTCGCTTGGTAAAATCGGTATGAAAATAAGTTTAGGTGAAAATCCTAAAATGACGTATCTTGATAAGGATTCATCACCCGTAACCAGAATGGCAATCGCAGCGCTTATTCGCGAGACATTGAGTAAGGCTCAAAGATATATGAAAGATAAGGAAACAGGAGATGATGCTCCTGAGTTTGACGCAAAATGCGAGGCTTTGATACCGTTACTTAAAAGGAAGATCAAGGCACATTTTCATTGTCATAGGGCAGATGATATATTCACAGCAATAAGAATTGCCAATGAGTTTGACTTGGAATATGTTCTTATACATTGTACAGAAGGCCACCTTATTGCCGATGAGCTAAAAAAAGAAAACGCAACCGCTGTGATAGGTCCTGTAATATGTGACAGGTCAAAGCCTGAGCTTGCAAACTTAACTCCGGCAAACGGTTATATAATGAACTCAGCCGGGGTGGAGATTTCTATTTGTACAGATCACAGTGAAGTTCCTATTCAATATCTTCCTATTTCAGCGGGTATTGAAATCAAAAACGGGCTTGAATTTTACGAGGCGCTCAAGGCATTAACAAAAACTCCTGCAAAACAGTTAGGATTGTCAGACAGAATAGGTTCAATAGAAACAGGCAAGGACGCAGATTTGGTAATGTTCAGTTCTGATCCTTTTGAGATTATGAGCAGTCCGATCATGGTGATAATAAACGGAGAGGAAATATAAATGAGAGAGATAAGCGTAAAGAAAATTGAAGAAAAGATTGCAGAGCTTTGCATAAAGGCGAATCTTAATCTTCCAAAGGATTTGGAAGACTGCATAAAGTGCAGGGCAAATGAGGAAAAGTCGGAAGTCGGAAGAAATGTTTTTTCTGATATAATCAACAATATAAACGTTGCCAGAGATGAAATAATTCCTATCTGTCAGGATACGGGAATGGCAGTTGTATTCTTAGAGATAGGGCAGGACGTTCATTTTATAGACGGAGGTTTGTATGAGGCAATTAACAGAGGTGTTGCAAAAGGATATACAGACGGTTATCTGCGAAAGTCTATAGTATCTGATCCTCTTGAACGTGTAAATACTAATGACAACACTCCTGCGGTTATACATACTAAAATAGTCGACGGCGACAGAGTTAAGATTATGGTTGCTCCGAAGGGCTTTGGAAGTGAAAATATGTCAGCGTTAAAAATGATGACGCCTTCTGCAACGCTTGATGAGATAGTGGATTTCGTTGTAGATACTGTTGCAAAGGCAGGCTCTAATCCCTGTCCGCCGATTGTAGTGGGCGTAGGCATAGGCGGAGACTTTGAAAGCTGTGCATATAACGCAAAAAAGGCTTTATGCAGACCGGTTTCAAAAAGAAATCCTAAAGCTCTTTATGCAGAATTAGAAAAGAAAATGCTTAATAAAATAAATAAGCTGGGTATTGGTCCGCAGGGTTTTGGCGGTACTGTAACAGCGTTGGCTGTAAACATTGAGCAGGCTCCTACGCATATTGCCGGACTTCCTGTATCTGTGAACATAGGCTGTCATGTTACAAGGCATGCGGAGTCTACCATTTAGTATATAACAAACATTAGTTATAGAATATTTTTTGTTTATATCGTATAATTTAATAAAAGTTGTTGACAAAATACTGCTGCTGTGATAAAATATTTCAGTGATGTTTTGCCGGTGTGATGGAATTGGCAGACGTGCTGGACTCAAAATCCAGTGGTGGAGACACCGTACCGGTTCGACCCCGGTCACCGGCACCATAAAAGGCGAACAATAAAGCTTCAATGAAAAAGCCCCGATTTTCGGGGCTTTTTGTGTTATAGCCTTATAGATGAATTTTGCTTGATTTACGAATAAGCAAAAGATCTATGTGTTTTTTGTGTGTTAATGTTTGATTTCTGTATTGGTTTATATTATAATAAATTTATAATAATTTAAGGAGATAATTAAATTGAAAAAGATATATTTAGCCAATACTATACTTTTATCAGCGTTTCTTTTGATTTGGCTTATTGAAATTATAAGCTGTTTTATTTACGATTCAGTTTTGATCTTTAATAACGAATCTTTCATTATTATTCTTGCTTTATTTGCATTATTTATTTGTTTTCTTTTGCGTAAAAAATTTAGAATCGGTTATTTAAGCATACTTTATTTATTGACAGCGTCTGGATTTACGCTGTTGATTTTAAGGGACAGTATCTTATTCTATTTACCTTTTTATCATAATGAAAGTTTTTCAATTTCTGTATGTTTGATTATATATTATTCATTATTGACATTTGTCTTTGCAATTATAAGTGGTGTTATTGCCATTGTTTGTCATTGTAAGAAAAAGTAAGGACGTGAACATTGTGAAAAAAGTTTTAAAAATAATGCTTATTCTTTTTGGTATATTGGTTTTTGTTGTAGCGATGTGTTTACTTTATATTTACAAACCCAACAATCTCAGTCCGGAAGATACTATAAAAAAGTATATAGGTTATTGGCAAGATGATTTCACTATTGGAATGAAGTCATTGGAGTCCAAAGAAGCTGAATTTGTTGATATTAAAAGGCATTCATATAAAATAACTAAAGTAGATAATATAAAAATTCAAGATATAACGGATGAGGAAATTGAACATAATGAGTTTCAATATGAAGAAATGTTTTCTAAAGACGAGTTAAAGAATTTAAAAATATACCACGTTGATTTTAATGTTTCCACTGATGATGAAGAATGGGAAGGCGAACATACATTTATTGTTGATTTAATACATGAAAAACAAGGTTGGTGTGTGTTAAGTTTTGGACATCCATAATTTGCATTTATTTCACAGCAAAGAATTATGAGGTGGGTTAATTGAAGTTGAGAAATATTTTTGCTTGTATTATTTTTAGTATTGGATTTGTACTGTTATGTTTATCAATGTTCAATTGCGTAAAAACATTTGAAGTTTATACAAGGAACGACAAAATTAAAATGGGTAGTGATATTGTATTTGCGAATATAGATGATGCGGTATTAGCTATTTCAATTAGCAGCGGTAAAATTATGGCGTATGATTTAAAAGGGAAGTTTTTATATTCATCGGAGGTACCTGTCGGAATGAACGACGATCTTTCTGTTTATTCTAATTCTGAGAAAGCTCTTATTACATACTCAGAGTCAAACAAAAAGTCTTTTGCGTTTGATAAAAGCGGGTATTTAGGAAAAACAAATGATAACATTGAGCATTTTGAAAATGACTGTTCTAATCAAACTATTTCAATTAATGATGTTACATTTTATACAAAGTCTTTCGGAAGAATCTTTATGAAAAAGGACAATCTCGAAAATCAGTTGTCAGATTTATCTATATGGAACAGTTTTATATATAATCCGTTTCTAGTTTTCGTTGTTCCGCTGATAGGAATGGCTATGCTGCTGCCATCAATGTTGGATTGGATAACATCTTCTAAATTCAGTAAAGTCAAGAATTAAATTTGCACATATTTGTTTTTACTTAATTAATCTAAAAGGAAAAAGGAGGTTTCACAATGTTGAGCAAATTTTCAAGTATTCTTGAAGAATTGTGCAGCTTGGACGAATCTTTGAATGAAGCCGAATTTGTACAAGTCTTTAAGAATAAATGCAAATTATTGTATACTTTAGCTAATAACTTTAGAAATAAATATGATGAACTTTATACTTATGTTGCCAATGAGCTTTCGTATAAAGAGGAATGTATTCAGTCAAGTGCATTAAGCAGAGGGTTTTATCATCCAAATCCAATTACAGAAGTGATTATCCGAGGCTGTAAGAGAGGCAAGCTTTCTAAAAGGGCTAAAAAACCGTGTTTTGAGTACTGGTTTGATAATAAAAATAGGCTGATACATTCAATTAAGTTTGATTATTATTCTTTAGAGAATGATAATATGAGCGGTGAGAAAAAAGTTGCAGGCAATGAATTTATACTTCATTATAATGAATATCAGATAGATTTATCATTCATTGACAAAGATTTAATAGGTGTAGATATATGCAAGTATAATTGCGGTAAAATCATACAACGAATAAATACTGATTCTGGATTGTTAATCGACTTTAAAAGTGTAAGTAGTCTAAGATTTGAGAAATTTGATTATGATGAGAATGGTCTTTTTAAATTCTATGAATATAGTTATATGAAAACACCTATAGGCTATTCAGTCGATTTATTTGATAGTTGGAATTCAGATTTAAAAGAAAACAAACGCTTGGATTATTTTAAAAAGAGACGTAATTATTTATTTAGTCATAACGAAGTAACCTTTTACAGAGATAGAAAAACAAATAAAATTACTCACTATATTTACGATGAGTTTTTAGACAATGAAGTTATAAGCAAAGAAGAATACAAGGTTTATAGCAATGTCGATGTATGAAAACGGAGAGATGTAATATGAAATCGTCAAAGAAATATATTTTAGTTGGTTCAGTAATTTTAATTGATTTGCTTTTAGTTCTTGCAATAGCAATAATACTAGTAATTTACAATGATTTAAGCAAGTATAAAGAAGAAAATTACTTAGAAGAAAAGAATAATACCATTATTGCGTCAGGGATGGACGGATATGTATTTAAAATAAATGATAATGTGTTATTTCATACGCTTGATGAAAATATTGAAATTATGAAAACTGATTTAACTTTTAATAAAGATTATTCTGATTTAATAGCAAATTCAGAAACTATCTTTTCTTTTAAGAATCCCAAAGAATCATATTATCTGGTTAAAGATAAAAAATTTTATATAAGAAATAAAAGTGTAAATAAATATATAGATTTAGAAACACTTAAAGTACAAGATTTTACCGATTCAGTAAAAGGTAACTGGGTCGTTTTTCAAGAATCGTAACTGAATTTTAATATTGTACTGATAAAATATGCTATTAGGGTGATATGATGAAAATAAAAGTAAACTGTCCAGTTTCTGAAGGGGAAATAATCTATATTATAATCAATGATGAGATCAGGAAAATTTATAGCTTAGAATCGTCTGCCGTATTTGAATTAGATGAGAAAAAGAAGTATGTTCTTGAGGTTGAGAGAAAGTCTGACATAAGTAACAGGAAATTTATAAATATTTTAATTTTTATTATTACGATTTTGCTTCAAGGATTATTTAATATTTTGTTTCTGAATATCAATACTGATTGGAAAAAGAAAACAACTCCATATGGAATTAAAGTTAGAGTAGCTATTGATTTGAAACAGGATACCGAAGTTAATTTGAAATATATAAAATCTGAATATATTAATAATAGCTTTAAAAAACCTGAGCTGACAACTGATATTGGCGAAATTGCATCAATAGATTATATTCAGAATACAGCGGACTTCAAAAATCAATACTTTAATTTTGTAAAGAGAGTTTTGTCTGTGCTATCTGTGGGACTTATTTTGTTTATTTTTCTTTTAATTATAGCTTTTAAACATAATATAATTTTGGGCGTAGTTTTTATTTCACTAATAATAGTTGGTTTAATTTTAGTTTCAGTTATTAATTTAAAAGTTCAGTACAATAAGCTGAAAAAAATTTTACTTGACTTCTCAAAATTAAGACAATAGCGGTGGTTATATGAAAAAGATAGTACATATTTGTGTTTTTGCTGTTATATTACTTTTGACAGTCTATTTTATTGGTTTGCCTATTATCAAGTGGAATATATCTTATGACCTTTCATCTGTTACAAGCGGAGAGAAGGCGGTTGAGTATTATCTAAATGCAATTGATGAGAAAAATCCTAAAAAAGCGTTGGCGGTTCGTCCGTCTTTAGGTGAAGGTGATGGCAAAATCGGAATATTTGATTTTACCTTTATTGAATATTGCAAAATTGATAATATAGAAGAATATGATGATTATGATTCCGATGGTACGTTGCTTTCTCCGGGAGAAAAGATTTATTACGCTGAGTTTTCATGGAAATTTGCTTTTGATGAGACGCCTGATGTTTTTATGGGATTGACAGGTGGCGACGGTACAGGGCTCTACTTCCATGTTGCACAAAATAAAGAAACAGGAAATTGGTATATAGTTGATATATATACAGGTCCGTAATTAAAATTAAGCAAGGAGGATTTTTATGTTGAAAAAAGCAGTATTATCTGTTCTGATTTTAACATTGACAGTATCATTTGCCGGTTGCGGAGTTAAAAAAGCTGAGCATACTTCTTGGAAAAGAACTGCCATAACAGATGAATTGGATAATGCAGTTCATAGTGCACTAATAAATGTTGTATCTGATAACGAAGAAAAAGCAGAGCATATGTTGCCTGTGGAAACGCATAAAATTTTTGCTGCAAACAAAAAGGATAATTTTGTTGCCGTATATATTTATTATCATGGTTCATATTTGAAGTCAAACGGTAATCCTAAAAAGAAAGAAGATTTTGACGGCTCAGATAAAAGCGGACATATTGTTATGTTTTTTGATATTACCGACGGAAATTATTCATATAGATCTATTGATGAGTACGAGCTTGAAGGACCTGATGATGAATTTTTAGAGGCTAATTTTCCTGATGATATAATTGATACTGTGAACGAGTATACAGATGCCGTCACGGATGAAAGCACAAAGGAATATAAGGAATTCTGGGATAAGTATGATAGTCAGATAAACAGTTTTTTAGAGAATATCTCATAAAAATTTCAGTTTTAGCTTAATAAAATCACGTCCTGTGTAATATCAAGACGTGATTCTTTATATATTAATGTAATTATACAATTAACAGCCGCTTTTAATTTTTTTGGCATATTTCTTTCTGAACAGACATTGTCTCAAGAGTGTCGCCGAGCTGAACTAATATTGCTCCTAAAAGAGCCACTTCATCGTCGTTGAGTTTTTCAAATATTACATTTGCAATTGCTGTTACAGCCGCCGAAATTTCACAAGCATTCATATAACCATTCCTTTTGTCAAATATTAATATTATATGTTTTTAAAGAAATAATGTGTTGTTAATACATAAACGGTAATACATTTTCATAAATATTTTCTTAATAAAAATTAGTATAAAAAATTGCAATTTGTCATTTCTCACAAAATTGAAGTTTATTGTTTAGTCATTTTTTACATATTTGTTGTTGACTTTTTTATTCTGATTTGCTAAAATTTATGGTAAAGTATCAAGACAAAAAACACAGTGTCGTGCAGTTGTTACGATACTGTGTTTTTCACATTTATACATAATTTTCAAAATAATTATGTAGTTATAAGTTCATACCGCAGGCGATATAATACTAAGTGAAATAACAGGAGCATTTGAAATGATTGCACCAAACGGTAATCCTCTTAGAAAAATGTTAAGGGAAATGATTCCCGCATTATCGGTTCTGACATTTATAGCTTTTTTGATCTCTTTGTTTTGGGGATTTAGGCTGTCAGTATTAATTGGCTTTGCTCTTGGATTTATATATGTTGTTTTGTCTTATTATTTTTTGTCTGAAACTATTTACCGTTCAGTAAAGCAAAGCAAGAAAAATGCTCAGCGAATGATGTTTTTTTGCTATCTGTTAAGGTATCTGATACTTGTTATTCTGTGCCTTGTTGCCGCAATAACAAAGTTCATCAATGTTTTTGCTTTACTTGTACCGCAGTTTTTTCCGAGATTAGTATTAATGTTCAATAATTACAGAGAAGGGAAGTCAGTTAAGAATGATAAGTCCTCAGCTGATAAATAGCGCACTGGATATTCACGGACCTAAGGTTGTCTTTACTATTCCTTTTATTAATGTTGATATAACCGAATCTGTAGTTGTGGGTTGGCTTCTGATAATTGCTGTTGCGATTCTGTGCAAGTACCTTACTCACAACTTAAAAGTCAAGCCCGAAACAAAAAGACAGGTCATTGCCGAGTATGCAGTGGAGTTTGTAAATAAAAGTGTGCGTGATTCTATGGGTGAGAGATTTATGTGCTATGCGCCTTATATCGCAACTCTTTTAGTTTACGCAGCACTGGGAAGTCTGGTAAGCATAATCGGACTGCGTTCAATAACAGCAGACGTAAATGTTACTATTTCGTGGGCGCTTATCACATTTGTGATGATAGTCTACACAAGATTTAAGTATAAGGGCTTTTTTGGATTTTTCAAGACCTTTGCAGAGCCGGTCCCGGTCATAACCCCTATAAATATAATAAGTGAGTTTGCTACTCCTGTTTCGATGGCTTTCCGTTTATTTGGAAATGTTGCAGGGGGAATGGTTATTACAGGAATACTTTATATGGCTTTGGGAGGCTTGTCTGAGCTTCTGCATTTGAGCTTCAGTATCGGCGGATTTACCATTAATGTAGCTTCTATAGGCATTCCGGGAATACTGTCTATTTATTTTGATTTGTTTGTTGGCTGTATTCAGGCGTATATTTTTGCAACTCTAACGATGGTTAATGTTGCAGGTGCTTCTGAATAGGTAAGGTTTTAATAACTTTGTTTAAATTCAGTTGATAAGGATTTATCAATTGTTTAATAAAGAAAATAAATTGTATTGGAGGATACTATTATGGATTTAATTGCAAGAGCAATAGTTATGGGATGTTCTGCACTTGGTGCAGGATTGGCAATGATTGCAGGTATCGGACCTGGTATAGGCGAAGGATTTGCAGTAGGAAAGGCTATCGAGTCTATGGCTAGACAGCCGGAGGCTTCGGGCGACTGTACAAGAACAATGTTTATCGGCTGTGCAATTTCTGAGTCTACAGGTATTTACGCATTCGTAGTAGCTTTATTACTTATGTTTGCAAACCCATTTATCGGTAAGCTTTAATTTAAAATCTGCAAATAGGAGGTATGCTCGTAAAAGAGCATAGTATTAAAATGATTTACGCCAGAGTAACTGATTTTTTCTCAATTGATTTGGGAACAATTATTCCTACATTGCTAAATACTTTAATTATGTTTTTGGTGTTAAAGCACTTTTTCTTCAAGCCTGTCAATGCGATTTTGGATAAGAGAAAAGCTGAGGTTCAAAAGACATATGACGACGCCGATGAGGCAAACAGAGCGGCGGAGGAATACAAAGCTGAATATACTCAGAAGCTGTCGGGCGCTAAGGAAGAATCGGCTAAAATCATTGATATAGCAACAAAAAGGGCAAATTCCCGCTCTGATGAAATTATCACAGAGGCAAAGGCAGAAGCTAAGCATATAGTTGCCAATGCTCACAGTGAGATTGAAAAAGAAAAGAAAATTGCCGTTAATGAGATCAAAGACGAAATCACAGGAATGGTATTTGATGTTGCGGGCAAGGTTGTCAATAAAGAGCTTAACACCAATGATAACGAAAAGCTGATAGAAGAGTTTATTGAAAATGTAGGTGAACTGTAATGAAGGGTTCATTAGAAGCTAATTATGCAGAAGCTCTGTTTGAATTGTGCAATGAACGGGATAATCTTAATGAGGTACATTCTGAATTATTATGGCTGTCTGAAGTTATAGAGAATAATAGCGAGCTTATAAAATTCTTAAATGCACCGACTGTTGAGAGCGAAGACAAAAAAAATGTTTTAAAGAATATTTTTGAAAGTCAGCTTTCAAAGACTTCATTTGATTTTCTATGCGTTGTTGCTGATAAAAAGAGAATAAGGTATCTGAGTAAGATTATAGAAAGCTTTAATGCTTTGTACAACGATGAAAACAATATTTTAGAAGTTACGGCAATAACAACAGTACCTCTGTCGGAGACGCTGAGAAAAAAGCTGATAAATAAGCTGGAAAGTGTTTCAAAAAAGAAAATAGTACTTTCTGAACGTATAGATAAATCAATAATCGGCGGAATTGTACTTGAGTATAACAATACGCAGATTCAGGGAAGCATAAAGCACAGGCTAGACGAACTGCGTGACAGGATAAATTCTGTAATAGCATAAAAGTTATATATTTGTTTTATATGTATTTGCATATAAATATTACTTATATTTATCTTCTGCATTTGCAGAAATGAATAGCTATACTGTTATCATAACGCGGTATAGCAGGTTTTCAGAAAGGTATGGTATTTGATTATGAAGTTACGTCCTGATGAGATTACGAGTATAATCAAAGAGCAAATTAAGAGTTATCAAAGTGAAATTCAGTATGCTGATGTGGGAACAGTTGTAACAGTCGGAGACGGGATTTCAAAAATACACGGTCTTGACAACTGTATGTCGGGTGAGCTGCTCGACTTCGGAAACGATGTATTCGGAATGGCTCTTAATCTGGAGCAGGATTTTGTCGGAGCGGTTTTACTGGGCGATGAAGAAAACATAAAAGAGGGTACGCTTGTTAAGAGAACAGGAAAGATCGTATCTGTTCCTGTAGGAGACGAGCTTATCGGAAGAGTAGTAAACGCACTTGGTGAGCCTATCGACGGAAAGGGTGCAATTCTCACTAAAGAGACAAGACCTATTGAATGTCCGGCATTCGGCATTATTACAAGAAAATCGGTAGACAGACCGCTTCAAACAGGTATCAAATCTATAGATTCGATGATACCTATAGGCAGGGGTCAGCGTGAGCTTATAATAGGCGACAGGCAGACTGGAAAGACAACTATTGCTCTTGATACAATTATCAATCAGGCAGGAAAAGACGTTATATGTATATATGTTGCTATCGGACAGAAAAGCTCAACAGTTGCAGACGTTGTAAACACTCTTTCAAAGGCAGGAGCTATGGACTATACTGTAGTTGTAAGTGCGTCAGCGTCTGAGTTAGCGCCTTTGCAGTATATAGCACCGTATTCGGGCTGTTCAATAGGCGAGCATTTTATGCTGCAGGGCAAGGATGTTCTTTGCGTTTATGACGATCTGTCAAAGCACGCTGTTGCCTATAGAACTATGTCGCTGCTTTTACAAAGACCAACGGGACGTGAGGCTTATCCGGGAGATGTATTCTACCTTCACTCAAGACTTCTTGAGCGTGCCTGCAATCTTAATGAAGACTACGGCGGAGGTTCTTTGACGGCACTTCCAATTATAGAGACACAGGCAGGAGATGTTTCGGCGTATATTCCTACCAATGTAATTTCAATAACTGACGGACAGATATTTTTAGAGAGCGAGCTTTTTCATTCAGGCGTAAGACCTGCTGTAAATCCGGGTATTTCGGTATCGAGAGTTGGAGGAGCGGCTCAGATAAAGGCAATGAAAAAGGTCGCAGGTTCGCTTAAACTTCTCTATTCGCAGTATAGAGAGCTGCAGTCATTCTCTCAGTTCGGCTCGGATTTGGATAAGGATACAAAACGCAGACTTGATCAGGGCGAGAGAATAGTTGAAGTCTTAAAGCAGGATAAGAGTACTCCTATAAAGGTTGAAAATCAGGTTGTAATTATATATGCAGTTGTAAACGATTACCTCAAAGACATTCCGGTTGATAAAATAAAGGAATTTGAATCAGAGCTTTACGGCTATATGGATTCTCAGGGTTCTGATATTATAAGTGAAATTTCAAAGACGAAGGATCTTTCAAAGGAAACTGAAGAAAAGCTGAAAGCGGCTTTGACAAAGTTTGTGGAGGACTTTAAGACTTCTGAAAATTAAGTTACTTAAAAAGCAGGTGATAATGTGGCAACGGCGAATATAAAAGATGTTAAGCGAAGAATTAAAAGCGTCGAGAACACTATGCAGATAACAAAAGCTATGGAGCTTGTTGCGACCTCTAAGCTTAGGAGCGCAAAAGAAAGAGCAGTTGCTTCACAGCCGTATTTCAATACGCTTTATGAGACTATGTGTGAGATTCAGCAGGACAGGGGATTTAAGTCGATATACACCAAAAAAGAATTTCTGAAAACAGTTCTTGTAGTTGTTTTAGCAGGAGACAGAGGTCTTGCCGGAGGCTTTAATCATAACGTACTTAAGCTTGCTGAAGAGAAGATAAAATCGCTTGAGCAGGACGGCAGAACAGTTAAGGTTTTTCCTATAGGTAAAAAAGCAGTCGAGTATTTTGAAAAGAGAAAATATGAGATTTACAATAAAGACTATCAGATAAGCGATAACTTATCTATGAGCAAATCGCTCAGTCTGAGTGAAAGCATTATAACAGGATTTAGAAACGGTATATATGATAAGGTAGAGCTAATTTACACAACATTTGTGTCAACACTTGTTCAGAATGCTATGAGCGTTACGGTTCTACCCATTGAAAATAATGACCTAGAGCATAGTGAAAAAGATGATGCAGCGAAAAAGGAACAAAAAACATCATTGACACTTTATGAGCCGTCGGCAGAAGAGGTTTTTGACGGGCTGATACCTAAATACATTTCAGGGCTTATATTCTGTTCAATAATTGATTCGTATGCCTCTGAACAGGCTGCAAGACGGACAGCTATGGAATCTGCAAGTGATAATGCAAGCGAGATGATTGACAGTTTATCTCTTTTATATAACAGAGCAAGGCAGGCTCAGATTACTCAGGAATTAAATGAAATTGTCTCAGGACAAATGGGTAATAACTAGAAAGGTGGCAGGAATAGTGAGTGATAAAAACGTCGGAAAGATCGTGCAGATAGTCGGTGCGGTTGTTGATATTCAGTTTGATAAGGACAATCTGCCTAATCTTCTGCATGCTATAGAAATTGATAATAACGGAAAAAGACTGGTTGTTGAGGTTGCTCAGCATATAGGCGACGATATTGTAAGATGTATTGCTATGAGCTCTACAGACGGTCTTGTAAGAGGTATGAGTGCTGTAAACACTGGAAAGACCATTTCTGTTCCCGTTGGAAAAGAAACTCTTTCAAGAATGTTCAATCTGTTGGGCGAGCCTGTTGACAATATGCCTGCACCTGAAACTGCAGAAAGATGGGAAATTCACAGAAATCCTCCGTCTTACGAAGAACAGGCGGCTTCTAATGAAGTTCTGGAAACAGGTATTAAGGTCATCGACCTTATTGCTCCTTACTTAAAGGGAGGTAAGATCGGTCTGTTCGGCGGAGCCGGAGTAGGTAAGACTGTTTTAATACAGGAGCTTATCAACAATGTTGCAAATCAGCACGGCGGAATTTCTGTATTCACAGGAGTTGGAGAGAGAACCCGTGAGGGTAATGACCTTTATTATGAAATGAAGGAGTCGGGAGTTCTGGATAAAACCGTATTGGTTTACGGTCAAATGAACGAGCCTCCCGGAGCAAGAATGAGAGTAGGTCTTTCAGGACTTACAATGGCGGAGTATTTCAGAGATGTTGAGGGACAGGACGTACTTTTATTTATAGATAACATATTCAGATTTACGCAGGCAGGCTCTGAGGTTTCGGCACTGTTAGGACGTATGCCGTCTGCTGTTGGCTATCAGCCTACGCTTGCAACAGAGATGGGCGCTTTGCAGGAAAGAATAACCTCTACAAGCAAGGGTTCTATAACCTCTGTTCAGGCTGTTTATGTTCCTGCCGACGACTTGACAGACCCGGCACCTGCAACGACATTCGCACACTTAGACGCAACTACTGTACTTTCAAGAAGCATTGCGTCTCTTGGTATCTATCCTGCAGTTGATCCTCTTGAATCAAACTCGAGAATTCTATCACCTGAGATAGTTGGCAAAGAGCATTATGAAGTTGCAAGAGAGGTTCAGTCTATTCTTCAGAGATACAAAGAGCTTCAGGATATTATTGCGATTATGGGTATGGATGAGTTGTCCGATGATGATAAAATTACAGTAAACCGTGCAAGAAAGGTCGAAAGATTTCTTTCACAGCCGTTCTCGGTTGCAGAGCAGTTTACAGGAATGAAAGGTAAGTATGTTCCAATAAAGGAAACAATTCGAGGCTTTAAAGAGATCATTGAAGGCAAGCACGATGATATTCCTGAATCAGCATTTTTGTTTGCAGGAACAATTGATGATGTTGTCAATAAGGCTAAGGAAAGCAATTAAGTTACAAATCTTAGAAGGGAACAGTGTGAAAAAAATTCACGCAGTATGGTGATTATTATGAATTCATATAAACTTAAAATTGTCACACCCGAAAAGATTTTTTTTGACGGTGAAACCGAACAGATTACCGTAAGAACGACCGAAGGCGATATAGGTATCCTTGCAAATCATATTAAGTATGTATGTAACATTGTTGCAGGACCTTTAAGGGTTAAACAAAATAGCGGAGATTACCGTGAAGCTGCACTTTCGGAGGGAATATTGAAGGTGTCTGATGAGGGTGTTACCGTTTTAGTAAGTACTGCCGAGTGGGCAGACGAAATAGATTTAGAGAGAGCCGAAAAGGCAAAACAGAAAGCCGAGAACATTCTCGCTGACCAATCAAGAGCAGATGAATTCGGCAGAGCGGAAATTAAGCTTAAACGAGCTTTGGCAAGAATAAGCGTCGGCAAACGATATTCATAAAATAAAAGCCCTTGATAACTCAAGGGCTTTTATTATACTGAATTAGATTATTTCAAAAAAACAAAAGACTTTAGTTCAAATAAACACCGTTCTCTTAACAATTCGCCTGTCCAATCTGGTGGATAATCGGTTGATATTTTAAAAAACAAAGCGTGCCGTCCGGTTACTTTTGCTACTCTGGAAGTTATAACTGCATCATCAGACCCGATATTGCAAGTGCCTATTTCTTTACCGTTTTCGTTATCAAGAAGTATGTGCATAACGCAGTTACATCCGCAGCCTAATACATGAACAGCAAATTGTATTGTTTTACTTGAATAATCATTGCCGAAATCAAAGTATTTATATCCGATTACACAGCCGTCTTTTATATTAGTTATAACACGCTCAAATACATTTTTTTCAGTAATCATCGCTCCGCCTTTAAGTACGCAGGCAATATCGGCAGGTGTTTGTTGATAAGGTGAGAGCGAATTTTCAAATCCGAGCGAGGTCATCTCAACTGTAGGAATTGTTCCGTCAGGAAGTATTTCTATCTTTTCAACGCAGCCTCGTCTGGAGGTTATCGTGCCGTTAGTCATTCGGTGATAGAAAATATACCATTGACCATTAATGCAAGCAACAGAACCATGATTATTTCCTGCCGGATAGTCAACGCCGTTGTCAATTATATAGCCGCGATAAACAAAAGGTCCTGTAGGCTTATCGGAGGTCGCATAGGCAAGTCTGCTGCCCCGTTTAGGTGAATAAATAAGATAATAAGTGTTATTGATTTTACGCATAGAAGCAGCCTCAAAAAATAATTTTTCTTTATTATCGAAGCCATTCTCCTTATCTATTTCACAAGGAATAATATGTTCAATACAGCTTCCATCTAAAATTTCATACATATTATCAGGGTTTATCTGTGCCATAAAAGAACGCTCAAAACCGCAGTAAATATAAACCTTGCCGTCATCGTCGACTAAAACGCCCGGATCAATAAACCAACCGTTACAGCAAATTTCATCAGGAATTGTATATTTATATTTTGACAATAATTTAAAAGGTCCTTCCGGTCTGTCGCTGACAGCAACACAGCCTTTTGCATTGATTATGTAGGCATAAAGATAATACTTGCTGTCTTTTTCGATAACGTCAGGTGCGTAAAGCTGATTATCTGTTGTTGTCCAGTTGGTGTCTGATTCGTGGTCGTAATCGGCTTGAGTGTGAAAAATATCTCCGTGACATACCCAATCATTAAGATTATCAATTGAAGCACTCCAGCATTTTAAAACATAATCACAGAATTTGTCTGAACCGGCACGGTCGTGAGAACCATAAACATAAATTCTATCTCCGAAAACTCTGGGTTCGCCGTCGGGTATATATTCCCAATTGGGAAGGTAAGGGTTAGCCATTTTATTCTCCTTATTAAGTAATTTAATCAACAACAGTAACCTTTAAAAGGTTCGTTGTTCCCGAAATTCCAAGAGGTACACCGCAGGTGAGAACAACTGTATCTCCTGACTTTATAAAACCATACTCGACCGACTTTTTAACTGCTTCGTTTAAAAGATCGTCGGTCGTTGTCATTTCGTCGATAACGGCAGGGGTAACTCCCCAAGACATATTCATTTGTCTGCATGCTGTTTCGCTTGTAGTCAAGCCTAAAATCCTTGAATTAGGACGGTATTTAGAAATCATTCGTGCAGTGCTCCCGCCCTTTGTAACGGCAATTATTGCCGCTGCGTTTAAGTCATGTGCAGTAGTTACGGTCGCATGGGAAATAGCGTTTGTAATACTGTTATTAGTATCATGCTTAATTATTGAAAATCTGCTTTCATAATCAATATCCTGTTCGGTGGTTTCAGCAATCAAAGCCATTGTCTTTACCGCTTCAACGGGAAAGTCCCCCGCCGCAGTTTCACCTGAAAGCATTATCGCAGATGTACCGTCGTAGATAGCGTTTGCCACATCAGTGATTTCTGCTCTTGTGGGGCGTGGGTTTTTCATCATAGATTCAAGCATCTGTGTTGCGGTTATAACTTGCTTTCCGGCATTGTATGCTTTTTGAATTATCTCTTTCTGAAGGGCAGGTATCTGTTCAAAAGGTATCTCTACACCCATATCGCCTCTTGCTACCATAACTCCGTCAGCGGCGTCTAATATAGCGTCAATATTGTTTACGCCGTCCATATTTTCAATTTTAGCAATGATTTTTACTGTGTTCCAGCCAAGACTGTATGTAAAGTTTCTTAGATATTTTACATCGGCGTCGCTTCTGACGAAAGATGCGGCAATAAAATCAAAGCCCATTCTTGCGCCAAATTCAAGGTCGTGCATATCAGAATCGCTTATATACGGCATTGAAAGTTGTACACCCGGAACATTTACACCTTTGTGATTTGATATTATTCCTCCGTGAATTACACGACAGACTATATCTGTTTTTTCAATCTTTTCAACCTTGAGTTCAATAAGTCCATCGTCAATCAGAATACTTGAGCCTTTTGAAACATCACTCGGAAGATGTTCAAATGTAATGGAGCATATGTCTTTTGTTCCTATAACATCACGTGTAGTAAGCGTGAATAGATCGCCGTCTTTTACCTTGACGGGTTTGTTGTCCTTAAATTCTTTGACTCTGATTTCCGGCCCTTTGGTATCAAGCATAGTGGCAATAGGCAGGTTGAGCTCTTCTCTCAGCGAAACTATTTCCCTGAATCTTTTCTCGTGAGTTTCATAATCACCGTGCGAGAAGTTGAATCTTGCAACATTCATTCCCGAAAGCATAAGCTCCTTTAAGATGTCTCTGTCGTCTGTTGACGGACCTATTGTGCAAACTATTTTTGTTTTCCTCATAATGTTCTAAGTTTTCCTTTCAATAATCTAAATAAGTAAATTACTGTCGGTATTTCTGTATTCATTATACACAATTAATAAAATACAGTCAACAAAACAAGATTAATTTTACTATATTATAGTATGCAATAATTTTACATAATAATTGCCAATAGTAGGATAAAGACAAATTAAGACTAATTTCACTTTACTTTTCAGGTGAAATATGGTATACTTGACATAAACAATTCTTGCAGAAGGGGAATAATTGATGCTTGACCATAAAACTGAATGGATAGAGATACATATTAAAACTTCAACTGCCGGAATAGAGCTGGTTTGCAGCAGGCTGACGGATATTGGAATAACAGGCTTTGTCATAGAAGATGCAGAGGACTTCAAGGAATTCCTTAATGATAAAAACGGCAATTGGGATTATATCGATGACGATTTGATGAGTTTGCAGAGCTGTGAAACTAGGGTAACCGTTTATGTTAGAAACGACAGTCTTGCGAGGGAGAATATCAACTCAATAAAATCTGAACTGAAAGCTTTGAAGGATACAGACAAAAATGGTGAATTCGGCACGCTTGACATTGAACTTAACAATATTGCCGAAGAGGACTGGGCAAATAATTGGCGTAAATACTTTAAGCCTTTGACTGTGGGAGATAAAATCCTTATAAAGCCTTCTTGGGAGAGAACTGAAAATTTAGAATCAAGAAAAATCGTTGAGATCGATCCTGCATCTAGTTTCGGAACAGGTCAGCATGATACAACTAAGCTATGTCTTGAAAATCTTGAAAAACACATTCGCAGCGGCGACAGACTTCTTGATCTAGGCTGCGGAAGCGGGATACTCGGAATAGCGGGAATACTGCTGGGAGCCTCATGGCTTACTGCCGTTGATATTGATTCTAATGCGGTAAAGGTAACTAAAGAAAATATTATTAAGAATAATATTTCAAAGGACTGTTTCAAAACGCTATGCGGAGATATTACGTCAGATTCGGAGCTGAGAAAAAACATCGGCGGAGGATATGATATAATTGCTGCAAACATAGTTTCAGATGTTCTTATTGCTATGAGCGGGTATTTTAAAGAATTTTTGTCAAAGAGCGGTACATTGATTGTTTCGGGAATAATTAAGCAAAGAAAAGAAGAAGTAATAAGCATTATTGAAAAATGCGGATTTAAAGAAGATAGGTTAATAGAAAGTGAGGAATGGGTTTGCGTATCATTTTCTCAAATATAACTGGAGGCGAATTGAATGCAGCTATTGATATTTGTAACTAAAAAGGAAGATAAAATAGATCAGCTTATGAAAGAACTGGCTCTGGCGGATATTCGGGGGGCTACTGTTTTGTCAAGCACCGGTATGGCTAATTCCATAAAGGATATGGAGGAACTTCCGATGTTTGATGTTCTTACCACAATGCTCAAGGGAGAAACGGAAATGTCGAGCAAGACGATTTTGTTTGCCGTAAAGGATTCAAAGGTCGAGGACGCAAGAAAGGCTATCAATAAAGTATTTGGGGATTTATCAATTCCAAACTCGGGCATTTTGCTTGGAATGCCTATTTCTTTCTTTGAAGGTTTAAAAGAGGACTAAAAATTTGAAGTGAGTTTTTGTTTATTCATTATTATTTTAAAATACATAAAGGAACACCCAAAGAGATTATTTCTCCTTGGGTGTATTTGTTTGTTATATTATGAAGCATATAAGTCCTGAACAGCCCTCGTTGATAATACGTTCTACCGCTTCGCTCAGTTTTTGTCTTGCCTCAGGAGGCAGCTTATGCAGCTTGTTGTGCAGACCTTCGTTTACGAGCTCATTCAGCGACTTGCCGAAAATGTTGGACGCCCATATTTTTTCAGGTGATTCTTCAAAGTCGTTTAGCATATAAAGCACCAGCTCTTCTGATTGCTTTTCGCTGCCCACGATAGGGTTGATTTCCGTTGTGATATTTGCTTTCATCATATGTATTGACGGGGCGGTGGCTTTTAATTTTACACCGTACTGACCGCCTTGCTTTATTATTTCTGGCTCATCTAAAGTCAGCTCTTCGGTTGAGGGCATAACGATTCCGTAACCTGTTGCTTCTACCTCTTCCAAAGCACTTTCAAATTTTTCGTAGGCATTCTTGATTTTTATTAATTTCAGTATCTGAGGAAGCAGGTCGCTTTCATCGTTAATATCAAGATGAGTAGCCTCTCCGATTATCTTGAAGAATAAATTGCTGTTAAGCGTGATATTCATAACAACAGTGCCTTTTCCCAAGTCCATTTGCTCGATAAAGCAGTTTGCAATGTTTTCATTTACGCTTATATAGTCTACGCAGTTTTTGACCTCACGTATATGTTCTAAGTTTTTTGTGGCTTCTTTTATTGAAGTGAAAATGTTTTCTTTAAGCCAGTGCGTTTTTTCAAGCGTATTTATCCACTTGGGCATATTTATGTTTATTTCTCTGATAGGGAACTCATAAAGGATCTGTGAAATGATCTCCATAATGTCAGCTTCGTCTAAGTCAAGACAGTTTACTGCCATTACAGTTGTATTATATTTTTCTCTAAGCTCCTCACAAAGATTACGAGATGCTTCTGATCTCGGTTCAAGGCAGTTTAATAGAACTACAAACGGTTTATTTATCTCAGAAAGCTCTTTTATAACTCGCTGTTCGCTTTCTTCGTATTCGTCTCGTGGGAGATCGGTTATACTGCCGTCTGTAGTTACGACAAGACCGATAGTAGAATGCTCGGAAATCACCTTCTGCGTTCCGATTTCTGCTGCCATATTGAAAGGTACCTCCTTGTCAAACCAAGGAGTATTTACCATTCTCGGAGCTTCGTCCTCAAAATAGCCTACTGCACTGGGAATAACATATCCTACACAGTCGATCATTCTCACAGAGAATTTTGCTCCATCGTCAAGAGTAAGTTCAACTGCGTCTTCGGGGATAAATTTAGGCTCGGTTGTCATAATTGTTTTGCCGCCGGCAGACTGCGGAAGCTCATCAATAGCTCTTTCCTTTACATACTCGTTGTCGATATTTGGAATGACCAGAGTTTCCATAAACTTTTGAATGAAGGTTGATTTTCCTGTTCTAACAGGACCGACAACGCCTATATAAATGTCGCCGCCTGTACGTTTGGCAATATCTGAATATATCTTTTCGCTGTTCATCAATATTTACCTCCTTTAGTCGAGTATAGGAATGAGAAGCATTCCCCGTTGAAGTTTTGTGCTGTCTGACAGTTCGTTTTCCTGAGCAATAGCTGACACAGATGTTGAGAATTTTTTTGCTATTTCCCAAATATCCTCGTCCTGCTCCGCATAATACAGCTTAACCGCATAGCAGTTTTCTTTGCTTTTGATGCTGTCTTCGTTTACGTTTATATTAGTAATTAGCTTTCTAGTGTCAAGCTCTTTTATATATCCGCTTATGAACAGCTCGGCTTTTATTTCAATTTTATCAGAAGAAGCTATTGTAAACGTACAGTTATCTATATATACATTAAGGTCGGCAGTTGAATTTTCATCGACCTTCATATCAAGGCAGTGTTCAAAGGAAATTGTATCTTCGAGATATAAAGGACAGTTGTTTTCATCCTTTGCAATTGCACCGATTTCAATATTGCCGAAAACTATAAAGGTCTTCTTTTCAATATTGTATTTGCTTTGAATATTAAACGGCTTCGCCCATACGTCAACTGCCGTACTTATCTCAGCATCGCTGCAAGTAAGCTCTGCTTTTATTGTTTTGTTTTCTTTTGTTTCAATCGGCTTCTTTTCCAGCTTGATGTCAGCGCAGTCATAATTGCACATATATTTAGTTGAATAAGCGTCAGTTGCGAGTTCAAGCGTGTCATAACGGAATGCTATGCAGTTTACAAGCAGAATTATTTCACACTCTATTTCGCTGGTGTCGCTTGACTTATTGGGAATAAGATCAAGAGACGCTATTGAGATATTTGTCATAGCCTCGTATTGTTCGCTGATCCCGTCAATATCTATTATTTGGCTGAACGGGACGGAAAATTTTACAGTATCAATTTTTTGAGGCTCGTCATTTTCAATATCGCAGTTATAAAGCAGTGAAACTTTAGCTTCGCCCTTTATGATCAGCTTATTTGCAATTATTTTTTTATCAAAGCTGTTGATTATACAGTCTGATTTCACAACCGAATTGATTTTGCCCTTTGTTTTGCTGAGTTCAATTTCTTCGGTTATTGTAATTCTTTTTGCAGCGGTCAGTCTCTTTGCAGGGAAGGTTACATATTCCTTTTTGAGCTGTACGTTAAGACCTTTAGCGCTTGAAATTATATTTGTTGATTTTTCACATTCAAGAATAACCTTAGTGCTGACAGCCCCTCTTATATCCAGTTTTCTTGAATTAACAACTCTGCAGTTTACATAGTCGGCAGACGGTGTGATTTTAAAGCACGGATTTTCTGGAGTGCAGGAAAGGTCAACCGTTTTGGTGTAATTTTGCTTTTGCTCAATGCAGTTAATACTCGACGATTCATTCGATAGGTAAAGAATTTTTATTGACAATGTTAAATCAAAGATAAGTTTTTCGCCGTTTACACTGTGAGAAATTACCTTTGGATAGAATGAACACTTTAAAATTCTGAATATATCGGGGAGATAGTCGGGAAGTATGTAATCAAGCTCAACAGATTGTTCGCAGCTTCCGTCGAATGCAATTTCGTTTGATATAAAGCTTTCGTGATCTAAAATTAAATCCATATAAATGTCATCCTCCTTTGGAATGTTTTAGCTTCTTCCTTTAGCATTATATTCACACATTTTTAAGATATGCATATAATAATAGATTATTTTATTGGCGAATAATTCGGTTAATTTTAACAAATATGGTATACGGCTATTTACAAAACCATATATGTTGTGGTATACTATAATAAATATGTATAAATATCATAAAATTAGGATAAATAAATTCATAAGAACAAAAGAAAGGGATATGTTTTTATGGCAGAGAAAAAAAATATCTATGATAACGAAGCCATTATAGTTTTAAAAGGAAAATACCGTGTAAGAAAGCGTCCTGCCGTAATATTTGGTTCTGACGGACTTGAAGGCTGCAAACACTCGGTATTTGAGATATTGTCTAATTCTATAGACGAGGCAAGAGACGGAAACGGCGATAAGATAATACTTACTAAATACAGCGACAATGTTATTGAAGTTGAGGATTTTGGGCGGGGCTGTCCTGTAGATTTTAATAAAAGCGAGAACCGCTATAACTGGGAGCTTGTATACTGCGAGCTATATGCAGGAGGAAAGTATAATAATAATTCGGGAGATAATTATGAATTCTCTCTCGGACTTAACGGATTGGGTGCATGTGCTACACAGTACGCATCTGAGTTTATGGACGTAGAGGTTTACAGAGACGGATATAAATATAATCTGCATTTTGAAAAAGGAGATAACATCGGGGGATTAAAAAAGGAGCCGACAACAAGAACGAAAACAGGTACTAAAACCCGCTGGAGAGCAGACTTAGATGTCTTTACGGATATAAATATAGAGGATGAGTATTTTAAAGATATTCTTAAAAAGCAGGCGGTGGTAAACCCTAATGTAAAGTTTGTTCTGAGAATTCAAAATGAAAAAGGTTCTTTTGACGAGAAAATTTATTATTATGAAAACGGAATAACCGATTATGTTTCAGAGATAGTAAACGGTGAAAATTTAACTACAGTTCAGACCTGCTATGCTGACAGAAAGGGTAAAGACAGAGAAGACAAAGAGGAATACAAGGTAAAGCTGGGCGTTGCATTTACATTTTCAAACAAGGTCAAGTTTTGCGAGTATTATCACAATTCCAGCTTTTTAGAGCACGGAGGTTCGCCTGAAAAAGCTGTAAGACAAGCTTTTCGTTCACAGATTGACAGTTATTTAAAACAGAATAATAAATACACAAAGAATGAAAAGCCGATAACCTTTGAAGACATTGAAGATTGTCTTGTACTTGTTTCAAGTTCATTTTCAACTCAGACCTCTTATGAAAACCAGACTAAAAAGGCAATTACGAATAAATTCATATACGAATGTATGACCGACTTTTTAAAGCATCAGCTTGAAATATACTTTATTGAAAATCCTGATGAGGCTTCAAAGATCGCAGAGCAGGTTTTGATAAACAAGCGAAGCAGAGAGAAATCGGAAAAAACAAGGCTTAATTTAAAGAAGACCCTTTCGCAGTCGATGGACCTTGCAAATATGGTGGAGAAGTTTGTAGACTGCCGTACTAAAGACGTTTCAAGGAGAGAGCTTTATATTGTTGAGGGAGACTCGGCACTTGGTGCTGTAAAACTCGCAAGAGATGCAGAATTTCAGGCTGTCATTCCAGTTAGGGGCAAGATACTCAACTGTCTAAAAGCCGATTATGACAAGATATTTAAAAATGAGATAATAACCGACCTTATAAAGATACTCGGCTGCGGAGTTGAGGTCAAGTCAAAGGCAAATAAAGATATTTCTCTGTTTAATCTTGACGCATTGAAATTCAATAAGATCGTCATTTGTACTGATGCTGATGTTGACGGCTTTCAGATAAGAACTCTGATACTGACTATGCTGTACCGTCTAACGCCAACACTAATTGACAAGGGATATGTTTATATTGCGGAATCGCCTTTATTTGAGATTA
This sequence comes from uncultured Clostridia bacterium, assembly GCA_947627045.1. Lineage (GTDB taxonomy): Bacteria > Bacillota > Clostridia > Oscillospirales > Ruminococcaceae > UMGS1601. The sequence continues at coordinate 128,314 of CANQUM010000001.1, forward strand.
CAACTAAGGATAAGACTTACTTTGCATATGATGAAAGAGAAAAGCTGGAAATTCTGTCGATGATAGGGGATAGTAAGTACACTTTACAGCGTTCTAAAGGTCTTGGCGAAAATGAGCCTGAGATGATGAATTTAACAACAATGAACCCTGAAACCAGAAGGCTGATACAGGTGCTTCCTCATGAGGAAATGGAGCATACTTCTTTTATGTTTGATATGCTGCTGGGTGATAATCTTCAGGGCAGGAAGGAATTTATATCGATAAACGGACATGATTACTTAGAGATGGCTGATATATCGTAAATGATATAGAGTAAATATTTGTATGTTATCTTTGAGATTTTTCCGTGAAACATATTGCAGTAAAATCGTTGTTGGAACGGCTCGCAAATAAATGAAAGAAGAGCCTTTGCTGTGCAAAGGCGTGGGGAGTTAATTTAATGGCAAGGAAAAAGAAACAAGATGAAAAAAAGAAGATTCCAGAGGTAAATGCGTATATAGAGGGTGCAGGTCAGGTAGTTGAAGAGAGAATTACAGAAACCCTTGAAAAAAACTATATGCCGTATGCTATGAGCGTTATAGTATCTAGGGCGTTTCCGGAGATAGACGGTTTCAAGCCTTCTCACAGAAAGTTGCTTTACACAATGTATAAAATGGGGCTGCTCACAGGTGCTAGAACAAAATCTGCCAATGTTGTAGGTCAGACTATGAGGCTCAATCCTCACGGCGACGCTGCTATCTATGAGACTATGGTAAGGCTCTCAAGGGGTAACGAAACGCTTTTGCATCCGTATGTTGATTCAAAGGGCAATTTCGGTAAAGCGTATTCAAAGAATATGGCTTATGCAGCTTCACGTTATACCGAGGTCAAGCTGGATCCCATTTGCAATGAGCTTTTTCGTGATATTGACAAAGATACAGTAGATTTTATTCCCAATTATGATAACACTATGCAGGAGCCTACACTTTTGCCTGCGACATTTCCGTCTATTCTGGTAAACGCTAATGTCGGTATAGGCGTTTCAATGGCAAGCTCTGTTTGTTCTTTCAATCTCTCTGAAATATGCGAGACAACAATTGCACTAATGAAAAATAAAGATTTCAATATTTTAGAGACATTAAAAGGACCTGATTTTTCATCAGGTGCATTTATGCTATATGATGAGGACGAGCTAAAGAAAATTTATGAAACCGGCAGAGGCTCTGTAAAGCTGAGGGCTAAATATAATTATGATAAAAGCGATAACTGCATTGAAATAACGGAGATCCCACCGACAACTACCATAGAAGCAATTATAGAAAAGATAGTATCTCTTATGAAGTTGGGTAAAATAAAAGAGATTCAGTATATAAGAGACGAAACTGATTTAAGCGGTCTTAAAATCACTATTGACCTTAAAAGAGCGACCGATCCTGATAAGCTTATGCAAAAGCTGTATAAAATGACTCCCTTACAGGATACTTATTCGGCAAACTTTAATGTACTTGTAAACGGTTACCCGAAGGTAATGGGAGTTTATCAGATTTTAGACGAGTGGATTAAGTTTAGAACCGGCTGTGTAAAACGCAGGGTTTCATATGATTTGAAAAAAAAGCAGGACAGACTTCACTTATTAAAGGGTCTTTCAAAGATACTGCTTGATATTGATAAGGCTATCAATATCATTCGTGAAACAAAAGAAGAGGCAGAGGTAGTTCCAAACCTTATGATCGGATTTTCCATTGATGAAATTCAGGCAGAGTATGTTGCTGAAATCAAGCTTCGTCATTTAAACAAGGAGTACATTCTGAAAAGACTTCAGGATATAGAACAGCTTGAGGCTGACATTGCTGATATGATTGACATTCTTGACAGTGAAAGACGTATCAAGAGAATTATAATTGATGAGCTGGGAGAGGTTTCAAAAAAATACGGAAAACCAAGAAAAACTCAGTTTTATTATGCTGACGATGCTGAAGATTATGTTGAGATTGAGGAAATACCGGAATATAAATGTACTGCTTTTCTGTCAAAAAGCGGATATTTCAAAAAAATCACTCCACAGTCGCTAAGAATGGCTAATACACAAAAGCTAAAAGACGGTGATGTGATTTCTCAGGAGATTGAAATAACAAACAAATCGGAGCTTCTGTTTTTCACTGACAAAGCAACCGTATATAAAACAAGAGCTTCGCAGTTTGATGATACAAAAGCAAGTGCTATGGGCGAATTTATTCCTGCGGCTCTTAGCTTTGACGAGGGCGAAAATGTAAGTTATATGGTTGCCACCGCAGATTACAGCGGTTATATGATATTTGTATTTGAGAATGGCAAGGTAGCGAAGGTTCCGCTTAAGGCTTATGAGACAAAAACTAACAGAAAGAAGCTTTCAAAGGCGTACGGTGCTAAATCTAAACTTGTCGAAGCATTTCACATAACTGATAATGTAAATCTTATGCTTAAATCCTCAAACAGCAGGGTTATCATATTTAATACAGGTATGCTTTTGCCTAAGACTTCAAGAGATACCATAGGAGTTCAGGCACAGACGCTGAAATCTAAAAATACGCTTGATAAAGCGTTTATTGTTGATGACGATACTCTTAAAGTTATGTCAAAGTATAAAACAAAGAACATTCCTGCTGCGGGCAGCTTTGCAAAGGATATGGAAGATCCGGATCAAATGCGGTTACAAATGTGAGATAACATAAATGGTTACAAAATTTAATAGTTTTGTATCTGCTCGGTTATATGTCCGGGCAGATTTTTTGTTTATTTTGCAAAAACGCTGCATATTAAATCATATATTAATATCTAAAAATTAATCATTAATTATATTATTTTTAAATAAAAAGTGATAAATTTAGTATTATTTTTACAAAATAACGAATAAAAAAATTAAATATTTTCAATTATTACAGAATAGATACAAATTGTTTCATAATGTCTACAATTAGATTAAACTTGTTGACTTTGAGAAATAATGTTGTTATCATAGGTTACACGAGAAAGTATGTTTACGGAGGCTTTTATGGAAAATATTCAAAATCTCTGTATGGGATGTATGAATGAATTGGAGGAAGACGGTACCTGCAGTTATTGCAATTACAATGCAGATTCTCCGTATCTCCAGTCATACCTACCGCCGAAGACTATGCTTGATAACAGATACATTGTAGGAAAGGTTTTGTCTTATAACGGTGAAGGTGCATCATATATCGGTTATGACACAGTAACATCATCTAAGGTCGTTATACACGAATATATGCCTGACACGCTTTGTTCAAGAACAAAGCAAAGTCCCAAGGTTACGGTAAAAACCGATTCTCTAAATAAATACAAGACATATATGTCAGAGTATGCAGAGCTTAATAAATCTCTGTCAAGAATGAGAACGCTTACTCATCTTGTTCCTGCAATAGATATGTTTGCTGAGAATAATACAATGTATGCAATCTCTAAATATGTAGAAGGCATATCGCTCAAGAAGTTTTTGCAGGGTAATGGGGACAGGCTAAGCTGGGAACAGATAAAAAAGATTTTTCCGCCGATTTTTACAACTCTTAGTCTTATTCACAATTCGGGAATAATTCACGGCGGAATTTGTCCTGACAATATTCTTGTAACACCAAAGGGAGAATTAAAGCTGATTGGTTTCAGCATAAGCGCAACAAGGGTAGAGAATTCTGATTTGTCGTCGGAACTTTATCCCGGTTACGCAGCACCCGAACAGTACAATTCTTTAGACTGGCTTGGTACATGGACTGATGTTTATGCAATTGCCGCTGTGCTTTATAAAATGCTCACAGGCGTTTTGCCGCCTAATGCCGCTTCAAGAAGACAGGCTGATAACATTATTGATTTAAGTCAAATGAGCATTGATATTCCACAGAATGTTTCCAGAGTTATTATGCAGGCTTTAAGAGTAAATCCTGAAACAAGAGTTCAGACTATTACCGAGCTTGTTACAAGACTCTTTGAACAGCCGGAATACGTAGTTGAGCATAAAAAGGGTGCTACACAAACCATACATGTAGATACTACGGATCAATTAGTAAATAACTATGATGAAGATTATGACAATGATGATGATAACGAGGAAGCTGAAAAGAAAAACCTTATTCCTACCGTTATTGGTTCGGTAGCGCTTGCTCTGCTTGTCGGAGTGGGATTGTTCTTTTTAGCAGAGATGTTTACAGGCGGCGGAGATCGTAACACTCCAAGTGTTGTATCAAGCAATATAACTTCTATAACTGTTACACAGGAAACAACATCTAATGAAAGCAATGAAGATAGCTCTGATTCTTCAAGCAAAGTTGACTACGGAACAGGCGCTGTTATGCCTGATTTAAAAGGGCTTGAATATGAAAATGTTAAGGAATCAATAGAAAATGATTTTAACATTGTAATAAAGGAAAAGAAAAGCAAGAAGTATGATGCTGGTATTATTATAAAGCAGAGTATTCCCGCCGATGTTGAGTATGATCCGTCTTTAAAGCATACCTTAAAGCTAACTGTATCAACAGGAAACAGCGAATCAAGCAGTTATGACGATAATTCATCTGAGTTGTATTCAGATTCCTCGTATACCGACAAACCGGTTATTCCTGATTATTCAGGGTACACAAAAGACAGCTATGGAGAGGTTTTATCAAATCTCGGTATAACGTACGTTTTTTCTTTCGCTGAAAGCGATAGCGTGCCTTCGGGTAATGTTATATCTACAAGTGTTCCTGTAGGACAGGAGTTTGACACAACTGCTGATGACGTTTTAACTGTTACTATAGCTCAATAGTATGTAGTCAAATGGTAATTAACAGGTGATTCTGAATTTTTGGAGTCACTTGTTTTTATGAATTATAAAATAAAAATTAAACTTATGTGAATGATTGCTTCATATTCTTGACTAAGCTGTTTTGCTGTGCTAGTATAATTACTGAACCATTTTATTATCAACATTTTATTGGAGGCAAAATTATTATGGTAAAAAGTATCGGAGTTTTAACGAGCGGCGGAGACGCTCCTGGAATGAATGCTGCTGTCAGAGCGGTAACAAGAGCGGCTCTTAATAAAGGTTTAAAAGTGTTTGGTATACGCAGGGGATATAACGGATTAATAAACGGCGATATTTTTGAAATGAATGCAAGATCTGTTTCGGGAATTATTCAAAGAGGCGGAACAGTATTATATACGGCACGCTGTCCTGAATTTAAAACTGAAGAAGGAGTATTAAAGGCGACAGAAACGTGTAAAAAGCTAGGTCTTGACGGAATAGTTGTTATCGGCGGAGACGGCTCGTTCAGAGGTGCTGCTGACCTTTCGGCACATGGTATACCTTGTATAGGTCTTCCGGGAACTATAGACAATGATATAGCTTGTACAGAATACACAATTGGTTATGATACTGCTATGAATACCGCTATGGAAATGGTAGATAAGCTAAAGGATACAACTCAATCGCATGACAGATGCTCTGTTGTTGAGGTAATGGGAAGAAGAGCAGGATATATTGCAGTTAATGTCGCAGCGGCAGTTGGCGCTGAATGTGCTATCACTCTTGAAGAGGGATACGACTTAGATGTGATCATTAAAAAGATACTTGCTAACAGGTCTTCGGGTAAAACACACTCTATCATAATTGTTTCAGAGGGAATAGGAAACTCTGAACAAATTGCAAGAGATATAGAGGAAAGAACAGGTATTGAATCAAGGGCTACGATATTAGGGCATGTTCAAAGGGGAGGTTCTCCTACGCTTCGTGACAGAATCGTGGCAACTGAAATGGGTTATTATGCAGTTGAGCTTTTGGAAAAGGGGATCGGTAACAGGGTAATCGGCTTGAGAGACAACAAGGTCTACGACGTTGATATTCAGGAAGCTCTTACTATGACCAAACCTTTTGATAGTAAGATCTATCAGATTCTTAACGATACGGCATACTAGTATTAAAATAAATTTTCATACGCTTTTTTGAGCCTTTGACGCAAAATAAATGCGCTAATTACGACAGAGCCGAAACCGGCTCAAATTATTCAAAAAGGCATACTTATATATAATAATAAAAAAGCATACAGAGTAGGAAATCAGGCGTAAAGTGTCGGGCAGACGGGGAGTTGCTGCTTGAACGAAAAGCTTAATGCTTGCGGTTTGGTTTCCGCATCCCGCTGAATGCATAACGAAGCTTTTCATGCTCCATTATGCACAAAGCATATTTTGAATGGAGGTTTGTTTATGGAAAGCTTTTTTAATTTATTTAAGGATTCAGCCTCAGAGCTGAAAAAGGTGAGCACTCTCACTGTTTGCGGTGTATTGATGGCATTATCTATAGTTTTGAGAAATATGGCTATCAATATTACAGCAGACTTGCGAATTACATTTGCATTTCTTGGGATAATGGCAATTGCAATGCTTTACGGTCCCGTAGTTTGCGTTATAGCAAATGTTGGTGTAGATGTTATAGGCTATGTTCTTGACGGCTATAAGGCTAGGGACTACAATTTGGGACTTCTTGCAGTTAAAATAGTAATTGCATTAATTTATGGTTTATTCTTATACAAAAGGACAACAGGAAAGTCAATTATAATTTCAAGTATAGTTTCTCGAATAATAGTTGTTGTGTTGTGCAATCTGGTACTTAATTCTGCGGTGCTTTACTATTGTTATACCAATAAAAACTTCCCGTTTATGTCAGCTTCAGAGTGGATAGCATTTAGGATCTGGTTCACCCCAAGACTGATTAAAGAATGTGTAATGCTGCCAATTGAGCTTGTTATGATCTCTGTTCTTTTGCCTATGATTTCACAAGCATATAAAAGGATATTCAAAAAAGCATCTGTGTGATTAATATTTGTATTGATTTTTTATCGTAATGTCTTATTGATTTGAAAAAAGTTTGAAAGGTCTTGATAAAATGATAAATGTAGGTTTTATCGGTGCAGGAAATATGGGTTTTGCTATAATAAATGGCATTTCTGACAGCGGTCTTTGCAAAAGTATTGATATGTGTGCGACCTCCCCCCGCATACAACCTTTTGCATTTGACACCGATAGTGAGAAGCTCAAAAGACTGGAGCAGTTCAATGTTTCAGTTTGCAAATCTTCAAAGGAATTAGCAGAAAAATGCAAATACATTTTTCTTGCCGTAAAGCCCCAGCAGTTAGACGAAGTTTTAGATGATATAAAGGATAAGATAACAAATGAAAGCGTTATAATTTCTATCTGCGCCGGAATAACAGGGGAATATATAAAATCAAGAACGAACTCAGATGTTAAGGTGGTTTTGGTAATGCCCAACACACCTCTTTTGCTGGGTGAGGGAGCATCAGCGTTGGCAAAGGTAGAGCCTGTTTCAGATGACGAGTTTGAACTGGTTTGCCGTATATTCTCTTCATGCGGTGAAATTGCTGTTATTGATAAAGACAAGATGAAAGAGATCATTGCAATCAATGGCTCATCACCGGCATTTATATACCTTTACGCTAAGGCTTTTGCAGACTATGCTGAATCCGTTGAAATTGAGAAATCAGTTGCTCTAAAGCTATTTGCTAAGACTCTTATTGGTTCTGCGAAGATGATAACTGACAGCGGCAATTCAATTGACGAACTTATTGAAATGGTTTCATCAAAGGGCGGAACTACCATTGCAGGTCTTGAAAAGCTAAGAGAGGGAGATTTAGAGGGTACGGTAAAGAAAGCCTGCGAGGCTTGTACAAAAAGAGCCTATGAGCTATCAAAATAGAGGCAAGATACAAAACATTTGTTATTTTCAAAGTATATTGTGCAAAAAGACAACGGCGGCTCGCTGTTTTGCATCTTATATTCGGCATATAGTAAAGTAATATATGTTTGTCCTAAAGCATATAATCAACTAACGAAGTCAAAAAACAGGGAGTTGATCATATGACTGAAAGGACGTCAAAGCCAAATGTTATATTCAGAATAATGCTTCTTATGGTTGTCGGAGTATTAATCGGAACATTGGCTTTTTCTTTTTTAGAGACAAGCACACTGAATGACTTGAATATAGTTAATAATAATTATCTGTCTATGAGGGAAAACGGCGATTATATTGAGATCCTATATAGTTCTCTTTTAAATTCATCAGTACTTATAATTTTGCTGTTTTTGCTTGGTTTTTGTGCTATTGCTCAGCCAGCGGCGGTTTTAGTTCCTGTTTATAAGGGATTGGGCTTTGGCGTAACAATTGCACAGATATATTCAAAAAACGGTTTCAGCGGTTTTTTTACAGCTTTTCTGCTTATTTTACCTTGTGCTTTGGTATCGTCCTATGCACTGTTTATAGCTGTTAGAGAGTCAATAAAAATGTCGAACCGTTTTTTTTCTCAAGCCTTTTTAGACAAGCGCTCAGAAAGTGTCAGTATAAATGAGTATGTAAGGCTCTACACTGTAAAATTTTTGGTTTTAGAAGCTATAACCGCTGTGTCTGCTGCGGTTGACTGTCTTAGTTCTTTGTTGTATAATATGTTAAAGTAATTTAGTTTTGGACGTATAAGGCATGGTGATTTTAAATGGGCTTTTTTAGCAATTATGAAAATGCAGGACCGGGTATTCCTAAAGCTCCGCAGGAAAAGACAGATTTCTTTAAATTTTTTGAAATTTACGGACGGCGTTTCTGGAAGTTGATGGAGTTAAATCTTATGTATTTTATTTTTTATCTTCCGCTGCTTCTGGGTATGACAATATTGTTTAAAGAGACAATTAGTGTAAATATCAAGGCTGTGGGAATAGGCGCGTTGGGAATTATTTTTATTTTAACGATAGGACCTGCTACTGCGGGTTTTACAAAGGTTATACGAAATTACTCTCAGGAGAGAAATGCTTTTGTATTTGCTGATTTCTTTGATACATTCAAAAAATGCTATAGGCAATCTTTTATAATGGGAATTATAGATGTAATTTTCTCAGTTGGATTTGTGGTGTCGGTTATTTCCTACAGCACATGGGCTCAGCAGAATTCAATTATGTATATTCCGTTTATCATATGTCTTAGCTGTATGCTGATGTTTATAATGATGCACTTTTACATTTATCAGCTAATAGTTTCGACAAATCTGTCTTTAATGCAGATAATTAAAAATTCGTTTCTGCTGGTGGGAATAAGTATAAAAAGATGTCTGTTCAATATAATTATTATTGCAGTTTTAGTGTTTCTGATCTTGTTTTTCTATCCGTATTCTGTATTTGTTATCCCATTTTTGCCGCTGAGCTTCGGTTGCTTTTTGATATGCTTTAATTGCTATCCGTTTATCAGAAAATATGTAATTCAGCCTTATTACAAGGCAAGAGGAGAGGAAAGTCCCGAGTTTGATTACCTAAAAGACGACGGTGAGACTGTCTTTGAGGACAAAGGAGGTACTGAAACTCCGATAAAGAAGCAGAGAAGACGTAATATAAAGTAAAAGAGAATTTAATAAAGTTAAAACCGCCGTGTATGTGTAAAAACATAACGGCGGTATTTGTATTATGCTAATAGAAATAATGATAATGTAAAATAATATCTTGACACTGTAATTAAATTATGATATAATTATCAAGAAAAGTTATAATAACATATAATAGAGTTGAGGAGTTGATTTTATGGCAACAACAAATTTGAATGTTCGTGTTGACGAAAATCTAAAAAAGCGTGCAGAAACGCTGTTTAACGAACTTGGAATGAATATGTCTACTGCAATAAACATTTATTTAAGGCAGGCAGTAAGAAAACAGGCTATACCTTTTGAGCTTAAAGCACCTAATGTTGAAACGCTGGAGGCAATGGAAGAAGTTGAACGAATGAAGGAAAATCCTGAATTATATAAGGGTTACAAAGATGTTGAAGAAATGATGAAGGAGCTTTTGAAGTGAATTATATTATAAAGCCGACCTCAAAATTTCAAAGGGATTTAAAGCGTGTTTTTAAAAGAGGATATAATATTTCTCTGCTTACTGACATAATTAAAAAGCTTGCAGTCGGCGAACAACTTCCACAAAAGTATAAAGACCACGCCTTGACAGGTGATTATAAAGGCTGTCGGGAATGTCATATAACGCCAGATTGGCTGTTAGTTTATGAAATTTCCGGCAGCGATTTGATTTTGTATCTTACACGAACAGGCTCGCACAGCGATTTGTATTAATTACAAAAATTCACGAATATCTGAGGTCAGTTTCTCCTCCAGGTGAATTAGACGTTTTGTTATGTCTTTTGAATTTTCGTCTGCGGCTTTATACTGATTCAAATACCTATTGAGAGTTTTTACTCCCATATTGCAGCCATCTGTTATGAGGTCTGCTATAGTTGAGTCTGTTTCTTCAGCAGCGAGCTTTACGTTTGTTTTTATCCACGACATACTTTTTGCCATAGGATTGGGATTTTTTCCTTCATCATGAAATCTGTCAAGACTGGTTTGTATTTCGTCTTTGAGAACTTCGTGCTCAGATTTGCATTCTGACAGACAGGTTCTTAAATAATTACTTTGTACATGATCCATAACTTCATCTATTGACGCAACTCCCATTTTAATTCCTGCGTCGCATTCTCTAAGCAATTTTATGGTATCTTGTTCAATCATAATAATTTTCTCCTTTTAATTTTTATATATAATATATCCATTTTTATAATTAATATTTGTACAATAAAACGGCAGACCCGATTTTATGGGAATGCCGTTTTTTTAATTTTATATATTATGTTATGTAATTTATCCGTTTCTTCCTTCAACTAAAAATGTCGCTTCCATATCAGCAATATTAAGAGCCAATGCCAGCGGGAACTTATCAAGTGCATTTCCTATCGTATTTTTGTTTTCCTCGCCTGAAAAGCCCATATGATACCGTATTGCGAATGCCTCATCTCTTGAAAGTCTCATATATCCGCTTATCATATAAACGGATTTCTCACCATGACCGTAAGGGAGATTATCTTCAAACTGATAGTATGGAACTTTTGTCCACTGACCATTGTTGTCTTTTACGTTGCGCATATTGGTTTTATACACATTTATTTTGCACATATCGTGTAAAAGAGCAACTATTGCAATAGTTTCATCGCTGAATGATAAGCCGAATTTTTCTTTTATCATTTCACGGCTAAGGTAATCTTTCAGGCATTTATATACGTTTAAGCTGTGTTCTGCAAGTCCGCCTTCGTATGCACCGTGATATCTTGTAGATGCCGGAGCCGAAAAAAAATCGCATTTTTTCTCATCTGTAAGATAATCTAAAAGTTCTTTTGCACCTTCACGCTTAATGTTTTCAGTATATATTTTTGTAAATTCTTCTTTGAATGTCATAATATTGCACCCCTGACGTATAAAATTATCTTGTTTAAGTATATCATAAAATTAATTTAAAATAAAGTCTTTTACTTGATTTATGTTCATAATTGTGGTATCATATTAGAAATTATATTTGCAATAATATACATAGATTGATATTGCATAAACAGGTAATGATAGGAGACGTATTTTTTATGTGCGGAATAGTGGGCTATGTTGGAAAAAAAGACTGTACAAAAATTTTGCTGGACTCGTTGTCAAAGCTTGAATACAGAGGTTATGACTCTGCTGGAGTAGCAGTAATTCAAAATGGGAACATTGTAACAAAAAAGAATAAAGGCCGTCTTTCAGGACTTGAAGAAAAAATGGATAAAGAGGGTTGGCTCAAGGGTAACTGCGGAATAGGTCATACACGCTGGGCGACACACGGAGAGCCGTCGGATATTAATTCTCACCCTCACGGAAATGCAAATATAACTATCGTTCATAACGGTATTATTGAAAATTACAAAAAAATCAAGGATTTCTTAGAGAATAAAGGATATGAATTTACCAGCCAGACCGATACTGAGACTGTTGCTAAGCTTTTGGATTACTATTATAACGGTAACCCTCGTGAAACTATTGCTAAGGCTGTGTCGGAAATCGAGGGCTCTTATGCTTTGGGTATTCTTTTCAAAGATTTTCCAAATGAGATTTTTGCGGTACGCAAGGATTCTCCGTTAATTGTAGGCAAAGGTGAGGAAGAGAGTTTTATTGCATCTGATGTGCCTGCGATAATTAAATATACTAAAAATTACTACCTGCTTGACGAAGGCGAAATAGCTGTTTTGAAGTCTGATGAAATCAAATTTTACGATATTCACGGCATAAGTATTCAAAAAGAACTCTTAACTGCCAACTGGGATTTAGAAGCCGCTGAAAAGGGCGGTTATGAGCATTTTATGCTAAAGGAAATTCATGAGCAGCCAAATGCAATTAAAATGACTGTCTCTCCGAGAATAGTCAACGGTATGCCTGACTTTTCAGAATCGGGTATATCAAATGAGCTTTTAAACAGCTTTGAACATATATTTATCGTTGCATGCGGAACGGCTATGTATGCGGGAACTGTAGGAAAGTACGTTATTGAAAGGCTTGCCCGAATACCTGTAACTGTTGATGTTGCATCAGAATTCAGATACAGAAACCCTATTCTGACCGATAAGGATTTAGTTATATTGGTATCCCAGTCGGGAGAGACTGCCGATACTCTCGCGTCTTTAAGGCTTGCTAAGAAAATCGGTGCAAAAACTATGTCGATTGTTAATGTAAAGGGCTCGTCAATTGCAAGAGAATCAGATTATGTAGTATACTCGCACGCAGGACCTGAAATATCAGTAGCGTCTACTAAGGCTTATATGGTGCAGATTTCAGTTTTCTATCTTCTTGCTTTTGAGCTTGCATATTCTAACGAAATAATTACTAAGGACGAATGTAAACGTCTTGTATCTGTTCTGCAGACAATCCCTGAAAAGATCGAAGAGGTTCTTAAAGAAAAGGATACTGTATCATATATTGCTTCACAGATTGTGGGTACAAACAGTCTTTTCTATATAGGCAGAGGTCTTGATTATGCACTAAGTATGGAGGGCTCTTTGAAGTTAAAAGAAATATCTTATATTCATTCTGAGGCATATGCTGCAGGCGAACTCAAGCACGGACCTATCTCACTTGTCAATGACGGAATGCCGGTTATAGCAGTTGCTACTCAAAGAGAGCTTTTTGATAAGACAATAAGCAATGTAAAGGAGGTCAAGGCAAGGGGAGCAAAGGTGATTTTAGTTACACACTCCTCTATGAGCGTTGAAGATGACGCTGCGGATTTTGTGATTGAACTGCCAACCACTGACGATATGCTTATGCCTATGATCGCAGCAGTACCGCTTCAGCTTATTGCATATTATACATCGGTTCTTAAAGGCAATGACGTTGATAAACCGAGAAATCTGGCTAAATCAGTTACTGTTGAATAGACTATTGGGCAGCTATATAGCTGCCCGCATTATTTTTGCTTAGTGTCTGAAAAAGTATCCTGCATCTTTTATTTTGTCTCTTGCGTCTTGCAACCCATATCTTTTAGAAGGAGTTTTTATGAGAAGTTACAATGCTTTTATATTTGATTTTGATTTAACTTTAGCTAACAGCACAAAAGGTATATTTATTTGCTATAAAAAATGCTTGGAGCATTTCGGTTACAGAATACCGAATAATGATGAAATATTTAAAACTATCGGGCATACTATTCGGGATTCGATAGGCTTGCTTATCGGTAAAAAGCCTGTTAATATTGACGAAATGCATAAATACTATGTAAGTTTAGCTGATGAATATATGGTAAAGAACACAGAATTTTATCCAAATGTTATTGCAGTACTTCAGGTGTTAAAGCAGGCAGGAAAAAAAGTTGGGATAGTATCGACAAAATTCAGGTACAGAATTATGCAGAGCTTTGAAAAAGAAGGCTCATTTCCTGTTGATGAAATAGTAGGCGGTGAAGATGTAAGATCTCATAAACCTGATCCTGAGGGACTGCTTCTTATGATTGACAGACTGGGAGTTTCAAAGAACGAAACACTTTACATAGGCGATAGCTATATTGACGCTGAAACTGCTCAAAATGCGGGTGTAGACTTTGCAGGAGTACTGACAGGTTCAACTACGGAAAATGTGTTTTCAAAGTATTCTCATATAACTGTTAAAAATAGTATTCTTGAAATAATTACAAGTTTGAATTATTAAAGAGATATTTATAATCACATCAAATATTAACAAACTTTTAATTTTTACTTGTCTAAAAATACATACAATGGTATAATATCTTTTATAGTTAATAGCTGTTTAATACGATCATCGGAGGATTATTATGATTAAGAGCATGACCGGTTTTGGACGTGAGCAGGGAATTGTTGACGGATATGATATATTGGTTGAAATACGTTCTGTGAATCACAGATATTTTGAATTCAGTTCACGAATACCAAGAAGTTTCAGCTATCTTGATGAGAAGCTGAAATCTTTTATTGGCGAAAAGGTTTCAAGGGGTAAATTAGAGGCTTCAGTTTCCATTTCAAAGACAGAGGGTATTGATGCTGAAATTGAGGTCAATTTGGATATTGCTCAGGGTTATGTTAAGGCTTTAAGGCAGGCTAATGAATCGCTTGAATTGAACGATGATTTAACCTTGTCAAACGTAATGAGGTTTCCTGACGTTTTTAAAATACAAAAGGTTTTAGATGATGAAGAAGTTGTGTGGAACGCTGTAAGTCAGATCTGCAGCAAAGCGCTTGATAAATTTATTGATATGCGTAAAATCGAAGGCGGAAAAATGTATGATGATATTTCGTCAAGGCTTAACTTCATTGAGAAAAAGACAAATGAAATAGAAAGCGTTTTACCGAGTATAAGTGAAAATTATAGAGACAGATTATATTCAAAAATCAAGGAAACTCTCGATGATAATAATATCGACGAACAGAGAATTTTAACTGAAGTGGCTATATTTTCAGACAAAATAGCCGTTGATGAGGAAACTGTAAGACTACATAGTCATATTTCCCAGTTTAGAGAACTTATAGACAGTGAAGAGCCTGTAGGCAGAAAACTGGATTTTCTTGTTCAGGAGATGAATAGAGAGGTAAACACTATAGGTTCTAAGGCACAGGATCTATCTGTAACCAAGACTGTTGTGGATTTGAAATCAGAAATAGAAAAAATAAGAGAACAGATTCAGAATATTGAATAGATATGTAGGAGATAGTGCTTATGCAGTTAGTTAATATAGGATTTGGAAATATGATTTCGGCTTCAAGACTTATTGCGATTGTGAGTCCTGAGTCTGCACCGATAAAGAGATTGATAAGCGAAGCTAAGTCTAAGGGAACTCTGATCGATGCGACTTACGGCAGAAAAACAAGAGCAGTGATCATTATGGACAGCGATCATGTTATTTTGACCGCAGTACAGCCTGAAACTGTTGCAGGACGTGCAAGCGGTGATGATTCAGCCGCTGACTTTGGGGAGCGTGTTTAGAATGAAAAAGGGAAATCTTTATGTTGTTTCTGCACCGTCCGGCTGCGGCAAGGGAACTATTCTTGCGGAGATACTAAAGAAAAATACGAATTTATTTTTATCAGTTTCAGCTACAACGAGATGCCCTAGAGAGGGCGAGGTTGATGGTGTAAACTATTATTATATCTCTGAGGAAGAATTCAAGAGTGAGATTGAAAGCGGCGGTATGCTTGAATATGCACAGTATTGCGGTAATTTTTACGGAACGCCGAAGAAAAAGGTTTTAGAAAAACTGAACAAGGGTATAGATGTTATTCTTGAGATAGAGACAATAGGCGCTATGCAGGTCAAAGAAGCTATGAAAGAGGCTGTTTTGATTTTTATTTTGCCGCCTTCTGTTGCTGAACTCAGAAGACGTCTTAATAAGCGAGGTACTGAAGAACAAGAAGTCATAGACATTAGAGTTAAAGAGGCAGTTGAGGAAATAAAAAGGGCAGTAAATTACG
Organism: uncultured Clostridia bacterium; assembly: GCA_947627045.1. Classification (GTDB taxonomy): domain Bacteria; phylum Bacillota; class Clostridia; order Oscillospirales; family Ruminococcaceae; genus UMGS1601. The sequence goes on from CANQUM010000001.1 coordinate 144,128, forward strand.
ATTATGTAATGATGAATGACGAATTGGAAAATGCTATAAACGATTTTGAAGCAATTTTAAAGGCTTCAAAGCTGACAATTGAAAACAATAAGAATATGATAGGGAAGGTGCTTGAAAATGCTTAGACCGGCAATTTCACAGATTTTAAAAAATAATGAGAGTTACTATTCGCTTGTAATAGCGGTAGCAAAGAGAGCAAGACAACTCACGGATGACGCTTGCAGTGAAAAGATTGTTTTAGAAGAAAAACCTGTAAATACTGCTATTGACGAGTTTGCAAGAGGAGATTATAAAATTATTGAGGATCCCAGTTTAAGAGACTAATTACTTGAGGTGAGAAAGGTGCTGGATAAATATCTGGTTGCAAAGGTAGCTGTTAGCAGTACAACCTACAGTTTTGATACCGAATACAGCTATGCAGTTCCCAGTACAATTTCTCACGCAGCAAAGGTAGGCTGCAGGGTAATTGTTCCGTTCGGAAAGGGTAACAGACGCAGAATAGGATTTATAACCCGTCTTTATGAAAGAGACAGCTATAACCCTGATTTGAAGCTTATGCACAGTGTTATTGACAGAGAACCTTTGATTTCCGAGGAAATGTTGAAAATAATTTTCTGGCTGCATGAAAATACCTTCTGCACTCTTTTTGAAGCCTACAAATGTGTAGTTCCGACCGGATTCAGCTATAATATTGTAAAAAAGTACAGGCTTGTAAACGCACATATAGACGTTTCTCTTACAAGTGAGGAGCAGAATCTTTTAAACGCTCTGTATTCCTGCAAAAATGATAAGGAATTTGATAAAATTCTGTCATTGCAGACTGAGAGCAAATCAAAGCAAAGTGTTATTGATTCGCTTTTGGACAAGGGAGTTTTAGAAGAGATTGATAATGTTAAAAGACGCATAAATGATGAGACCGTTAAAATGGTCAAATTCACTCCAGAATATTTGTCCGGCGAAATTTGTGTAGATTTTACACCAAAACAGAACCTTGTTGTAAATCTTTTACAGGAATGTGAAAGCGCCTCTGTTAGGGAAATTTGTTATCTTGTAAATGTTACGCCTACTATTATTAAAAGGCTTGTTGAAAAACGTGTACTTACACAGTATGATTTTGAGGTTTTAAGGACTGTTAAAACTTCAGATGTTGTTGAAAGGTCTCTTGACGATATTGTTTTATCTGAATGTCAGAGAAGTGTTTACAGCGGAATTAGGGATATTATAGACAGTAATAAGCCTTCCGGAGCGTTGCTGTACGGAGTTACCGGAAGCGGAAAAACGTCAGTTTTTCTGAAGCTGATTGAGCATACCATTATGGTAAATAAAACTGCAATAATGCTTGTTCCTGAAATTTCTCTGACGCCTCAGATGGTAGGTCAGTTTAAAAGCTATTTCGGAGATATAGTTGCGGTAATTCATTCAAGTCTGTCTCTCGGTCAGAGGGTTGATGAGTTTAAAAGGATAAAAAGCGGAAAAGCTAAGATTGTAATTGGTACACGAAGCGCTGTTTTTGCTCCGCTTAAAGATATAGGCTTGATAATTATGGACGAGGAAGGTGAGCACACCTACAAATCTGAGTCTTCACCCAGATACCACGCAAGAGATGTTGCAATACAAAGATGCGGTTATAATAACTGTACACTTCTTATGGCGTCTGCAACGCCTTCCTTAGAAAGCTATTACTATGCTAAGAAAGGCAGATACCACCTATTTGAACTTGAAGAGAGATATTCGAATGCCGAGCTTCCCAAAGTGGTAGTTGTCGATATGCAGAGGGAAGAGGAGTGCGGAAACGACAGCCTTTTCAGCAGAGAGCTTATTAATTCCATCAATGAGCGATTGAAAAGACACGAGCAGAGTATTCTGCTTCTCAACAGGCGGGGCTTTAATACAAATGCTGCCTGTTTAGACTGCAAAAAGCCTATAGAATGTCCTAACTGCAACATTCCGCTGACATATCATAAGAAGAATAATCGGCTTATGTGTCATTACTGCGGCTATTCAATGGTATTTAATAATGAGTGTCCCGACTGTCACGGAAAAAACATTAAAATGACCGGCGTCGGAACTCAAAGAGTTGAAGATGAAGTTCATAGGCTTTTTCCTGATGCTCGTATTTTGAGAATGGACGCAGACACAACATATTCAAGATTTGCATATGAAAATAACTTCAAGGCTTTCGGAGAGGGCAAATATGATATAATGTTGGGTACCCAGATGATAGCTAAGGGTCTTGATTTTCCAAACGTAACGCTTGTAGGCGTTTTATCGCTTGATAAAGCCCTGTTTGCGGGCAGTTTTAACAGTTATGAAAGAACTTTTTCTCTTTTAACACAGGTCGTAGGAAGATCGGGAAGAGGAGAGAAAGAGGGAGCTGCGTTTATTCAGACCTATGTGCCTGAGCATTATGTTTTGGAGCTTGCCTCACGGCAGGATTACAAAGAATTCTATTCTCAGGAAATTGCTTTAAGAAAAGCGCTTGTATACCCACCGTTTTGCGATATATGCGTTGTGGGAATAAATTCACCTATAGATATTCAGGCGCAGAAGGCGTCGGACACATTCATAGGAATATTAAAGAAAAATATAAATGATCTGTCTTTTAAGTTTCCGCTGAGAGTTTTGGGACCGTCTCAGTTCTCACATGGAAAAATAAATAATAGATACAGATACAGGATAATAATAAAGTGCAAAAATGAAAAGCATTTCAGAGAGTTGATGAGCTTATCTCTAAAGGAAGCTATGAAGCATAAAGATTTTTCTAATGTAAGAATTTATGCTGATATTAACGGCGACTTTGGTGCTTAGAATTATTGCCTGACGTTTACATATAGAAAGGATGAATGTAATAAAATAATGGCTATCAGAACTATATTAAATAAGAGTGATGAAGCATTGTCAAAGGTTTGCAGACCAGTAGAAAAATTTGACGAAAAGCTGTGGATTTTACTTGATGATTTAGCTGAAACTCTAAAAAAAGCCGACGGTGCAGGACTTGCGGCACCTCAGGTAGGGATTCTCAGGAGGGCTGTCGTTATTGACGTAGGTGAGGGTTTGTATGAGCTTATAAATCCTGAGATCATTGAGACCTCCGGAACTCAGTACGGGGTTGAAGGCTGTCTATCCTGTCCGGGAGAATGGGGCTATGTTACAAGGGCTAAGAAGGTTAAATTCAGGGCACAGGACAGAAACGGAAAGTGGTATGAAAAAGAGGTTGAGGATCTTTTTGCAAGATGTGTTCTGCACGAATGCGACCATTTAGAGGGAAAGATATTTACCAGATTAATTGAAGAATATGTTGACGCAGAGGAAGAAAGCTGATAATGAATATAATTTTTATGGGAACGCCAGATTTTGCAATTCCTGCTTTAAAGACGCTGATAGAATCTGAACATTCAGTTTCGGCTGTATTTACACAGCCGGATAAGCCGAAAGGAAGAGGTCATAAGCTCACTCCGCCGCCTGTAAAGGTTTTGGCTGAGCAAAACGGAATAGCTGTTTATCAGCCTGAAAGCTTGAAAAAAAACGCTGATGAATACATTTCAATTATAAATGACATAAAACCTGATATAATAGTTGTAGCAGCATATGGAAAAATCCTTCCAAAGGAGGTATTGGATATTCCAAGGCTGGGGTGCGTAAACATTCACGGCTCTTTGCTGCCGAAATACAGGGGAGCTGCACCTATTCAATGGGCGGTATTAAACGGAGATAAGGAAACCGGGATAACAACAATGCTTATGAACGAAGGGCTTGATACCGGTGATATTCTGCTGAATGAAAAAACAGAAATCGGCGAAAATGAGACAGCTTCAGAGCTTTTTGATAGATTGTCATTAATTGGAGCAGAGCTTATGATTAAGACGATTGATAATTTGCAAATGGGAAAAATCACACCTAAGAAGCAGGATAATTCAAGAGCAACTTATGCACCGATGCTTTCAAAGGATTTATCAAATATTGATTTTAACAGACCCGTGTATGAGGTACACAAAAAGATATGCGGATTATCTGACTGGCCCTGTGCTGTAACTTCGATTAATGGAAAACGGCTGAAAATTTACCGTTCCCAGATCGTGTCAAACACAAAGCCGGATGCAGAGCCGGGTGAGATCATAAATGAAAAGGACTTTACAGTTGCCTGCATTGACGGAAGTATAAGTCTTGTTGAAGTACAGGCAGAGGGTTCTAAGCGAATGAAGTCTGAGGATTATTTGAGGGGCAGGCCTGTTTCAAGGGGAACAATGTTAAATAATTGATAGTTGATAATGGATAATTATTTATTTATTTATATAATACTATAAGGAGGATAATATGTTTTTTTATTATTATGATTGGACTATTTTGATTTTAATACCGCCGCTTTTGCTTTCGCTGTATGCACAGTTCAAAGTGAATTCAACATACAAAAGGTTTTCAGCGGTAAGCAATGCGAGAGGACTGACCGGCAGAGATGTTGCAAGACGTATTTTAGACGCTAACGGTCTTTACGATGTTAAGATCGAGCATATCAGAGGAAACCTTACCGACCATTACGACCCGAAATCCAACACTGTAAGACTTTCTGATGGCGTTGACAACAGCACTTCTGTTGCTGCAATCGGTGTTGCAGCTCATGAATGCGGACATGCGGTTCAGCACGCTGAAGGTTATGCTCCTGTAAAGTTAAGAACCGCTATGGTGCCGATAACAAATTTCAGTTCAAAAACAGCTATACTTTTTATCATAGTTGGTCTTATAATTTCAAATATGTACAAGGTAACACAGGGAAATAATATAGGATTTACTATTGCAGTTATTGGGATCTGTCTGTTTGCAGTTGCTACTGTTTTTCAGCTTGTAACGCTTCCTGTTGAGTTCAATGCAAGCTCAAGAGCGCTGAAAACTCTTGAAACAGATATGATTCTGTATGATGATGAGATACCAATGGCAAGAAAGGTGTTGTCCGCCGCTGCGTTGACTTATGTAGCTGCTTTGATTTCATCAATTGCAAGCCTTTTGAGAATAGTTCTTATTGTATTCAGCGGAAACAGGAGACGCTGATGCAAAACGCAAGGGAATTTACAAAAGATCTGCTTAATGCGTGCTTTGAAAAGTCGTCTTATTCGAACATCTTGCTTGACAACGCATTTGTTAAAAGCGATTTGACCGAACAGGATAAAAGATTTGCCGCAAATTTATTCTACGGTGTAATTGAACGCAGAATAACTCTTGAAGCAGTTATAAATAAGTATTCTAAAAGACCTGTTGAGAAATTGTCAAGCGATGTTTTACAAATTTTAAGAATGGCTGTTTATCAGATTCTTTATATGGATTCTGTACCTGACAGAGCGGCTGTTTATGAAAGTGTTAAGCTTGCAAAGACAAAGAAAAATCCTGCACTCGGCGGTTATGTCAACGGAGTGCTCAGAGCATTTCTTAGAGACGGCAAGAAAATTCCTGAATTTGATGACAGAATAAGCAATTTATCTGTAAAGTATTCAAGCCCCAAATGGCTGATTGATAAATGGATAAGTGAATACGGCGAAGACCTGGCTCTTGAAATGCTGGAAACATCTGTAGGCAGACCTCCGGTTACGGCAAGACTGAATGTTTTAAAAAAACCGTTTGAAGAGATTATTGAAGATATAAATAAAAATGGTATCAAAGTTAAAACTAGAGAAGAGGTCAATAATTGCGTAGAGTTTTTTGACGTCGGCGATATAAGCAATTTAGGAACTTATAATGACGGTTTGTTTCACATACAGGATATATCAAGTCAGCTTTGCTGTGAGATTTTAGACCCAAAGCCAAACGAGACTGTTCTGGACGTTTGTTCGGCACCCGGCGGTAAGGCATTCACTATTGCTGAGATTATGAATAATAAGGGTAAAGTGATTGCTTGTGATTTGCACAAGCAGCGTGTTAGACTTATAGAAAACGGTGCTAAAAGATTGGGTATCAATATAATTGAAGCCAGATTGAACGACGCTGCAGTTTATACTGATAAAATTGGTTTGGCAGACAGGGTTTTATGTGATGTTCCATGCTCTGGGCTTGGCGTTATCAGACGCAAGCCGGAAATAAAGTATAAAAATCCGAATGATTTTGACAGTCTTAAAAGTGTACAGAGAAGAATTCTTGAAGTTTCTTCTAAGTATCTTAAAAAAGGCGGTGTTCTGGTTTATTCGACCTGCACATTGTCTAAATCTGAAAATGATGATATTATTGATTGGTTTTTAGAAAATAACACTGATTTTGAAAAGGGAAGCATAAATGGATTTTCAGGTATAAAGAATGGAAAATACAAATTAACTGTTACTCCAAAGATATTTAACAGCGACGGATTTTTTATTGCAAAATTGATTAAAAAAGGTAAAAAATAATATAATGACAGAAAATAATCATGAAAAAATTGATATATTATCGCTGAGTCTTAGTGAACTTGAGGAAAAAATTCAGCAGCTTGGCGAGAAAAAGTTCAGAGCCTTGCAAATCTGGCAGTGGCTTCATGTGAAAAGAGTTAGAGATTTCGACAAAATGAGCAATTTATCTGCACAGTTTAGAGGCAAATTATCTGATGTATTTTGTATAAAATCACTAATTATTTCAAAAAGACTTGCGTCAAACATAGATAATACTGTAAAATATCTATATGAACTGCCGGACGGTAATCATATAGAAACAGTACTTATGGAATATAAGCACGGATACAGTCTTTGTGTATCAACCCAGGTTGGCTGTAAGATGGGGTGCAGGTTTTGCGCTTCTACCATTGCGGGTTATAAAAGAAATCTTTTGCCGTCTGAAATCCTTCTGCAAATTTATGAGACGGAAAGAGATTCAAATATCAATATTTCAAGTATTGTTCTTATGGGAATTGGAGAACCGCTTGATAATTTTGAAAATGTCACAAGGTTTTTGGAGATTCTTAGAGACAAAGACGGCAATAATATGAGTCTTCGCCATGTTTCTCTTTCAACCTGCGGAATTGTTCCGAAAATTTACGATTTGGCAGATAAAAATTACGGGATAACACTTTCTGTTTCTCTTCATGCAACTGATGATGAAAAAAGAAGTGAAATAATGCCCGTTAATGACAAATATAATATAAACGAACTTATTGACGCCTGCAGATATTATTTAAAGAAAACAAAAAGACGAATTTCTTTTGAGTATGCGTTAATTGACGGCGTTAATGATTCAATTGAGCAGGCTAAACAGCTTAAAAGACTCTTGCACGGTATGCAAAGTCATGTTAATATAATACCTGTAAATAAAATTAAGGAGCGTGAGTTTACATCCGACAGGAAATCTGCTATAAGGTTTCAAAATATGCTTGTTGATCTGGGTGTAAATGCTACAATACGCAGAACGCTGGGTTCAGATATCGACGCAGCATGCGGTCAGCTAAGACGAGAGTATGAGATATAAAAAGAGGTGAGCGAACTTGTTTGTAGTTGCAAAAAGCGATGTCGGCAAAACACGACAGGAAAATCAAGATAAATTCTGCATTAAAGTAATTGACGATGAAACGGTTGCCGCCGTTGTTTGCGATGGAATGGGCGGCGCTCAGTCAGGCGGTTACGCCAGTGAGCTGGCGGCGAATGCTGTTTTTGACCGCTTGCTTTTATATTACAGAAACAATGCCGATGATAACAGCATTAGAAATACATTAATTACATCATTAACTGCTGCAAATACTTTGGTTTATGAAGAGTCAAAGAAAGACGAAGCTAAAAAAGGTATGGGAACTACCTGTATCGGAGCAATAATTCGTAAAGATAAAGCTTATATATCAAGCGTTGGAGACAGCCGTGCTTATCTATTAGATGAAAACGGGATCACTCAGATAACAAATGATCATACTATTGTTGAAATCCTATATGAACAGGGAAAGATAGAGAAAGATGATAAAAGTAATCATGAAATGAGTCATATTATAACTAAAGCTATAGGTACTGAGCCTGATTTAGAGCCTGATTATTTTGAAGTAGAACTAGAGAAAAATTCAATAATTCTTATATGTTCAGATGGTCTTACCAACTATTGCAGCGACGAGCTCATATACAGTTATGTATACAGTAAAGATCTTGAGCGTTCACTTGATGATTTGATCAATTACGCAAATGATAAAGGCGGTAAGGATAACATCACAGTGGCAATTATAAAGAATTAGTGTTAAGGGAGGAAAATGTTTTGGATGCTTATATAGGAAAAAAGCTTGACGGAAGATATGAAATTACCGAGCTTATTGGTATCGGCGGAATGGCTGATGTTTATAAGGCTGTCGACATTATGGAAGACAGAACAGTTGCCGTTAAGATTCTGAAAAATGAGTTTTCAGAAAACGAAGAGTTTTTAAGAAGGTTCCGAAACGAAAGCAAGGCTATTGCAGTGCTTTCACACCCCAATATTGTCAAGATATACGACGTAGGTTTTTCAGATGAAATTCAGTATATTGTTATGGAGTATATTGACGGCATAACACTAAAGGAATTTATAGAACAGCAGGGCGTTTTAAGATGGAGAGACGCTGTTCACTTTATAACACAGGTTCTTAGAGCGCTTCAGCACGCACATGACAGAGGTATAGTTCACAGAGATATAAAGCCTCAGAACATTATGCTGTTTTCTGACGGTACAATAAAGGTAATGGATTTCGGAATTGCACGTTTTTCGCGTTCCGACGGAAAAACGCTTTCTGATAAGACTATCGGTTCTGTTCATTACATATCGCCTGAGCAGGCAAGAGGCGATATTACCGATGAAAAAAGCGATATATACTCTGTTGGTGTAATGCTTTATGAAATGCTTACCGGAAAAAAGCCTTTCGACGCAGAAAATCCTGTTGCAGTAGCACTTATGCATATGCAGGAGGTCGCTAAAAACCCAAGGGAGATTATTAGTACTATTCCTGAACCATTAGAGGAAATCGTGTACCATGCAATGGAAAGAAATCCGTCAAGAAGGTATCAGTCAGCATCTGAAATGATGAAGGACATTGAAGCATTTAAGCACAATCCGGATATTGTGTTTGGATATAAGAATATGAATGAAATTGATTCTCATAGATCAAGTGAATCAACTATATTTTTCAATCCTGTTAAAAATGACGAGAGCAATTCTGATGACAGTGATATAATTGACGTTGACCCTAATGCTCCTGCTGAAACTTATAATAATTATGCCGATGATTATTACGACGAAGAGGACGAAGAACCTGCAAAAAAGCGTTCGTATGTTGTTCCTATTTTGTCGGCAGTTACGGTGGCTGTTGTAATTATTGCAGCGGTAGTAATTCTGTTTATGGTAATTAAATCCGATGCCTTCGGAAGTAATACAAACAAGGTTGAAATTCCAAACTTTATTGGTCAGTCAATCGTAGACGCTAAAAATGATTACAGCGGAAAGCTTGTATTTATTATTGAATCTGATTTTAATGATGAATATGCTAAAGATATTATTTATGAGCAGGATATTCCTCAAGGAACAATCAAAAAGGAAGGTTCGGAAATCAAGGTAAAGGTTTCAAAGGGACCTAAGACATCTGTTATTCCCGATTTGAAGAATCAGACGTATGAAGCGGCAAAATCTATGTTGGAGAGTCTTAATCTAGTGCCTATGCAGAGTCTGTTGCACGATGACGATATAGTAGAGGGCCGTGTTATAAAAACCAATCCTGAGACAAATGAGGAGGTTCCTCAGGGTTCGTCAATTACTGTGTTTGTCAGCAGCGGTCCGTTGGAGACTAAGGTCAAGGTTCCGTCTTTAGTTGGCAGAACTGAAGATGACGCTAAAGCGTTGCTCGAGGAAAATAAGCTCAAATGCGAAGTTGAAAAGGTCGATACTGATGAAGTCGACAAGGGAAAGGTCGTTTCACAATCTATTTCTAAAGGCACAAGCGTTGACAGAGATACTGTAATAACTATTGGTATTTCCACAGGAAAAGCTGCTTCTAAAACTGTAAATATAGATGTTTCTGTACCAGTTGGTGCTTGGGGCAGCTACAAACTTCTGATATATGTAAACGGTAATCTTGAAAATACTCAGTCTTTGGGAGATGCTGAAACGGTTGCAGGAAGTTCTGTGAGAGTTCCTGTTACCGGACAGGGAGAACAAACTGTATCTATTAAGGTACAGCGTGATAATAAATCAGAAATGTACGGTTCATATAATGTAAACTTTGCTGAAGGCACTTATTCAGCTACATCAACAAACTCAGGTGCATTTTCATCTATAACTCCCGAAAAAGAAACTACTGAGACTGATACCACAGACAGTGAATCTGAAACTACGTCGTGGAGTTTGACAACAACGAATAATGCAGGTTAATTGAATGAATAAAGAAGGACTAATTATAAAACTGATCGGAGGCATCTACTATGTAGAAGCCTCTGATATTGTATATGAGTGCAAAGCAAAGGGTTCGTTCAGGAATGATAATCTGTCTCCCGTATGCGGAGATAGGGTAGAAATTCTTATAAAGGACGGAGAAACACCAGTTATTACAAAGGTGTACGAGAGAAAATCATTTATCATAAGACCTCAGCTTGCAAATTTGGATTATCTTGTTTTAGTTAATTCTGTATGTGAACCTATACCTAATCTGCTTTTGATAGATAAGTTCATTGCAATTGCCGAATATAAGGGGATAGAGCCAGTCGTTGTTTTTACAAAGACAGATAAAAAAAGCGCCGATAATCTTGTATCTATTTATAAAAAGGTTGGTGTAAGGGTATTCACTGCCGATAATACAACAGGTAAGGGAAGCGGTGAGTTAAGAAAACTGCTTAAGGGGAAGCTGTCTGCTTTTACAGGTAATACTGGTGTTGGCAAATCCAGTCTTTTAAATCATCTTTTTCCTAATCTTAATTTGGATACAGGTGAGGTAAGCAAAAAATTAGGTCGCGGAAAGCATACTACAAGGTGTGTCGAGCTGTTTAAGCTTGAAGAGGGCGGATATATTGCAGATACTCCTGGTTTTTCCTCATTTGATACAAATAAATATGACATAATATATAAAGATAAACTTGCTTCCTGCTTTAGAGAGTTTGATGAATTTATTGGAAAGTGCAGATTTCAGGATTGTTACCATATAAGCGAGCCCGGCTGTGAAGTTATTAATGCCGTAAATAACGGCATTATTGCAAAATCACGGCATGAAAGCTATGTGAAGATGTTTGAAGAAGCTAAAAGTCTTAAAGAGTGGGAGCACTGACCGTTATGAAAAAATGTCTTATAACAGGTGGCTGTGAAATTAGCAATACAAAATGGCTACAAAACATTTCAAAGCAGTATGATTATATAATTGCAGCGGATAGTGGATATAAAACTCTTAAAAAGTCGGGTATCGGTATCGATATTGCAATTGGTGATTTTGATTCGTTAGGTTATGTACCTGATGATGTCAAGATTATAAAGCTCAAAGTTGAAAAGGACGATACTGATATAATGTCGTCAGTAAGATATGCACTTAGCAATGGCGCAAAAGAAATAGCATTGATCGGTGGAATAGGAGGACGTCTGGATCATACAGTTGCCAATATTCAAACGCTGGGCTTTATTGCCGAAAACAAAGCAATAGGAGTTCTTATTGACGAAAATAATGAAGTCAGAGGTCTTTTGCCGGGAGAATATGAATTTAAAAGAATAGAAGGATACTCATTGTCAGTATTTTCATTAACTGAAAAGGTTACAGGTCTTTATGAAAGCGGTGTAAAATATCCTCTTGAAAATGCAGTTCTGACAAATAAATTTCCGCTTGGTGTTTCAAATGAAATAATTGACGATAAAGCAGTTATTTCGTTTGATAAAGGCATTTTGTTGGTGTGTTTTTCAAAGCTGTAACAATAAAAGGTTTTTAAGAATATTATGAAGTATTCTTATCATGAGAGGAGAGTACATATGAAAATAGTGTTGGTCAAACCTCCGAAAATCCTTTCGGGAATACTTAGAATGGTATTTAAGATTAAAGGTCCGGAATATTAAATAATTGTGCTTAGCTTGTGCTGAGCACTTTTTCATAAAAATGATACTTCAGCATATAAATAAATATCTGTAAATCAAAATTAAGGAGGTATTTGCTCTGAAAAGACAAAATATTTGTTATGCTGGAATTCTCATTAAAGAATTATAAAATCAAGCTGTCATTCAGTTTTTTTGCAGTTTTGGCTGTTCTCTTATTCTTCGGAGATAATTTTGCAGTTATAACTGCGCTGCTATGCTGTTTTTTACATGAGTTCGGACATATGATTATGATGTATAAATTTTCAGTACCGATAACTGAGATAACCTTGTATGGTGGCGGAATAAAACTAAAAAGCGATACAGACAGGCTCTATAGTAAGAAAAGCGAAATATGTGTGCTTCTTGCCGGAGCAGCAGTTAATTTACTATGCTTTATTATTTTCAAAGGTATTCTAACACAGCTTGCGTATACAAGTCTTGTTCTGGGACTTTTTAATCTTCTTCCGTTTAAATATTTTGACGGAGGGCGAGTTTTAAAGCTGATATTTGAGGATTCGGTATCTGTTTATATGAACTCTGCATATAAGGTGTTGCGTTCGCTGATTATCCTTATGACTGTTTGTGTCATAATTTTTATGGTATATAAGGGAATTACAAATTTATCGCTTATTATAACTTTGATCTATATTATTGTATCTGAAATTCTTTGCTAAATTATATACTGAATGCTATACATAAAATATTAATAAAAAATTCAGGAAATATCTTGAATTTATGTTCTTATTATGATATAATATATAGGCATTTGAATTACCGTCGTTAAAAGCGACGAGAGTTAATGCCTGCTTGTTAAGGCAAGACATTAAAGCGGACAGTCCTCTGATTTTGTAAAGCAAAATGTATGAATGTCTGAAAATAAATAGGAGGTATTTAAAGTGGACGCTTTAAAGCTAATTTCAAATTCAAGTATGAAATCTGAAGTTCCCGTTCTTAGCATTGGAGATACTGTAAGGGTACACGTTAAGATCAAGGAAGGCGATAAGTCAAGAATTCAAATTTTTGAGGGAACAGTTATAGCTAAAAAGCATGGCGGAATTAATGAAACATTTACAGTTCGCCGAGTTGCTCACGGCTGTGGAATCGAAAGAGTTTTCCCGCTTCATTCACCTGTTGTTGAAAAGGTTGAAGTAGTAAGAAGCGGTCGTGTACGCAGGGCTAAACTCTACTATCTGAGAAACAGAGTAGGTAAAGCTGCTAAGGTAAGAGAAGCAATTAAATAATTGTTGTAAAGGAGCAAAGTAATTTTGTTCCTTTTCTTTTTAAAAGTACTTGAATTTTGTAAGTTTTTTTGTTAAAATTAAGATATATTTTTATAAAAAAAGAGGTACTACATATGGAAGATAAAATCAACGAGATTTACAGCAATGATGATTATAAAAAGTTTAAAGAAAAAAAATCGGCAGCAAATGAATTAATGGAATGGCTTGAATCAATAGCTATTTCAATTTTCATAGTGATACTGGTCTTCACTTTTGTTTTCAGAATTGTAATTGTTGAAGGAAGCTCAATGTTTCCAACACTTGAGGACGGTCAGCGACTGATCATATCGCATCTTTTTTATACTCCGCAGCAGGGGGATATAGTTGTTGCAAACAGTACCGGTCTTAATAAAACTATAATTAAAAGGGTTATAGCCACTGAAGGACAGACAGTAAATATAGATTTTGAGAAGCATACTGTAACCGTTGACGGAAAGGTTTTAGACGAGCCGTATATAAACGAACCTACTTTCAGAAATGACGGCGGAAATACCTATCCTATGGTTGTTCCGGAAGACACTATATTTGTTATGGGAGATAACAGGAACAATTCTACGGACAGCAGAAGTCCAATGGTAGGATGTATTCCTGTTGATGATGTGCTGGGGAAGGCTGTATTCAGAATTTTTCCTTTTGACTGCTTTGGCAGGATAAAATAGATTTTGTATATAATTATAAAGTCAGTATCCTAAAATTTTAAAAGTGTAATTGAAAAAAGTGGTAAAATTATGGCTTTGGGTGAATTAGAAAATGAAATATTAGCATTGATGAATAGTGAAATTATTGACATAAACAAAGTTGAGGAGCTGTTCAAAAACGGTGCAAATCCCAATGCGTTAGAGGACGATGAACCTGATTTGGACTTTGATGACAATATTCATTGGTCAACCTTTTTTACGACTTGTATTTTTTCCACACAGCAAAATAATCCGGATTTTTACCCATTGTTAGAAGTCTTTATAAAATACGGTCTGGATGTAAATAAATATGGATCGTCATTAATTGATGATTTTCATTTCATTTCTGATAGTTGTGATATTTATGAAATGACAAAATTAGTTTTAAATCATGTAACTGACAGAACTAAAATTGAACCAGCATTATCAAGCATTAATACAGTAGAGTCTTGGTTAAATTGCAATATAGACGAAATATGTGATGCTGAATCTAATGATTTCTATGGGCTTTATGTATTAGTAGAGTCATTTCTTGATAACAAGCCGTATAATTCATTCTATCGCTTGCCAAAGCAAATAAACGAAGAGTTTAAAAATATATTTGTAAGTGGTAATTTTGTTGTTATAGAAAAGAATAAATTATCAGCGAAATATAATGAAAATAAAAATGCATGGAATACAAAAATAGTTATGAAAAATAACACTTTAATTGTTAAAGACTATCATAGTGTATATATAAATAATGATGATATACACAACTATATAGAAAATGAATTTACTGATTATGCTAACTCTCATTTTAAGAATGAAAAAGTTATTGATATAAAGTTTAAACATTTTGAAGTAGAATTAAGTCCTGACTTATGTGCTCAAGATAGAGCGGTAACAATAAATTTTACAAATAATAAGAAGTTAAAATATGCGGTTGACATAGAAAATAATTTGATTACAATTGAAGTAATATAATGAGATAAGAAATTAACTTGTTAAAGGAATGATAGCCATACAAGCAAAAAATAATATTACGGAAGATAAAAGTGCAACAGCAGTTCCAATATCCTGGTTTCCCGGGCATATGGCGAAAACACGGCGTTTAATGCAGTCTAACTTAAAGCTTGTTGATGCAGTTGTTGAAATGACAGACGCAAGAATCCCTGTCTCCAGCAGAAACCCGGAAATGGATAGACTTGTTGGTTCAAAGCCGAGATTGGTAGTTCTAAATAAATGCGATGCTGCCGATGAAACTGTTACCTCTATGTGGCTTGATTTTTATAAAAGAAAAGGCGTCAATGCTCTTTCGATGGATTGCAGAAGCGGTAAGGGTGTAAATAAGTTTATTCCGGCACTAAAAGAGCTTTTAAAAGATCAGATAGATATATGGAACAGCAAAGGAATGGTCGGAAGACCTCTGAGAATAATGATTGTCGGAATCCCAAATGTGGGGAAATCATCTTTTATAAACAGACTTGCAGGCTCGAGAAGAGCAAAGGTCGAGGACAGACCTGGAGTAACTAGAGGCAAGCAGTGGGTATCAATCGGCAATGATATTGAATTACTTGATATGCCAGGAGTTTTATGGCCTAAGTTTGAGGACAAAACAGTAGGTGAGCATTTAGCTTTTACAGGTGCTGTTAAGGACGATGTAATGGATATGGAGTATCTTGCCTGCAGGCTTCTGCAATTCTTATATGAGAATTATCCTGATAATATCAAAGAAAGATATAGTATAAGTCTTGATGATATTCAGAAAGATGATATGTCTCTAAGTGATTGTACATTGGGCTTTGAGATTCTTGAAATAATAGGCAAAAAGCGTGGATTTCTTATCTCTGGCGGCGAGATAAATACCGAGAGAGCCGCTGTAACTGTAATAGACGAATTTAGAGGCGGAAAATTGGGACGATTGTCAATAGAAAAGCCGGGAGATTCAAAATAGGATAAGAGTATGGAATTATATGAATTTGACAAAAGTATAAGAAACGTAAAGGTAATCTGCGGAGTTGATGAAGCAGGCAGAGGTCCTTTAGCGGGTGATGTATACGCCGCCGCAGTTATATTTGATGATGCCACTGTTATTGAAGGTATAAACGATTCAAAAAAGCTGAGTGAAAAGAAAAGAGAGGCTCTTTTTGATGTGATAACAGAAAATGCAATGGCGTATTGTATTGCAACGGCAACTGTTGATGAAATTGAAACTATGAACATTCTCAATGCAGCTATGCTTGCAATGAAAAGGGCAGTTGAAGGTCTTAATATTAAGCCGCAGCTTGCTTTGATTGACGGTAATAAGTCGCCTGATATTGATATACCTGTCCAGACTGTAATTAAAGGAGACGCTAAATCGCAGTCTATAGCGGCGGCGTCAATTTTGGCTAAGGTTGCAAGGGACAGATATATGAAGCAGTTAGATGAAGTGTATCCGCAGTATCAATTTTCCAGGCACAAGGGCTATGGCACAAAGCTGCACTATGAAATGATAGAGAAATACGGAATTTCGCCAGTTCACAGACCGAGTTTTTTGAAAAAGGTTTTGAACAAATGAAAAGCAGAGAAATAGGAAATTTAGGTGAGCAGACAGTATCTGATTATTTAGTCAAGAACGGATATGAAATTTTAAATAGAAATTTTACCGTCAAGGGCGGTGAGATCGACATAATAGCTAAAAAGAACGATACTGTTTGCTTTGTTGAAGTAAAGACAAGAAAGCATGGTTCTTTGACTTCAGGTGAAGAAGCCTTGACCGTTGCTAAACGCAAGCATATAATATGTGCAGCGGAAAGGTATATTAAAACCTTATCATATGTTCCTCATTGCAGATTTGATGTTGCAGTGGTTGAGATGAAAGATGAAAAGGTCATGAAGCTAAAGTATTATGTTAATGCTTTTGATAACAGTAATTAATAGATTAGCTATATTAATTTCGGGAGGTTTTTATGTATTATAAAAGTACAAGAGACAGTAATATAAATGTAACGTCTGCACAAGCTATTGCACAGGGTATTTCAAAAGACGGAGGTCTGTTTGTTCCCAGTGAAATACCGCACATATCATTTGACGATATAAAGGCTTTGGGTGATATGAGTTACCCTGACAGAGCCGCATTTATTTTTTCAAAGTATTTGACAGATTTCAGCGAGGCTGAAATAAGATACTGCGTTGATAATGCTTATACTGATAAAAATTTCGATACTAAAAATATATGTGAGATAGAAAAGATTTTTGACGGAACATATATGCTTGAGCTTTGGCATGGTCCTACTTGTGCATTTAAGGATATGGCGCTGCAGATACTTCCGTATCTTATAACAACGTCATCAAAGAAAATAAATCTTAATAAAAAGGTCGTAATTTTAGTTGCCACATCTGGCGATACAGGAAAGGCTGCTCTTGAAGGATTTAAAGATGTTGAGGGAACACAGATAATGGTATTTTATCCTGTTGACGGAGTATCTAAAATGCAGAAAAAGCAAATGACAACTCAGGAGGGTGAAAATGTAGCAGTCTGTGCTATTAAAGGCAATTTTGACGACGCTCAAAACGGTGTGAAAGCTATTTTCACAAACAGCGAGGTTGAAAAAGAACTGAGTGAAAGCGGTCTTATGTTTTCATCTGCAAATTCTATAAATTGGGGACGCCTTGCTCCGCAGATCATATATTATGTTTCATCATACGCACAGCTTGTAAAAGACAGAAAAATCAATTTGGGTGAAAAAATTAATATTGTTGTTCCTACCGGAAACTTCGGTAATATTCTTGCTGCATACTATGCAAAGAAAATGGGCATACCTGTTAATAAGCTGATATGTGCCTCAAATTCTAATAAGGTACTTACAGATTTTCTTAACACAGGTATTTATGATAGAAACAGACAATTTTACACGACTATTTCTCCGTCTATGGATATTCTTATTTCATCAAATCTTGAGAGGCTTCTCTATCATCTCAGCGGTGAAAATGACAGTCAGATAAGAGAGTGGTTTACATCTCTTGCCGACAGCGGTAAATATGAAGTTACAGATAAAGTAAAGGCTGTATTGAAAGAAGAGTTCTATGCAGGCTTCTGTGATGATATTCAGACTAAGGCTTGCATTAAGAAGCAATTTGACAGTCATTCATATTTGTGCGATACTCACACTGCTGTTGCAGTGAAAGTGTATGAAGATTACAGAGAGAAAACAGGGGACATAACAAAGACAGTTATAGCTTCTACCGCTAGCCCATACAAGTTTTCAAGCAGCGTGCTAGAAGCACTTGGTGAGTTTGACTCTTCACTGGATGAATTTGAGCTTGTTGAAAAGCTTTATGAAGTTTCAAATCTAGAAGTTCCAAAGTCTTTAGCTGAGCTTAAAGATAAGAAAGTACGCTTTCAAGATACAATTGAGAAGTCTGATATGAAGGACTTTGTATTAAAATCTTTAGGAGTATAGGATTTTAAAAACTGTATGTAAAATCGTCTGCCATTAAGACAGACGATTTTCTGTGATATTTGTTTTAGCCCTTTGGCTTAAATGTTCTGCATATGGTCTCATCACAGCAGTCAGGCTTGTCGCAGCAGCAGCAAATATCAACTTTGCCTGCTACACATTCGCAGTTATCTCTGTTGTAAACGCAGCTTGAAACATCACAGTTAATTCCTTGAATTTTATCGTGTTGCATTTTAATCACCCTGCCTTTGTTAAGAAAGGCTCCTTTCTGCAGTTTAACGATATTTTTCTGACAACAAAATTTCTTAGAAAAATATCCGTCAAGTGTATGTGAAAATCTTTCACAGTCTGTTGCAAGTATAGTCTTGCAAAATTATTATAAGCAAAAAAATAGAGATTATTCAGAATTTATTGGAAATTTGGAGGGCTTGATTTGTCATTATATACTATTGGAGATCTGCATTTATCATTCGGTGTAAACAAGCCTATGGATATTTTCAAGGGCTGGGATAATTATCAGGAGCGTCTAGCTATAAATTGGCAGAAAAAAATTAAATCTGACGATACTGTTGTATTACCGGGAGACTTTTCCTGGGCAATTAATTTAAAGGAAGCTTTGCCCGACTTTAGATTTGTGGAAAATTTAAACGGCAATAAAATTCTTATAAAGGGCAATCACGACTATTGGTGGGAAACAAAAACAAAAATGGAAAGGTTTTTTGAAAAAAACCACTTTAAGACCTTTTCAATTATAAACAATAATCATTATAAATACGGTAATTTCGGAATTTGCGGTAGTCGCGGCTGGATAAGTGAAAACGGAGTGTCGGCTGACAGAAAGATTCTTTTAAGAGAGGCGGGCAGATTGGAGACGTCTATTAAGTCTGCATTGAACGATAACTTAGAGCCCATAGTTTTTTTACATTATCCGCCGATTTATTATAACGATAAAAATTATGAGATTTTAGATGTACTAAAAAGGTATAATATAAAAAAATGTTTTTACGGTCATATTCACGGAAGAGCCATAAACTATGCTATAGACGGCGTTGTTGACGATATTTTGTATAGGCTTGTATCAAGCGATTATCTTGAATTTGATCCTTTGGATATAACAGACATAATTCTTGATTAAAATTAACAAAATGTCTTGAAATATAATTTTCACTGTGATATAATATTTAAGATATTTTTAAATGTGGAGGATGTTAATATGAGTTTAAAGTCTAATAAAGAGATTGAGAAAAATAAATATGAATTGGAGATAGAAATTTCAGGCGAAGCATTTGAGGCTGCAATTGAAAAGGCATATCAGTCGAAAAAGAAAAATATAACTGTACCGGGTTTTAGAAAAGGTAAAGCTACAAGAAAGATAATCGAAAAGGAATACGGTGAAGGAGTGTTTTATGAGGACGCAGTAAATGCTCTGGTACCGGGTGAGGTTGATACAGCCGTTTCAGAGGCAGGTTTGGAGCTTGTTACAAGACCTGATGTAGAAGTAGTTTCTGTAGATAAAGAAAAAGGCGTTGAGATAAAAGTTACTTGTATAACTAAACCTGAGGTTAAAATTGAAAATTACAAAGGTTTAGAAGCAACAAAAACTGTCAAAGCTGTAACTGATGAAGACATTGACAAGGATATTGATAATTTAAGGCAAAAAGGTATGAGAATTATTGATATTGATAACAGACCGTGTCAAAGCGGTGATGATGTTGTAATTGATTTTGACGGCTATAAAGACGGAGTACCGTTTGAGGGAGGAAAGGCAGAGAAGTTTACCCTTTCACTTGGAAGCGGTCAGTTTATTCCCGGTTTTGAAGATCAGGTATGCGGACACAGCATTGGTGATGAATTTGATATAAATGTAACTTTCCCTGAAGATTACGGCGCTGAGGAATTAGCCGGTAAAGACGCTGTATTTAAAATTAAACTGCATGAAATCAAAGCTAAGGAGCTGCCCGAGCTTGACGATGATTTTGTTAAGGATACAACTGAATTTGATACAGTTGAGCAGTTAAAGGAAGACGTTAAGAGAAAATTGGAGGAAGCTGAGGAAAAGAAAGCAGATTCTGAGGTTGAAAGCGCACTGTTTGATCAGATTATCGACAATGTCGAGGGTGAGATCCCGGAGGTTATGTATGAAAACAGAGTTGATGAGATGATTCAGGATATGTCGCAGAGACTTGCACCTCAAGGCATTAGTCTTGAAATGTATCTTCAGTATACAGGCTCAGATATGGAAACATTGAAGAAGACATACCGTGAGCAGGCTGAAAAGCAAGTCAAGCTGAGACTTGCTCTTGAGCAGATTGTTAAAACTGAAAACATTGAAGTTTCTGATGATGAGGCTGAAGAGGAATTCAAGAAGATGGCTGATACTTATAAGATGGATGTTGAACAGGTCAAGTCTTATGTTACTTCAGACGCTTTAAAGATGGATTTGGCAGTTGGAAAGGCAGCAGATCTTGTTAAGGATTCTGCAAAAATCAAGTAAAATTTATTCGCCCGCAAAATTTGTGGGCGATAAGCGTATATGAACAAATTGAAATGGAGGAGATATTATGTCGACACTTGTCCCTTATGTAGTTGAACAAACTAGTCATGGAGAAAGAAGCTACGATATTTTTTCAAGATTGTTAAATGACAGAATAGTTATGCTTACAGGACCAATTGATGATTCTGTTGCGAGCGTTGTAGTTGCACAGCTTTTGTATTTGGAGGGTCAGGACCCTGAAAAGGATATTGATTTGTATATTAACAGTCCGGGAGGTTCGGTTACAGCCGGCTTTGCAATTTATGATACAATGCAGTATATTAAGTGCGATGTTTCTACTATTTGTATCGGACTTGCAGCATCGTTCGGCTCGTTTTTGCTTTCAAGCGGTGCAAAGGGCAAGAGATTTGCTCTGCCTAACAGTGAAATTTTGATTCATCAGCCTTTGATTTCCGGCGGTGGACTGAGCGGACAGCAGACAGATATTCAAATACATGCTGACAATATGCTCAAGACAAGAGAAAGACTCGAAAAGATATTGGCGGAGAACTGCTCCAAAGACGTTGAAACAATACACAAAGACTGCGAAAGAGATAATTATATGTCAGCTGAGCAGGCTATGCAGTACGGATTGGTTGATAAGGTTATAACAAAGAGATAAGGACGGTGCTTATGCCTAACAAGGACGGTTTGAAAATATGTAATTTTTGCGGTTCGCCCGAGAATCAGGTTAGAAATTTATTTTCAGCAGGCGATGTGCATATATGCGACAACTGTGTAATGTTCTGTTATGATATTATGGCAGAGCAGGGTGATATTGCCCGCCGCAATGAGAGAAAAAGCAATTCTGTTAAATCAAAAAGGGATCTAACAGATGAAAAGGATTTTACTCTTACCAAGCCTATTGAAATAAAAAATGTTTTGGATCAGTATGTTATAGGTCAAGATGACGCTAAGATTTCTTTAGCAGTGTCTGTTTATAATCATTATAAAAGAATTTTAAACAATAAAGAAAATGACGATAATGATGTTGAAATACAAAAAAGCAACATACTTCTTTTAGGTCCGACCGGAACAGGAAAAACTCTGTTGGCTCAGACGCTTGCAAGAATTCTCAATGTACCCTTTGCAATAGCTGACGCAACAACATTGACAGAAGCCGGTTACGTCGGAGACGATGTTGAAAATGTTCTTACAAGGCTTATTCAGGCGGCTGATTATGATATTGAGGCAGCTCAAAAGGGAATAATTTATATCGATGAGATAGATAAGATAGCCAGAAAAAGCGAAAATACTTCAATAACGAGAGATGTAAGCGGAGAGGGTGTGCAGCAGGCTCTTTTAAAGATAATAGAAGGCTGCGTATCTAATGTACCTCCTCAGGGTGGAAGAAAGCATCCTCATCAAGAGTTTATTCAGATAGACACTAAGAACATCTTATTTATCTGCGGCGGAGCTTTTGACGGTCTTTCTAAGATCATCAATAAAAGAACAGATAGGTCGTCTCTTGGTTTTGGAAGTGAAATAAAAAAGAGCAATGACAAAACAAACTATAATATTTTTGAAAAGGTTGAACCGCAGGATCTGGTTAAGTACGGTTTGGTTCCCGAGCTTGTCGGAAGACTGCCTGTTATAACAGTGCTGAATGATTTAGACGAGGACGCATTGGTAAAAATTCTCACCCAGCCGAAAAACTCACTCATAAAGCAGTTTACAAAGCTGTTTGATTATGATAACATTGAGCTTGTTTTCACTGAGGAAGCAAAAACTGCAATTGCAAAAAAAGCTATTGCCCAGAAAACAGGTGCAAGAGGACTTCGTGCTGTTGTTGAGGGAATATTGATGAACGTTATGTTTACAGCGCCGTCAGACGGCGATATAGTTAGCATTGTAATAAATGAAGCTTGTGTAAATGAAGGTGAAGCTCCTGAAATTCACAGAGCAAATAAGGCAAGAAAAATAGGATAAAAAATTAAGCTCCCGATGCTATCGGGAGCTTTTTATGTAACTAAATCTTTTCAAGATTGTTTAAATCAAAAGGCGTTGCCTGATATACTAAATAGTTAAGCCAGTTAGAAAACATTAAATTTGCATGGCAGACCCAAGAGTGAACAGGCTTGTTATTAGGATCATCATTAGGGAAGTAGTTGTATGGAATGTCTATATTAAGACCCTTTTCAATATCACGCTTATATTCGTTTGCCAGAGTTCTTTTATCGTATTCTGAATGTCCAGTCAAAAAGAACTGCCTGTCCGTTTTGTCAGCAACGATATGTACACCGCTTATATCAGATTCAGTTAAAATTGTTAGCTCTTTTACCTTTTCAATATCCTCTTTTCTGACTTCAGTATATCTTGAGTGAGGAACTAAAAAAACGTCGTCAAAACCGTTCAAAAGCGGATGCTTAGGGTGCAGGACCTTATGCGGAAACACACCGAACATTTTCTTCTCAAGAGGATATTTAGGTATTCCGTAATGGTAGTAAAGTCCTGCCTGTGCGCCCCAGCAAACGTGTATTGTTGAATATACGTTTGTCTTTGACCACTCGAATATTTCGCAAAGCTCACTCCAGTAATCAACGTCCTCGTAGTTCATTTGTTCAATCGGTGCACCGGTAATTATCATTCCGTCGTATTTATTGTCTTTAATGTCATCAAAGGTTTTATAGAATGAAAGCAAGTGTTCCATCGGCGTGTTCTTTGATTTATGTGAAGCCATCTGAACAAGCTCTATATTGACCTGCAGAGGAGTATTTGACAACAGCTTTAAAAACTGAGTTTCGGTTTCAATTTTTTTAGGCATTAAATTGACTATAGCAATTCCCAAAGGTCGAATGTCCTGATGTTCTGCTCTGTCGTCAGGAATAGCAAATATGTTTTCCTCTTCAAAAACCGAAAAGGCAGGAAGGTTATTTGGTATTCTTATTGGCATATTATTAAACTCCTTCCGTAAAATCGTCTATTGCATTATAGTATAGCATAATTGCAGTGAGTTTTCAAGCATTAAGATTTACAGTAATATTGTAAAATCAACTACTGAATAATTCCTCCGCCGACAACAATATCATCGTCATATAAAACAACTGCCTGACCTTTTGTTACAGCTCTCTGCGGTTCATCAAACTCAATGTTCAAAGTATTATCATCCGGCTGAGTTACTGTTGCCCATTGTTCTTTCTGTCGGTAGCGAACCTTTGCTTTAACCCGCATCGGAACCTTTATTTTTTCTGTTGATATAAGATTGATATTCTTTGCAGTAAGCGTTTTTGTGTATAGGTCTTCTTCTTTGCCAAGTGTAACGGTGTTATCTTTCGGATTGACCGCTAAAACAAAAGTAGGATTGTTTGATAAGGAAACTCCCAGACCCCTGCGCTGACCTATAGTATAGCGAATTATACCTTTATGTCTTCCCAATATATTTCCGTTTAAGTCGACAAAATCGCCTTCTGGATAGGATTTTCCTGTATACTGTTCAATAAAATCATAATATTTTTTGTCCTGAACAAAACATATATCCTGACTGTCGTGCTTATCGGCATTTATTAAACCAATGTCTTCGGCAATTTTTCTTACATCAGACTTATTCATTTCGCCCAAAGGAAATATGGTGTGTTCAAGCTGCTTTTGCGTCATACAATACAAAACGTAACTTTGGTCTTTAGACTTATCAACAGCTTTTTTTAAGAGATAACGGTCTTTTTTCTTGTCAAATTCGATTCGGGCGTAATGACCTGTAACAACATAGTCGAAATCTATTTCTTTTGCACGCTGAAATAGCTTTTCAAATTTAAGATAGCGATTGCAGTCTATACAAGGATTAGGCGTCATTCCGTTTTCATATGCACATATAAATCTTTCTATTACATTCTCTTTGAAATTGTCTGAAAAATTAAAAACATAGTAGGGTATATCAAGCGAATATGCAACGCTTCTGGCATCCTCAACATCCTCCGCTGAACAGCAGGTGTGCTTATTTGAAATACCAATATCATTGTTGCTGTAAAGTTTCATTGTTGCGCCAATGCACTCATAACCTTTATTTGTCATTAAATAAGCGGCTACGCTTGAGTCAACGCCGCCGCTCATTGCAATAACAGCTTTTTTATTCATCTTTTTCACCTTAGTAAGAAATTAAAAATATCAGGCACATTATAAAATAATATGTGAAATTTGTCAAGCGCCAAAAATAAAATAAAAAAACTTGAAATAAAATGAAATATAGTATATAATATTTCTATATTATTGATAAGGAGTAAAATTTTATGGAAATGATGGATTCAATCGGCTATGTAAAAAAGTATGATAAAGAAGTAGGAGAGGCTATGGACGCTGAGCTTGCACGTCAGAGAAGAAACCTTGAGCTTATCGCAAGTGAGAATATTGTTTCGGGACCTGTTATGGCTGCAATGGGAAGCGTTTTGACAAATAAATATGCAGAGGGTTATCCGGGAAAAAGATATTACGGCGGATGTCAGTGTGTTGACGTTGTTGAGAATATTGCTATAGACAGAGCCTGCAAGCTCTTTAACGCTAAATTTGCAAATGTTCAGCCCCACTCAGGCGCACAGGCAAATACTGCAGTTTACTTTGCACTGGTCAATCCGGGAGATACAATTATGGGTATGAGCCTTGCACACGGAGGTCATTTAACTCACGGAAGCCCTGTAAATCTGAGCGGAAAGTATTTTAACTTTGTTTCATATGAGCTTGGCGATGATGAGAGAATAGATTACGATGAGATTGAAAGACAAGCTAAGGAATGTCAGCCTAAGTTAATTGTAGCAGGTGCGTCAGCTTACCCGAGAATTATTGATTTTGAGAGAATTTCAAATATTGCTAAGTCAGTCGGCGCATATTTTATGGTAGATATGGCTCATATTGCAGGTCTTGTTGCTGCAGGAGAGCATCCTTCTCCTGTTCCGTATGCCGATGTTGTTACAACAACTACTCACAAAACACTTAGAGGCCCAAGAGGCGGACTTATTCTCACAAACGACGAGGAGCTTGCTAAGAAGTTTAACAAAGCCATTTTTCCTGGAACGCAGGGCGGTCCTTTAGAGCACGTTATCGCCGGTAAGGCAGTATGCTTCGGCGAGGCATTAAAGCCTGAATTCAAAGAGTATCAGCATCAGGTCGTTTTGAATGCAAAGGCTTTGGCTGAGGGTCTTGTTAAGAGAGGCTTCAGGCTTGTTTCGGGTGGTACAGATAATCATTTGGCTCTTGTTGATTTGCAGCCTTTCAATATTACAGGTAAGGAATTAGAAAACAGACTTGACGAAGTTTATATTACAGTCAATAAGAATGCTATTCCAAACGATCCGCAGAGTCCGTTTATCACAAGCGGTATAAGAGTTGGAACTCCTGCAGTTACAACAAGGGGACTAAAAGAGGACGATATGGATATTATTGCAGAGTGTATCTGTCTCACTGCAACAGATTTTGAAAATAAAGCAGATGAGATCAGAGAAAGGGTAAATGAGCTTTGTAAGAAATACCCGCTGTATTAATGTGATCAGAATAAATATCAATAGGAGTTGACCGACAGTGAACAAGCCTTTAGCAGATCGAATCAGACCGAAAACGCTTGATGAAGTTGTCGGTCAATCTCATTTATTGGGTAAAGATAAGCCGCTTAGAAGAATAATTGAAAGCGGTCGTATACCGAATATGATTTTCTACGGGCCTTCCGGAACAGGCAAAACAACAGTTGCAAGAATTATTGCCGATAATACAAATCTTAAAATGTATAAACTAAACGGAACATCTGCTTCAATTTCCGATATAAAAGAAATTATTGCAGAGACCGAGACATTTGAAGGCTTCAACGGTATACTGCTGTATTTAGACGAAATTCAGTATCTTAACAAAAAGCAGCAGCAGTCTTTGCTTGAGTATATAGAAAACGGAAAGATAACTCTTATTGCATCGACTACAGAAAATCCTTATTTTTATGTATTCAACGCAATTATAAGCCGTTCAACTGTGTTTGAGTTTAAGCAGGTAAGTTCAAATGATGTAGTTCCGGCTGTTAAGCGTGCTTTTCAGATAATAGCAGATGAAATGGGTGTTAAGCTGCGTCTTGAAAGCGGTGTTGTTGATTATATTTCCACAGGCTGCGGAGGAGATGTCAGAAAATCATTAAACACGGTAGAGTTATGTGTTCTTTCGGCAGATAAGAATGACAAGTGCTTGGAGATTTCTCTTGAAAACGCAAAACTGCTGACTCAGAAAAGCAATATGCGCTATGACAAAGACGGCGATGAGCATTATGATATTCTTTCTGCTTTTCAAAAGTCGATAAGAGGAAGCGATGAAAATGCGGCTCTTCACTATGCGGCGAGACTTATGACAGCAGGGGATTTTACCTCTCTTTGCAGACGTCTGCTTGTAGTGGCGTCAGAGGATATCGGACTTGCTTATCCTATGGCGGTCTCTATTGTAAAATCTTGTGTAGACAGCGCACTGCAGCTTGGGCTTCCTGAAGCGAGAATTCCTATTGCAGAGGCTATAATTCTTTTATGTACTTCTCCAAAGTCTAACAGTGCTTATAATGCGATTAACTCGGCAATGGACGATATTCAAAAGGGAATGGTTGGTGCTATACCCAGACAGCTTCAGAATATGCACTTTGACGGCGACGATGCAGAAGTTAAGGGGCAAGATTACAAATATCCTCACGACTTTCCTAATCATTATGTTAAACAGCAGTATCTTCCTGATAATTTAAAAGACAGAGTTTATTATGAATTCGGAGATAATAAACAAGAGCAAACAGCTTTGCAGTATAGGAAAAAGATAAAAGAATAAGAATTTATAGATAAAAAAGCTAAGGAACACACTCCTTAGCTTATTGTTTTAAAATTCAGTATAAATTTGTTTGTGGCAGTTTTTTGTAGAGTAATTCCACTTGTCAATGTGTCCGTCGGTAATATAGTAATTTATTGACTTGTCAAATTCATTATCTGAAAAAACATCTACTATAATCAGCTTTACCTTCATTTTTTCGGGAATGATTGATTTTATAAATACGCTTGCAGACTGACCTATATGTACGTTATCCTTCGGTTCGGCAAGACCGGCAAGATTTGGAGTAAGCTCAATAAAAATTCCGTAATCTTCAATTGAACGGATAATTCCCCCAACTGTTTGCCCGACCTCGAATAAATCAGCGTTTTCAGACCAAGTTCCTAAAAGCTCTTTGTGTGTTAGAAAAATTCTGTCGCCTTCTCTGCCTTTTACAACGGCATAAATATCCTGTCCGTTGTAAAATCTGTCTGAGGGATGAGAAATTCTTGATACGGAAATGGCGTCTATAGGTATAAGTGAAGAAATACCGCAGCCTATGTCAACAAAGCAGCCGAATTGCTCTATATGAGTGATCTTTGCAGAAATAACATCACCGCTTTTAAGGAGATTAATATGGTTTTCAACACATTCCTTTTGAGCTGATCTTCTTGAAAGAATAACTATAGTCTCTTCATTTTCATCTTTTACAATATCCGTAACTTTAAAGCATACCGGTTTATTGACTCTTGACAGCAACGCAATATCCTTTGTTTCGCCGCTGTCTATTCCGATTGCTCCTTCTATTCTTGGGATTATTGCCTTTGTACCGGGAATATCAACTATAATATTGTGTTCACAGTCGCACATTAAAGCCTTTGCTTCAAGAATTATGCCTAGATCTTTTGCTTCATTCAAAGCGCTTAGCGACTTTAAATAGCTTTTGTTGGTGTTGGTATTTATCAGTTTTCCCTCAGGCAAATAATTTTTCATAATAATTATCATTCCTTCCTTTGTATTGAGCTTTTATCAGTCAAGCGCAAAGTAACTGTTTGTTTTATACTTTTCTGACAATAATGTTTAATATATGCTGTAAAAGTTATATATCTAATTCTATGATTGTGTTTAATTAATTATGCCATATAGAAGTTTATTATAATTACAGATGTTTACTGTACTGAAAATAATAATATAAATATTTGCGATTATTTGCTTTTTTGTTTAGAATATGATATACTAACTTCTTGAGTTAATATATATTAATATAATTGATTTTTCGTTGGAGTGATAATTACGGATATAAGAGTAAACGATATATTAATTATGAAAAAGAAGCATCCGTGCGGTGAGAATAAAATGCTTGTTCTCCGTTCGGGTATGGATTTTAAGCTAAGGTGTGTTGCCTGCGGACGTGAATTTATGATAGCACGTTCTAAGGCTGAAAAAAACATAAAATCTGTTATAAGAGATGAGGATACCTAGCATTTTTGCAGTATTTATGAATTAAAATAAAAAAATCTATAGGAGAATTTATATGTTTGAAAAGCTGAAAGCGCTAGAGGAAAGATTTGAGGAAATTAATAACAAGCTGATGGAGCCTGATGTTGTAAATGATCAGGCGCTTTATATGTCGCTTATGAAAGAGTATAAAAGTATTACGCCGATAATTGAAAAGTTCAGAGAGTATAAAAAGGCAAAAGAGTCATTTGACGAGGCTGTAGAGCTTTTGGAAGCCGGCGGGCTTGATAAGGATTTTAAAGAAATGGTACAGCTTCAGTATGAAGAATCCAAAGAGCAGGAAGAAGCCTTAACAGAAGAGCTTAAAATTCTGCTTTTGCCTAAAGACCCTAATGATGATAAGAATGTAATTGTAGAGATCAGAGGAGGAGCAGGCGGAGAGGAGGCATCTCTTTTTGCAAACACGCTCTACAGAATGTACACTATGTATGCTGAAAGCAAGGGCTGGGGTATTGAGGTCATTTCTGCTAACGAAACAGAGCTGGGCGGATTTAAAGAAGTTTCATTCACTATTCAGGGTGAAGGTGCATATTCAAGGCTAAAATATGAAAGCGGAGTACACAGGGTCCAGAGAGTACCTGAAACTGAATCGCAGGGCAGAGTTCACACATCTACCGTAACTGTTGCGGTATTGCCTGAAGCTGATGATGTCGAATTTGAAATAAACGAAGCTACTGATTTGAAAATAGATGTTTTTAGAGCGTCGGGTGCAGGCGGTCAGCATATAAATAAAACAGAATCAGCAGTCAGAATAACCTATCTGCCTACAGGTCTTGTTGTGGAATGTCAGGACGAAAGAAGTCAGCATAAAAACAAGGAAAAAGCACTCAAGGTACTGCGTTCAAAGCTGTATGAGGAGCAGCAAAGAGCTCAGGAAAATGAAATTGCGGCAGTCAGACGTTCACAGGTAGGTACAGGAGACCGTTCGGAAAGAATCAGAACCTACAACTATCCTGAGGGAAGAGTTTCAGACCACAGAATCGGTCTTACTATTTACAGACTGGAACAATTTCTCAATGGTAATATGGACGAGGTAATTGACGCATTGGCAACTGCTGACCAGGCTGCAAAGCTTGCAATGCAGGATAGTGATTATTAATCGGAAAGAACGCATTTTATGGAAACTAAAGTTTTAAAGCCTACAAAGGAAAATATCCGTTATTGTGCAGAGCTTATAAAAAGCGGAGATGTTGTAGGTATGCCAACAGAAACAGTATACGGTCTTGCAGCTAATGCTTATGATGAAAGCGCTGTTAAAAAAATTTTTATGGCAAAAAAGCGTCCTGCTGACAATCCGCTTATAGTTCACATTGCCGATATAGGTATGCTTAAAGAGCTTACGACAAGTATTCCGGAAACTGCAATTGCAGTTTGCGAGAAATTCTGGCCTGGACCTTTGACCGTGATTCTGCCTAAGAGTGATAGAATCCCACAGATTACAAGCGGAGGTCTAAATACCGTCGGCATAAGATTTCCGTTAAACAAGGTTGCAAGGGAGCTTATCAATGAGTGCGGATTACCGCTTGCGGCGCCTTCGGCAAATTTGTCAGGAAGCCCCAGCCCTACAACTGCAAAGCACGTTTTTGATGATTTAAACGGCAGTATCCCGGCAATACTCAATGGCGGAAGCTGTTCTGTCGGTGTTGAATCGACAGTAATTTCATTTGAAAATGATATAATCAGATTGTTACGGCCGGGCAAAATCTCAGTTGATGATTTAAAGACTGCTGCGTCTGATGTGATAATTGATAAAGGCGTATTTGAAATAATTTCAAATGACACAAAGGTAAAATCACCGGGAATGAAATATAAGCATTATTCGCCAAAAGCTGATATTACGCTGGTTGACGGTTCTATTGAATTCTTTGAAAAATATGTAAATGAGCACAACTCTATTGATACCTATGCCTTGATTTTTGACGGAGATAATATTTCAAAAGATATTAAGTCTATTAAATACGGCATCAACAGCGAACAACAGGCAGAGAGAATATTTGCTGTTTTAAGAGAGGTTGACAAAATCGGAGCAAATAAGGTATTTGCACGATGCCCCTCAAAAGAAGGCATAGGACTTGCCGTATATAACCGAATGCTTCGTGCGGCAGGTTTTAAAGTAGTTAAAGAGGGTGTCTGAATGAAGCCTTACATTGTCGGACTTACGGGTCAAAGCGGTGCAGGAAAGACAACTGTCTGCGATACTTTTGAGTTGTTGGGATTTCATATTATAAACGCTGATCTGATTTCTAAGGAAATAACCGAGAGCAATAAAACCTGTATAGATGAACTTAGGTCGGAATTTGGAGAAGAATTTATTGAAAAAGGTGTTCTTAACAGAAGAAAGTTAGGAATTTTAGTATTTGATAACAGAGAAAAACTTGATAAATTAATGTCAATAACATTACCGTACATTTTAAATGAGATAAACAGCCGTATATCAAAAATAGACAGCGATCAGATTGTTTTAATTGACGCGCCTACTTTGTTTGAAAGCGGATTAAATAAACGCTGTGATAAAATTGTCAGTGTTATAGCCGATAAAAATTTAAGACTCGATAGAATTATTAAACGAGATAAAATTTCTAGAAATGAAGCTGAAAAAAGATTCTCCTCTCAGCTGCCTGAGAATTTTTTCAGAGAAAACAGTGATTGGATAATAGAAAACAACGGAAGTGTGAATGAACTTATTAAAAATGCTGCTTTAACGGCAAAGAATATTAAGGAGATCTACTATGACAAGAAGATTAAGGAGAAAGAATAGAGGGTCTGTTTTTTTAGTTGTGTTAGTAATTCTTTCAGTAATTGCTTTTGCAGTATATAAATCAATACCGAACTTTTTAAGGAAAAATATATACCCGAAAAAGTATTCTGAATATGTAACGCAATACAGTGAAGAATATGATATAGATGAAAACTTTATATATGCTGTTATCAAAACCGAAAGCGGATTTGATCCTGATGCAAGATCAAACGTCGGAGCGGTAGGATTAATGCAGCTTATGCCGATTGCATTTAAAGAGGTAAGCAACAATATTGATGATAACAAAGGTCTCAAATATTCAGATATGTATAACCCCGAATACAACATTATGTACGGCACCTGGTATTTGGATTATCTGTACAAGCATTTTGGCTCATATGAATTGACTATTGCTGCATATCATGCAGGAATGACTCAGGTGCAAGGTTGGTTATATAGCGGGGTTTTAGATGAAAACAATTTGAATTTTGATAATATACCAAGTGAATATTCAGATACAAGGCACTACATAAATAAAGTTATAAGCGCATATAAAGAGTATAACAGACTCTATAGATAAAACAGAAAGGATGATTTCAATGTCAGAATCAAAGGCTAAAGACTTAAAAAAGGAGTTATTCAGCAAAAGGAAAAATGCAGGTCTTATAATGAGTGAAAGTGAAATCAAAAAGGCTGATGATTTTTGCAAAGGATATATGAGATTTTTAGACGCTGCCAAAACTGAACGTGAGGCTGTTTGCGAATCTGTAAGACTTCTCGAGGAAAAGGACTTTACCGAATATGATTTTAAAAATGATTTAAAACCTGGAGATAAAATATATATAAATAATCGAGGCAAGGCAATCATCGCTGCAATTATCGGAAGCGGAGATGTAACAGAGGGTTTCAGAATAAATGCGGCTCATATTGATTCTCCAAGACTTGATCTAAAGCAGAATCCTGTTTATGAAGACAATGAGATAGGATTTTTAAAAACCCACTACTACGGCGGTATAAAAAAATATCAGTGGACAACTATTCCTTTAGCACTGCACGGAGTTATAATCAATTCAAAGAATGAAAAGATAGAGGTCAATATCGGCGAAAGTGAAGATGATCCTGTATTCTGCGTTTGCGATCTGCTTCCTCATTTGGCAACACAGCAGATGAAAAGAACTCTTTCCGAAGGCGTCAAGGGCGAGGAACTGAATATTCTTATCGGTTCAAGACCATTCAAAGACGATGAAGAATCGGAAATGATCAAGCTGAACATCTTAGATATTCTCAACAAAAAGTACGGGATAGCAGAAGATGATTTTATTTCTGCAGAACTGGAGGCAGTACCGGCGTTCAAAGCAAGAGATATTGGATTTGACAGAAGTATGATAGGCTCTTACGGTCAGGATGACCGTGTTTGTGCATATACAGCACTGAAGGCGCTTCTTGACTGTGATGGTGTTCCAAATAAGACAGTAATTACAGTGCTGACTGATAAAGAGGAAACGGGCAGCGACGGAAATACGGGACTGAACAGCTCGTATTTAAAATATTTCATTTACGATTTAGCTGAGAAACTCGGTGGAAATGCAAGGCAGGTAATATCAGCGTCCGAATGTTTGTCTGCCGATGTTAATGCTGCATTTGATCCTACATTTCCCGATGTTTTGGAAATCAGAAATGCTTCAAAAATAAACTACGGCGTATGCGTAACTAAATTTACCGGCTCCAGAGGAAAATCAGGAACGTCAGACGCTTCTGCTGAATTTGTTGCAAGAATAAGAAATCTTTTAGACTTCAAAAATATTATCTGGCAGACAGGAGAGCTTGGAAAAGTCGACTTGGGCGGCGGCGGAACTGTAGCTCAGTATATAGCAAATCTAAATATTGACGTGATAGATGTAGGAGTTCCGGTGCTTTCAATGCACGCACCCTTTGAAGTAACTTCAAAAATCGACACCTATATGGCTTATAAGGCATTTAAAGTTTTTATTGAAGATTAATTTTCTTAAAAAATGCACTTGCAATTTTGCAGGTGCATTTTTTATGCTTTAAAATCGACATATTTATTAAGAGGCTTGGTTTATAATATTAGCATAGCGTGAGGTGATACTCGTTGAAGTGTATATATGCCGATGTTTTGGTCATAACAAATATTTATTTTACATATTTCTTCATTAAAGTATTGTGCCTTGTATTTCATATAAAAACAAATGCAAAAAGAGTTGCTCTCGCTTCAGTTGCCGGAGGCATTTCTGCGCTTTTAATTCTGCTGCCAATTAATGATCATATAATAATTCTGTTAAAACTGGCGGCAGTTTTAATAATAATTCTGATATGCGGATTTTCAAGGGATAAATATGATTTGATAAAATATTCGTTGGTATTTATACTTATCAATATAGTTTTTTCAGGTGTTTGCTTTGCTTTCTGGAAGCTGTCAGGAGGAAAAATAATTTATGTGAAAAACTTTACTGTATATTTTGATATATCCTTGATTATGCTTATAATAACTACTATTTTGGTATACTTTATAATGACTATAGCTGATTATTTCCTGATAAACAGAAAAAATCTGTCAGGTTTGTATACAGTATCATTTAATCTTTTTAACAGAGATTACACTTTAAAGGGAATAGTAGATACCGGTAATAAGCTATATGACTACTTTTCAGGGCGCTCAGTCGTCATTTGTAAAAGCAATGAGCTTTTAGGATTATATAACGAGCTGTTAAATCAGAATATAAATTCAGGATTTAGACTTATACCGTTTAATACGATTTCATCAAATGGACTTATACCCATAAAAACAATGCAAACAATAAAAATAACAGATGAGGACGGAAAATTTAAAGAAGTTCGAGCGTGTATCGGCATTACAAGCTGTAAGGAAAAAGAACCTATCGCAATATTTAATCCTGCAATATTGAGTTGAACTAAGCTATATAAATGACATTATAAGGTAAGAAAGGGGATATGCTCTTAAAGAGCGTAGAAAATGAAATTTAATCTATTTTTAAATAAAATTCTCAGCAAGATTACTGTTTTACTGAACAGAAAGAAAAAGTATATAGATTATATAAACGGCTCTGAATCGCTTCCTCCGCCGCTTTCGGCTGAGGAGGAAGAAAAAGCTTTTAATCAGATAAAAAACAACGACAACAGAGGAAGAGAGACGCTAATAGTACACAATTTAAGACTTGTCGTATACATAGCGAAAAAATTTGAATCTACGGGAATTGGAATCGAAGACTTGATTTCAATAGGAACAATAGGTCTAATTAAGGCAGTGAACACATTTCAGGTTGATAAAAATATAAAGCTTGCAACATATGCGTCAAGATGTATTGAAAATGAAATACTAATGTTCTTGAGAAAATCAAATCAATACAGAAATGATATTTCAATTGATGAGCCGCTAAATGTTGACTGGGACGGAAACGAGCTATTGCTTTCAGATATATTAGGCACAGATGAAGACGTAGTAATAAGAGGAATAGAGAATGAGGTAGAGCGTGAGCTTGTTTTAATTGAAATTGAAAAGTTGAACGAAAGAGAAAAGCAAATTATGAAAATGCGCTTCGGCTTATTGGGCGAAAAGGAGATGACGCAAAAAGAAGTAGCAGATATTGTCGGAATATCTCAGTCATACATATCTCGCCTTGAAAAGAGAATACTAAAAACAATAAGAGAAAATTTAGAGAAGATATGTTAGCACTAAAAAATTTATATGCTAGCACTCTTATTAATAGAGTGCTAAATTTCATCTTTTCATCACTAAAATTTCACATAATGAACATAATAGGGCATTATTATGTAGTTGTTGAAAGGAAAGAAGTGATTCCAATGGATAA
This sequence comes from uncultured Clostridia bacterium, assembly GCA_947627045.1. Classification (GTDB taxonomy): domain Bacteria; phylum Bacillota; class Clostridia; order Oscillospirales; family Ruminococcaceae; genus UMGS1601. The sequence goes on from CANQUM010000001.1 coordinate 179,880, forward strand.
GGAATTATAACAACAGAAAAAATTTAAAGAAAAATTTAAGGAGGAATTTATTATGTTATACGGATTAACACCATTTGAAAGAAGCACTTATGATTTATTCAATGTTTTTCACGAGTTTGAAAAGGACTTTTTCAACACGAAGCCGTCTCACGATTTGAGATCCTGCAAAACAGATATTTGCGACAAGGGCGATAAATTTGTTCTTGAGGCTGAGCTGCCGGGCTTCTCAAAAGATGATATTAATATTGACATCAAGGGTGATTATCTTACATTGACTGCTTCTCATAAAACAGAGAAGGAAGACAAGGACGATAACGGCAATTATATTTGCAGAGAGCGTACATTTGGTTCATATCAAAGAAGATATGATATTTCAAATGTTGACGCTGACGCTATTGAAGCCGAGTATAAAGACGGAATACTCACTCTTGATTTGCCGAAAAAGGCAAAAACAGAGCCTGAATCAAGAAGACTGGAAATTAAATAACGGTCTCCATTTTATACTTCCATTATTTGTTGCCTGCTATGTTTAAGCATAGCAGGTTTCTTATTACCAGAAATTGACCGTATGAAAGGTAATTGATTTTTGCATATTAAAAAACTCACTGCCAATAATTATATTAAATTGATTGTTGGAGTAGATTATTTATGCAATATAATAAAGTAGAAATAAGCGGTGTAAATACATCAGAGCTTCCCACTTTGAGAGAATCAGAAAAGCTGGAGCTTTTAAAAAAGGTCAAAGATGGCAACAAAGAGGCCAGAGAGGAGCTTATCAAGGGGAATCTTCGGTTGGTATTAAGCGTATTGCAGATGTTTGCAGGAAGGGGAGAGTCTCCGGACGATTTATTCCAAGTAGGAGTTGTAGGACTTATTAAAGCAATTGATAATTTTTCTTTAGACTATGACGTTAAATTTTCTACCTATGCGTTTCCAATGATTTTGGGTGAGATAAGAAGATATTTGAGAGATAATTTTCCAATAAGGGTAAGCCGTTCGCTTAGAGATCTGGCATATAAAGCAATGCAGGCTAAGGAAAAATATATTAATGATAATCAGAAAGAGCCTAAAATTGATGAAATAGCAAAAATGATAGACGCTAAAACTTCCGATGTTGTAACTGCACTTGAATCCATATGTGATCCTATTTCAATATACGAGCCTGTATATTCCGATTCAGGAGACACTTTATTTGTTCTTGATCAAATAGGAGACGGAAATAACGATATAAGCTGGCTGAATGAGATTTCCCTGAAAGAAGCCATTTCAAAGCTGATGCCCAGAGAGAAAAATATACTCAGTCTTAGATTTTTTCAGGGTAAAACGCAAGTCGAGGTAGCAAAGAGTATTGGCATTTCGCAGGCTCAAGTTTCAAGGCTTGAGAAGGGTGCATTGGAGCAGATAAAAAAACAGTTCTGCTGATTTTTGAAATTTAATACTAATTGAAAAGTGCGGTAAGTAATGATAAAACGCCGCACTTTTTATAATACATAAATTTGTATATCGGTCTTGACAATATTAAATTTATATGTTAATATATCAAAAATTAAAGGCTGTGATAAGAACAAGTAGCATATCCTTGTTATTTTAAGAGAGCTTTCGGTTGGTGTGAGAAAGCAATAACTGGATTTGTGAATACATCTTAGAGCTGATATTCTGAAATTCAGTAGGTTTATTCGTCTGACGCCCGTTAAAGCGTTATGAGTTCACGGTTAATGTTTAGCGCTGTGATAAATTGAGGTGGTACCACGATTTATTCGTCCTCTGGCATTTGTCAGGGGATTTTTTGTTAAACCGAAATCTTTTTAGAGGTAATCGTTGTGAAAAACTTTTTTATATTATTTATTGAAATTTTAATTATTTTATTTGCTTTTTACAATTCACAGGATAAGGCTATTATTAACGGATACTATGATAAAGAAGAGCATTATGATCCGAATGGCTTTCAAGATTATACAGACTATTGTAAATATTTTTATAATGAAAAATATGATGATAAATTTAAGAAAAACAAATTATATTCACAAGTAAGCGAGGAAGATATAAGTAATATTATCAGCTATTTTGAAAACTTTAAGGAATGGATGAATTTATCAAACAGATCCGATGAATATGACTTTTCGGAAAGCAGTATAACTCAGGGAGATTATGTGTATATAAAAACAAAAGAAGGAGAGAAAATAGGAGATACCTATTATGATAAATTTGATAACTATTCCGTCTATTTTTATGACACAGAGAAACATACGCTATATTATATACACAGTAATATTTGATGTAATCGTTTACGATTAATGTAAAGATTAAAATACAAATTCGGAGGAAGAAAAAATGACATTATTTGAGGAACTGAAAAGAAGAGGTCTATTGGCTCAGCTTACAGACGAAAAAGAAATTGAGGAACTAGTCAACGCAGGAAAAGCCACATTCTACATTGGCTTTGACCCGACTGCTGACAGTCTGCACGTTGGACATTTTATGGCTCTTTGCCTTATGAAAAGAATGCAGATGGCAGGAAACAAGCCTATTGTTCTTATCGGCGGCGGAACAGCTATGATAGGCGATCCGTCTGGAAGAACTGATATGAGAAAGATGATGACCAGAGAAACCATTCAGCACAATGTTGACTGTTTTAAAAAGCAAATGAGCCGTTTTATTGATTTTTCTGACGACAAGGCAGTTATTGTAAACAATGCCGACTGGCTAATGGATTTGAATTACGTTGAGGTTCTAAGAGAAATAGGACCGCACTTCAGCGTAAACAGAATGTTATCTCATGAGTGCTACAAGCAAAGAATGGAAAGAGGCTTATCTTTTCTTGAATTCAATTATATGATTATGCAGAGCTATGACTTCTATGTTCTATATCAGAAATACGGCTGTAATATGCAGTTCGGCGGAGACGATCAATGGGCAAATATGCTGGGCGGAACCGAGCTTATCAGACGCAAACTTGGAAAAGACGCTTATGCAATGACGATTACTTTACTGCTAAATTCAGAGGGCAAAAAGATGGGCAAGACTGAGAAGGGTGCTGTATGGCTTGACGCAGATAAAACCTCGCCATATGATTTTTACCAGTACTGGAGAAACGTAAATGACGCTGATGTTATAAAGTGCTTAAAGATGCTCACCTTTGTTCCTATTGAGGAAATTGAGGAAATGGAAAGAACTATGGAGGGTGCAGAACTAAATAAAGCCAAAGAAATATTGGCATATGAACTTACAAAGCTAGTTCACGGTGAAGAAGAGGCAGAAAAAGCACAGAATGCCGCCAAATCAGTTTTCGGAAGTGCAGGTGTAAGCGACGATATGCCGACTACAAAAATCAGTGCAGATGATTTAAACGAGGACGGCCGTATAGGTATTCTGACGCTGTTAGTCAAGTGCGGTCTTGCGTCGTCAAACGGTGAAGCTAGGCGGCTTGTGCAGCAGGGCGGAGTATCAATAAATGATGAAAAGATTTTAGAACCAAAGATGTTCTTAAACCTTGATGAATCTGTAATTATCAAAAAAGGAAAGAAAGTTTTCCACAAAGCTGAAAAAGAATAACAAAAAAGGTGAAGAGCAATTCTGCTTTTCACCTCAGACTGTCAAACAAGTTTTTGCATAATTGACTAAAAGTTTTCGGTCAAGCCTTTTTCAAAAGGCTTGCAGGTCAAGGGCGGAGCCCTGTCGCCGACATCAGTCGGCGAAATACTCATTATCCGTAGGGCGTTCCGAAAAGGGTGAATTTTAAAATAGTCCAGTGGACTATTTTAAAAGAGGGGAAGCCCTGCAAGAGAGGGCTTCCCCCCTATATACTTTATTATCTATACCCAGAGGTGAAGAGCAATTCTGCTTTTCACCTTAATTTTTATTGATCCATCATACGTCTTTTAACTTGACGTATATCCGTTCCAAAAAACCTGTATGGGATAAACATTCCCGTGAGTCTTGATATAATTCTGTCGTCGTATTTTTCATTTAATTCTGAAAGGGATAAGTTTGTAGAGACGATTGTAGGAACCTCCATATTTATTCTGGTATTAATGATGTTATACAAAGTTGAATTATTGAAAGGGGTTGAAAACTCAGAGCCCAAATCATCAAGAATTACCAAGTCTGCGTTGAGAATTGTATCAACAGTATTACCATTGCTTCTTCCAAAGTGGTCATTCTCGGCTTTAATAAGAAAATTATTTATAGAATCAAATACAACATTGAATCCCTTTTCAATAAGCGACTTTGCTATCATAGAAGATATAAAGGTTTTTCCCAGACCTGTTTTGCCCAAGAAAAATAACGAGCAGGAGTCTTTTGAAAAGGTATCAACGTAATTCCTACACTGAACAAGAATTTCATTCATTCTCTCTCTGGGAATAATGCCCGATTTATCATCGGGGAGATTAGAGTATAAATTCAAATTGAACTCGTCAAAATCATGCAGTTCAATTTTACAGCTCTCGTTAAGTTCGTCTATAGTATATTTCTTGATCAGCTCGTTAAAACATTGGCACCTGCTGCCATTTACATATCCGCTGTCATTACAAATAGAACAGGTAAATTTTGCTTTTAGATAATCCTCTGGATAGCCAAACTCTTTTAGCATAATCTTAATCTTGAATTGGTTTTCAAGATTTTTTTCTTTTAGTTCATCAATTATTTTACCAATATTTTCACTGCGTGAAATTATTGATTTTGACAGTTCAAAGCTAGTCTGCAGAATTCTATTGTATAAAGAATCTATTTCAGGAGCTTTTTTACTGATTTCTTCTTTGTGAAGCTCGAGAGTTTCAAAAGCGTTTGAACGTCTGTTTTCAATTTCCGAAGCCGCTTTAGAAAAAGCCGATGGCAATATACTGTTATTCATTACTGTTCTTTATATCCTTTCCGTTTATTTTAGGAACGTGATTCAATGTAAACTCATAGAACTCATCAAGATCATATGAGTGTTCTTTTTCTTTCTTTTTGGATTTATATTTTTTAGATTTAGCGTTTTGTATATTGACTTCATCAATAGTATAAATATTTTCTTTTGACCAACTTATTATAATTTTATTTATGTAGGGGAATGACAGCTTGTTTATTTGGTCAACACATTTTTCGTATGCAAGCTGAATCATTTCAGTATTATATCCAAGTAATGTCCAAGAGTTTATATATTCCTTTTGCTTTTTAGTGAGATTTGTTGTTATACCGAATATTTTAGCAACTTTATTTTCAATTTTGTGCGATTTCATCATTTTTATGATTTCAGATTCAACCTGTTGGTAAGAGGTTATATCCTGTTCAAACCAAGATTCTGCAATGCTTTCTACGTATCTGATACTTGATTTTCCTATGTCATCGCAGTATTGAACAAGTAAGAGTATCGAGGCAATCGGGAATCCGTAATTTTCAACAAGATTAATATATCCGCATTGTTCTGTAAAGCGTAATCCTCTCTTTAAAATAATTTCAAGCTGAGAAAACATTTCCTTTATTTCTTTTTGACTGTTTACAATATCAGCAATATCCTTTGAGGAGTATTTAACGTGGCTCTTTTTCTCAAGCGACCTATCAGTGGGATTTATAGCCGGAACAACTGACTTTTTTTGAGATTCAGTTTCTGTTTTAGAAGTTTTATCAGAACTATTAGATATATTAGAGGTATGTAAGGTTTGATTTTCAGAATTTTTTAAAACCGTAACATTTAGCACTGAGAAAACTTCCGCTTGACTCCAGTAAACAACTGCATCGTCTACAATATCGGTTGAAAGTCCTGTAAGAGAGCTTATTTCTTCTGATATTATTTCATTTTTATCACTTGATAATATAAACAGCAGAACCTTTAAAAAATCTCCGCTGCACAGCTTTAAATGATTGGATACAACTTTGGTGGGAACGGTAAAGAAACTGCCCCAATTTTTTCTCTCTATTTTATACTTCATTTTACACCTCGAAATACCGTTCAGCAAAAAGAAATAGCTGATAAAATCAAAAAAATACAATATAGTTATATATGCGACATTAAATTATTAATAAGTATACCACATAAAAAAATCATTTGCAATTCAAATAATTATTAATTTTGCTTGAAATAATTGTTATTGTATGTTATAATACACTATATATAATTAAAAGGGAGTTTTATTTTGGAAAATAAGACTATATGTTGTGTAAATAAAGATTTTTCAATTGATAATTTAAAAAGATTGATTCTTGATATTTACGGAGATAATACTCCGCTTTGCTATTTACATTCTTTTGGCTGTCAGCAGAACGCTACTGACGGCGAAAAGCTGAAAAACTTAATTTCAAAAATCGGATATAAGTTTACAGATAGTACAGAAAATGCTTCTCTAATCATCTTGAACACCTGTGCAGTTAGAGAACACGCTGAAGACAGAGTTTTCGGCAATATAGGAAGATTTAAGCGTCTTAAAGAAGAAAAACCGAATACTGTCATATGTATATGCGGGTGTATGGCTCAGCAAAAGCATATTGCTGAAAGAATTAAACAAAATTACCGTCAGGTCGATTTGGTATTCGGGACGTTTGCATATAATCAGTTTTACGAAATGCTTTATGAAGTTTTAAATACAAAAAAGCGCATTTTTAATATTTCCGAACAGGAAAGCGATATAAATGAGAATTTAAAACAGCTTAGAGACAGTAAGATAAAGGCGTCAGTTCCTATAATGTATGGATGTAACAATTTCTGCACATATTGTATAGTGCCGTATGTAAGGGGCAGAGAGCGGTCGAGAGCGGTCGAGGCGGTTTTTGACGAGGTATCAGGCTTAGTAAAAGACGGCTATAAAGAAATAACATTACTTGGTCAGAATGTAAATTCATACAGCTATGGATTTCCAAAACTTTTGAGAAAGCTGAATACCATACAAGGTGATTTCAGAATACGCTTTATGAGTTCTCACCCTAAAGATGCAACACACGAGCTTATTGATACAATACTTGAATGTGAAAAAGTATGCAAGCATTTGCATTTGCCTATGCAATCGGGCTGTAACAGAATTCTCAAAGAAATGAACAGAAATTATACTATTGAAGAATATGCAGAAATTATTGATTACGCAAGAAGTAAAAAACCCGATTTTTCATTTACAAGCGATATAATTGTTGGTTTTCCGGGAGAAACATATGAGGAATTCTGCGAAACTAAGGAAGCTGTAAAGAGATTTAGATTCGATAATATATATTCATTCGTATACTCAAAGAGAAGCGGTACAAAGGCTGCATTAATGGAAGACAATATAAGCAGTAAGCAAAAGGGTTTGTGGCTTAGAGAGCTTTTGCTTGAACACCGTGAAGTAAATGTTGAGTGGATGTCACGGTTTGTCGGCAAGACTTTAAGGATTTTGGTTGATAAAGAGGGCAGGACTTCAGACGAACATCTTCAGGGAAGGTCTGATGAAAATATTATTGTCGAGTTTATAGGCGGTAAAGAGCTTATCGGCAGCTTTGTAAATGTAAGGATAAACAAAGCAATGAACTGGGCGCTGCTTGGGGAAATTGTTTAATATATTGATTTTAAAGGAGATTTTTTATGACTGTTATTGAAATGGCAAGAGAGCTTGGAAAGGCTCTTCAAGAGGACGAAAGATACAAGAAGTATCAGGAAGCAAAGATCAAAAATGATAAGGACGTTGAGCTTCAGAATATGATAGGTGATTTCAATGTAAAGAGAATGCAGCTCAATCAGGAGATGCAAAAGAAAGAAAAAGACGCAGACGCTATGAAACGCCTTGACGCTGAGTTAAAAGAAGTTTATAACAAAATTATGGCAAATCCCAATATGGCTGAATTTACTGCCGCTCAGGAGAAAGTGGAAAAGCTGATAAACTCGGTAAACTTTATTATAAGTATGGCTGCAAACGGTGAAGACCCTATGACCTGTCCTGAGGAGCAGCCTGCAAGCTGCGGAGGAAGCTGTTCTACCTGCGGAGGCTGTCATTAATCTATAAAAATATTTTCTGATAAAAGGTAAGTGAGTTGAAGTGAAGTTAGCTGATGTTGATATATCAAAGCTTTCGCCGATGATGCAGAAGTATGTAGAGGTCAAAAAAAATTATATGAATCACATAGTCTTTTACAGGCTTGGAGATTTCTACGAAATGTTTTTTGATGACGCTATTGTTGTATCCCGAGAGCTTGAGCTCACCCTGACGGGCCGCGATTGCGGCTTGGAGGAGAGGGCTCCAATGTGCGGAGTTCCTCACCATGCCTGCGACGTATATTTAAAAAAACTGATCGATAAAGGCTTTATGGTCGCTATCTGTGAGCAGACTGAGGATCCTTCTCAGGCAAAGGGACTTGTAAAAAGAGAGATCGTAAGAGTTGTTACTCCGGGAACTCTTATTGAAAGCAGTATGCTTGATGAGACCCAGAATAACTATATATGTGCGATTTTCTTCAATGAGAAAGAAATATCAATATGTATGACTGATATTTCTACAGGTGAAGTGCATCTTTATTTATTCAGCGGAAAAGATGCAGTTTCAGATGCTGTAAACGAGCTTTCAAGATTTGAACCTGTGGAAGTCTTGATAAATGATAAGGTTTTATCACTTAAATATTTAACTTCGTTTATAAAGGAAAAGTTAAAGGCAAGCGTTAACATTCTTGACGATTCTGATTTTGATTTATCACGAAACAGAGAAATAGTATGCGAGCAGTTTTCAGTTTCAGATTTATCAGAACTTTCAATAAATGAGAGCAGTATTGAGGTAAATTCAGTCTGCGGATTATTTAATTACATATATGATACCCAAAAAGCGCTGATAGGCAGATTTACCAAAATAATCAAGCATGAAAACGATCCGCTGATGACGTTAGGTGTAACTGCAAGGAGAAATTTAGAGCTTACCGAAACCTTGAGAAACAAAGAAAAGAAAGGCTCGCTTCTTTGGGTGCTGGATAAAAATAAAACCTCTATGGGAAAAAGACTTCTTAAAACATTCATAGACCAGCCGCTTACAAACCCGACTAAGATAATGCAGAGACTTGATTCCGTTGAACAGCTTGTTCAAAATCCTGTTGTTTTGGGTAATTTAAGTGAAGCTTTGTCCGGCATTTATGATATTGAACGTCTTATGACAAGGGTTATGTATAAAACTGCTACCCCGAGGGATTTAAAGGCTTTATCTGCAACTGCTGAGAAGCTTCCTGAAATAAAAAGACTTTTATCAAATTTTTCAGCTAAGCTTTTGACTGCTGAAAATGCTAAGATCTCAACACTGGAGGATGTTGCAAATCTTATTGAAAATTCAATTGTAGACGAGCCTCCTGTCAATACCAAAGACGGGGGAGTTATAAAAGACGGATTTAATGAAAATCTGGACGAGCTCCGTGATATTATTCATGGAGGAAAAAGCATTATTGATAATATTGCTGAACAGGAAAGAGAACGCACAGGAATTAAAACCTTGAAGATTGGCTATAACCGAGTTTTTGGCTACTATATTGAAGTTACAAAATCAAACATAGGTTTAGTTCCTGATAGCTATATAAGAAAGCAGACACTTACAAACTGTGAAAGATACATAACTGAAGAGCTTAAAAATGCTGAGAATACTATTCTAGGTGCAAACGATAAGGTTATATCACTTGAACAGGAAATATTTGTTGAAGTAAGAGATTACATAGCAAAGCAGCTCACAGTTGTTCAGGAAACAGCGTCTGCACTTGCTTTAATTGATGTTTTAACTTCATTTGCTTCGGTTGCAACTGCTAATAATTACTCTAAGCCTGAAATTGCTATTGACGGAGTTATTGACATAAAAAATGGAAGGCACCCTGTTGTAGAGCTTATGCAGACGGACGAGATATTTGTTCCAAATGACGCATATCTTGATTTGACTGAAAACAAAATGAATATTATTACAGGTCCGAATATGTCGGGTAAATCAACATATATGAGGCAGATCGCGCTAATCACGTTGATGGCGCAGATAGGCTCGTTCGTGCCGGCTGAATATGCAAAAATTTCGGTTGTCGACCAGATTTTCACTAGAATCGGTGCATCTGATGACCTTACCTCCGGTCAATCGACTTTTATGGTAGAAATGAGCGAGGTTGCTGAAATTGTTAAAAACGCAACGCAAAACAGTCTTGTGATTTTAGATGAAGTCGGCAGAGGAACCTCTACCTTTGACGGCATTAGTATTGCCAGAAGTGTAGCCGAGTATATAGCTAATGCCAAGAAGCTGGGCTGTAAAACTCTTTTTGCAACACATTATCATGAGTTGATTGAGCTTGAGCAGGAGTTAAGCGGAGTAAAAAATTACAGTGTTGCAGTTAAAAGAACTAATCAGGGAATTAAATTTCTGCGAAAAATTGTTCGCGGCGGTGTAGATGAAAGCTACGGCATTGAGGTTGCAAAGCTGGCAGGGCTTCCTGCTAAGATAATAAGCAGAGCAAATGAACTGCTTGAGGATTTTGAGAAAGAAAATAAAAGTCATGCGTATACATCTGTGCAAAGAGATATGCAGATCGGTATGGACGATATCAATGAAAAGATTGCAATTGAAAAGCTGAGAAAAACAAACATTGACGAAATGAATGATGAGGAACTCAGGTTTTATATTAAAGACATATTGAATTATATCTGATAATTATGATTGGAGCGTAGTTGCAGAAATGTCTAAGATAAATGTGTTGTCAAAAGAAGTTTCAGAACTGATAGCGGCAGGAGAAGTTATAGAGCGTCCGTCATCAGTTATTAAGGAGCTTTTGGAAAATTCAATAGATTCAGGTGCGAATGTAATAACAATTGAAATAAAAAACGGCGGACGCACATATATGAGAGTCTCGGACAACGGCTGCGGAATATCTGCAGAGGATATTCCTACGGCTTTTTTAAGACATGCAACAAGTAAGATTTTTGCTAAAGCTGATTTAGATAAGATACTGACGCTCGGATTCAGAGGCGAGGCTTTAGCTTCAATTTGTGCTGTTTCTAAAACCGAAGTGCTTTCTAAAGTCATAGATCAAGATTACGGAACACATTATGTTATTGAAGGTTCTGAAGAGAAAATAAATGAAAAATCGGGCTGTCCTGACGGAACAACTATAGTTATTAGAGATATTTTTTACAATGTTCCTGCAAGACTGAAATTTCTTAAAAAAGATGTTACAGAGGGAAATGCTGTTTCAGGAGTTGTCTCGAAGCTGGCATTATCGCACCCCGAAATATCTTTTAAGTTTATTCGAGACAACAAAACTGAGCTTGTAACAGCAGGAGACGGTAAGCTGTTTTCGACTATATATTCGGTTTTCGGAAAGGCTTTTGCAAATTCTCTTATTCCTGTTGATTATTCTTATAACGGAATAACTGTTAAAGGTTACACCGTTAAACCTTTGGAAGCAAAGGCAAAAAGAACCTTTCAGAATTTCTTTATCAATAACCGATATGTAAAGTCTGTAACCTGTATGGTTTCGCTTGAGGAGGCATATAAAAATCAGATCATGATAGGAAAGTTTCCTGCTTGTGTGCTTTGCCTTGATATTCCGCCTAATTTAGTTGACGTTAATGTGCATCCTGCAAAAATTGAAGTAAAATTCTCAAACGAAAAAATGATATATGAAAGTGTTTACTTTGCAGTAAAAAATGCACTTTTACCGGATTTCTCACCTAAAGAGTTTGAACTTAAAAGCGAAAAGCATTTTTATGAAAATGAGCTTCATCAATTCAGCAAGCCTGACAGCGGCGTACAGACGGTTATGACCTTTAGTAAAGATAACACATATACAGTTAAAAAAACAGATGAAATTCTAAATAATAATGCGCATATTAAAACATATTCAAGACCTGCTGATGAATTTAACAAAGTCGAGTGTCCAAAGCCTGAATATTTAACTGAATTTGATAAGCACTATAATAATGATAATGATATATCAAAGCTGAAACCTGAAGAGCCAAAGGATTTAGGCGACTATAAATTTATTGATAGTTCTTCTTTTGTAAAGAAAGAGAAAATCTCTAATTTAAGTGAGACTGACCGCTTAGAAAAAGAAAATAGTGAGTTTGAAAATTCAAAGCCAAAGGTAATTGGTGAAATTTTCAATACATATATAGTTGTTGAAAAAGATGATGATATGTATATATTCGACAAGCATGCTGCTCACGAAAGATATATTTTTGAAAATATAAAAAATGAATCAAGCAATCTTGATTCGCAGATGCTGTTTGAGCCAACAGAGGTATTATTATCCTATGAGGAATACGACGCCATTATATCTAACCTTGAAAATGCAAAACAATTCGGGTTTATATTAGAAGATGCTCAGGCACCGAGCATTAAAGTTATAGGAGTGCCGGTGGTAATAGAAGACACTGATCCGTCCGATATAATAGCTGAGCTTGCTCATAATTTTTTAGAGCATAGACAAAATCCGAATTTATCTTTATTTGATGAGCTTTACCATTCAATTGCCTGCAAGGCGGCAATCAAAGGAAATATAAAATCAGACAAATTGGAGCTTCAAAGCCTTATTGACAGAATATTTGATGATGAAAACATCAGGTATTGTCCTCATGGCAGACCTGTATTTACAAAGATTTCAAAAAAAGAAATTGAAAAGCAATTCAAGCGTATTGTCTAACCGTAACATTTGGAGGAGAATTTTAATTGTCTATGCAGCCTATTATTGTTGTTTTGGGACCTACCGCTTCAGGTAAAACTGCGCTGGCTGTTGAACTTGCTAAGCAGTACAACGGAGAGGTAGTTTCAGCAGACTCTATGCAGATATATAAGGGAATGGATATACTTACTGCAAAACCCAGTGATGCTGAGATGCAGGGAATAAAGCATCACCTTATAGATTTCTTAGAGCCTGATTGCGACTTCAGTGTTGCGGATTATGTAAAACTTGCAAACAGTGCTGTTGATGATATTTTCAGCAGAGGAAAACTGCCTGTTTTGGCAGGAGGTACGGGACTTTATATAAACTCACTTATTGATAATGTTAAGTTTGATGAAACAACAGGGGATAAGGAGTTCAGAGAAAAACTATTCAATCTGTCAAAAGAAAAAGGGAACCGTTATCTTTGGGAAAAACTTTTACAAGTTGATGAAGCTACTGCTTTGCAAGTACACGAGAATAATGTCTCCCGTGTTATAAGAGCATTAGAGGTTTTTGAAAAGACGGGAGAAAAGCTCTCAGAGCATAAAAAGACAAGCAGGCTGGAGAAGTCAAGATTCAATCCGGCAATGATAGGTCTCACGTTCTCTGACAGACAGCTTCTTTATGACAGAATCAATAAAAGAGTTGACACTATGATCTCAAAAGGTTTGCTATATGAAGCTGAAAAAATTTATAAAGGAAATTCTCTTAACACTGCACATCAGGCAATAGGATACAAAGAGCTGATCCCTTATTTTTCAATGAAGGCCTCTCTTGAAGATTGCATTGAGAAAATCAAGATGGAAACAAGAAGATATGCAAAACGTCAGCTTACATGGTTTAGGCGTGATAAACGAATTTTTTGGATAGAGGTAGATAAGTACAAAAATATAGAAGAAATTTTAGAAAAAGCAAAAATTTATATAGCCAAATGTATAAATTTGTGATATAATATATTCAAATAATTTTTGCAAACTTCTGTAAACTGTTATTGGTTTTATAAAAAAATAAAATATAAAAAATATATAGAAGGGAAGATATTAAATGAACAAGGGAATGAATTTACAGGACGTATTTTTAAATCAGGCGAGAAAAGAAAAGGTACCTGTAACTATTTTTTTGGTGAACGGTTTTCAATTTAAGGGATTGGTTCACGGGTTTGACAGTTATATTGTTATTTTGGAATGTGACGGAAAGCAAAATGTAGTTTATAAACACGCAATATCTACAATTGTACCTGCCAAATCAATTAATTTGCTTGATTCAAGTTATGAAAAATAAGATAATAATGGTTGAACGTCGAATAAATCTATTTAAAGGAGGATAGCTCCTTATGGAGCACAGTTGTAATGAATTCTATTACAGTTAAAGTTCTAGGCGTTGCTTTATCTGTTTTTATACTTATTATGGTCGGAAGTCAGATTGCCTTTATGATAAACAACTCACATGACACAGAGGAAGCAGTACTTTATACGGTCAATGAAAATATAACCTTTAAGGGTATGTTTCTGCGAGATGAAAGGGTAATAAATTACGATAATACAAGCGGCGGAGTTATAAATTATCTTTATAATGATGGACTGAAAGTTGCTGAAAATTCAGACATAGCTAAGGTTTACAGCAATGGTGATCAGATTTATTATAGAAATAGGTTGGCAAGACTGAAAACTGTTTTATCAGATTTAAAAAGAGCTCAGAGTCCCGGTACAACAAACTATGTTCAGGCTGAGGCGCTAAGAACTAAAATAAAAAATGATTATCTTAGTGTTACAAATATGATTCAGCAAAAAGATTACTCTTCTGTAGGCTCTAAAAGCGACGATTTACTTTACACAATGAATATATACAATATTGTTACCGGTTCTGAAGAGAATTTTAAGCCTGTGATAAAACAGATAAAATCGGAAATTAATGATCTAAAAATTAAAATAGAAGATCCTATAGACAGTATTAACACAAACAGTTCAGGTTATTTTGTTAAAACTGTTGACGGATATGAGTCTTCGGTTTCATATGAAGACATTGAAAATATGTCAACTGACGAACTTCAAAAGCTGTTTAAAATAAAACCAAAGATTACTGATAATACGGTAGGAAAAATTTTAAAAAGCTATGAATGGAAATTCTTGGGCATAATTAAAAACACAAATAAGTTTCTTATAAACGACGGCTTATCTATAAGATTCAATTCTTCCAATAAGGTATACGGTGTTACGGTTGACAGTATTAAGCCAATTGACGGTACTGACAAATGCGTTGTAATTTTAAGCTGTAATGAAATTGATGAAAATGTGCTGAATAGCAGATTTGATAACGCAGAGCTGATTTTCGACGAATATACAGGCGTTAAGGTACCAAGAGAGGCAATAAGATTTCAGGGTGAGCAAAAAGGCGCCTATGTAATGTTAGGACAGCAAATAGCCTTTAAGAAAATTGATGTAATATATGAAGGCGACGACTATGTATTATCTAAAAACACATCCGACGACAGTTATATTCTTTTGTATGACCAAATTTTATTAGAGGGGGTCAGCACTGATGAAATCACCTCAGGAACAACAACCGACACAGAAACAAATTCAGGATAAAAAATTTGAATATTTAGTTGAAAACTATAAAGAAATATGTTATAATATTAAAGATAGTAAGTCTAAATACAGAGATTTTGATGATAATGTGCGAATTATGGCTGTTACAAAGACTGTTGAACCTGATTTAATCAACTTTGCAATAGAACAGGGAATTGATTTATTAGGCGAAAACAGAGTTCAGGAATTTCTTTCAAAAAAGGAATTCTACAAGCCGTGTGAAGTGCAGTTTATCGGTCATCTCCAGACTAATAAAGTCAAGTATATTATAGATGACGTTTCTCAGATTCAATCGGTTGACAGCTTTAAGTTGGCAAGTGAGATTGACAGACTTGCTAAGAAAAATGATAAAACTATGGATATTCTTATAGAAGTAAATATCGGTGATGAATTATCCAAGAGCGGTATATCAAGGTCAAATGTTTTAGAGCTCGCTAAGAGAATTTCTGAGCTTGAGAACGTAAGGATAAACGGCTTAATGGCTATTCCGCCGATAAATGCAGATGACAGTATCTATGGTAAACTACAGGAACTATATGTAGAGATAGGACAAAAGAAATTAAATCGTATCAACATGAATATTTTATCGGTTGGTATGTCAGGAGATTACACTAAAGCCGTCAAATACGGTTCTAATCTCGTGAGAATAGGAACAAAGCTCTTCGGGGCTAGAAAATATTTGGAGGTATAAAAATGAGTGTTATGCAAAACTTGAAAAATCTTTTCATTGGCAGCGACGAAACAGTTGGTGATTATGAATCAATCTATGAAAATGATGAAATGGCAGCAGATGAAATCAAAGACAGAAGAAACAGAGAAGTAAAAATTGCTGCAACAACAACATTGCAGATCGTTCTTGCAAGACCTACAGATTTTTCAGAGGTCAAGGCGATCGGCGATGACTTAAATGACCAAAAAACTGTTCTTTTAAATCTTGAAACTGTAAGAAGTGAGGACGCTAAGAGAATTCTTGACTTTTTATCAGGTGTTGCTTATGCTAACGGTGCTGACATCAAAATGATGGCTCAGAAAACTTTTGCTATTATGCCAAAGAATGTTGGATTTTCCGGTGTCGATTTAATGAGCGAATTAGAAAATAACGGTTACAGCTTTTAATGAAAGAGTTTAACCGCTCTTTTTTGAGAAACTTATCAAGATCAGATCATCTGCTTGTTGACAAAATACTTGATTGGGTAAGTATTGCAAATGAGAAATATAGTGAAAAATTTTCCTATTTTTTAGATTGCCGCCAATCAAAGATTGCAAAACAGGTTCTTGATTCAATAAAATTTGATAATTATAAGCTTTTCGGCGGTTATGATGAAGCTCACCGACTTGTGCTTGGAGTTTTTCCGCCTTATAATGAAATTAATATTAATGATTTTCCTGTCAAAGGATTGACCTTTATACATAGAAAATGTGATATATTGACTCATCGTGATGTACTTGGAAGTTTAATGTCATTAAATATTTCAAGAGACTGCATAGGCGATATAATAATCTGTGAGGGAAAAGCAATTGTGTTTGCAGTTGACAAAATTCTTCCTTTAATTCTTGAAAATGTACATAAAATCGGTAGAATAGGTGTTAAGGCTGAAATTGGATTTGATCTGACAGATGTTGTTATAGAGCAAAAATTTTCTGATATATGCGGTACTGTGCAATCGCTAAGAGCCGACAGCGTAATATCATTAGCTATTAATAAGAGCAGGGAGAAGACGTCTGCACTTATAAAAACTAACGGAGTAATTATAGATTATGAAGAAGTCTTTTCTCCGAGCTTTGAAATGTGTGAAGGTGTTGACTTTTCCATTCGTGGATATGGAAAATTTTTATTAAGTTCTATTGACGGGGTGTCAAGGAAAAATCGTTTACACATAACGATTAAAAAATATGATTAATATATCTTAGGAGGCAATAGTATGATCAATCCAAACGATATAGCTGAAAAAACTTTTGAAAAAGCTACATTTGGCTACAAGTCCGAAGATGTCGACGAATATCTTCTTGGTCTGTCAAAGGCTTTTGCAGATGTTGTTGCTCAAAATCAGGAAAACGAGGCAAAAATTATTAAGCTCGTTGAAAAGATAAATGAGTACAGAGGCGATGAGGACGCAATCAAAGAAGCTTTACTCGGAGCCCAAAAGCAGGGTCATAAAATTATTTCTGATGCCAAGAGTGAAGCTGAGGCAATTCTTAATAAAGCCCGTGAAGAGCAGGAGATCGTTTCTCGTCAGAGTGCTGAGGAGTGCGACAGGATCGTTCGTGAGCACAAGGCTAAGTGCGAGACTTTGATCAGGGAAAATACTGAAAAAACCGAGTACAGGATTAAATCATCTAAGATACAGAGCGAACAGGAAGCTGAAAACCTTGCTAAATTAAAGGTTGAGGTTACAAGGTTCAAGGCTCAGCTTACCGAACTATATAATAAGCAGCTCAGATTGATTATGGAGCTTCCTGAGATTTCTGAAGATGAGGTTGAGCAGATCATAGCTGAAAAAGAAGCAAGAGAAAAGAAGCTTGAAGAGAGCAAAGCTATTATCGATAAGGCTCAGGAAATTGCCGCTAAAAACAATACATCTGATAACTTTCACTATGAGGGTAACAAATATACTCCGGATGAAGGTCATTACGGCGATTTGAAATTTGGAAAAAACAATTAAACTTTTAAGGAGACTTTTTATAAATGCCACAGGACTATAACACTTCGTTAAATTTGCCTAAAACTGAATTTCCTATGAGAGGTAATCTGCCTAAGAGAGAGCCTGAGATGCTCAAGAAATGGGACGAAGAAAATCTTTATAATGATATAATCAAAAGGAACGAGGGCAAGCCTAATTATACTTTGCATGACGGACCTCCATATGCTAACGGTGATATTCATTTGGGAACCGCTTTAAATAAGGTTCTTAAAGACATTATAGTTAAGTATAAGAATATGAGCGGCTATCGTTCTCATTATGTTCCGGGTTGGGATACTCACGGACTTCCTATTGAATTGAAAGCTATGAAATCTATAGGAGTAGAAAACGGTGCTATTCCGCCCCTTGAATTAAGACAGCACTGCAAAGATTTCGCTCTGTCATTTATGGAAAATCAGAAGGAGCAGTTTAAAAGACTCGGCGTGTTAGGCGATTTTGAAAATCCTTATCTGACTTTGAAGCCTGAGTTTGAAGCAAGAGAAGTTGAAGTTTTCGGAGAATTTGCTAAAAAAGGCTATGTATATAAGGGCTTGAAGCCTGTTTACTGGTGTCCTGAGTGTCAGACTGCTTTGGCTGAAGCTGAAATTGAATATTCTGACGATCCATGTCAGTCTATTTATGTTAAGTTCAAGGTATCAGACGATAAGGGACTTTTTACTGAAAAGGGAATAGATATAAATAACACGTACTTTGTTATTTGGACAACTACTACCTGGACACTTCCTGGAAATTTGGCTATATGTCTCGGACCAAATTACGACTATGTTGTTGTAAGGGCTGAAAACGGTGAGAATTATGTAATGGCAGAATACCTTGTTCCCGTAACTATGGAG
Source organism: uncultured Clostridia bacterium (assembly GCA_947627045.1). Classification (GTDB taxonomy): domain Bacteria; phylum Bacillota; class Clostridia; order Oscillospirales; family Ruminococcaceae; genus UMGS1601. Next base: position 198,609 of record CANQUM010000001.1, read on the forward strand.
GCTGCCGGAATTGAAAAATATGAAGTTATTGCAAAGTTCTTGGGCAGTGATTTAGAAGGCGTCAAAACTGAGCACCCGTTTATGAACAGACCGTCTCCTATCATTCTTGGTGATCACGTTACCTTAGAAAGCGGAACTGGATGTGTTCATACAGCTCCGGGCTACGGTGTTGACGACTTTGAGGTATGTAAAAAGTATGATGATATAGGAATTGTTGTCGGGGTTGACGGTAAGGGAGTTTTAACAAAGGACTCCGGAATGTTTGAGGGTCTGACAACCGATAATGCAAACAAAGTAATTGCCGAGCATTTAAAGGAAACAGGTGCTTTATTCGCAATTGAGGATATTGAACACCAGTATCCGCATTGCTGGAGATGTAAGTCTCCTATTCTGTTCAGGGCAACAGAGCAGTGGTTCTGTTCTGTAAAGAACTTTAAGGACGAAACTGTCAAGGCAATTGAAAATGTTGAATGGATTCCAAAATGGGGCGAGGAAAGAATCAAAGGAATGGTTCAGGATCGCTCTGACTGGTGCATATCAAGACAAAGAACCTGGGGAGTGCCTATTCCTGTAGTTTACTGCAAGGACTGCGGTAAGCCGATTTGCAATGATGAAACGATCAAAGCAATTTCAGATTTGTTCAGAGCTGAAGGCTCGGACGCATGGTATAGAAAGGACGCTAAGGATTTCATACCTGCAAGCGTAAAATGCGAGTGCGGATGTTCAGATTTTGAGAAGGAAATGGACATCTTAGACGTTTGGTTTGACAGCGGAGTTACACACAAGGCTGTTTTAGAGGAAAGGGAAGATCTAAACGCTCCTGCAGATTTATATCTCGAGGGAGCAGACCAATACAGAGGCTGGTTCCAGTCGTCATTGCTGACATCAATTGTCTGCAACGGCGAGGCTCCCTATAAAACTGTCTGCACTCACGGCTGGGTTGTAGACGGTCAGGGAAAGACAATGCATAAATCTCTAGGAAACGGAATTGAACCGTCTGAAATCACAAATAAATACGGCTCAGATATTCTAAGATTGTGGGTTGCGTCAAGCGATTATCATTCAGATATAAGAATTTCAAATGATATACTTGCACAGCTTTCTGACGCTTATAAGAAAATCAGAAACACAGCAAGATTTATTTTAGGTAATTTGTCAAACGCAGACGGCTTTGATATTGATAAAGACGGTGTTTCAGACGATAAATTATTTGAACTTGACAAATGGGCATTGACAAAGCTTGACGAATTGATTGACAAAGTCAACGCAGCTTATAATGCTTTTGATTATCACATAGTATTTCACGCTATTCACAACTTCTGCGTTATTGATATGTCGAACTTCTATCTTGATATTATTAAAGACAGATTGTATTGCGATGATGTTGATTCGGTTTCAAGAAAAGCTGCACAAACTGTAATGTATAGAATACTAAGTGCTATTACACGGCTTATTGCACCTATAATGTCATTTACTGCTGATGAGATTTGGAGTTATATACCTCATTCATCAGGCGATAATTCAAAGAGCGTATTCTTAAATGATATGCCTGAAAAATCAAACATTAAGACAGATGCTGATTTTACAGCCAAGTGGGATTTGATTGCCGCACTTAGAGAAGATGTTAAAAAAGCTCTTGAGATAAAGAGAGCAGACAAGGTTATAGGTAAATCTTTAGAAGCTGATGTTATCTTGTATGCTGACGGAGAAACAAAAGACACAATCTCCGGCTTTATAAGCGAATTGCCTGAGATTTTCATTGTTTCAAAGGTTGAGCTTAAAGACGGCAACGGTGAATTTAAAGGTGAACTTGACGGCGTTACAATAGATGTGGTAAAAGCAACGGGTGAAAAATGTGAAAGGTGCTGGAAGTTTTCAGAAACTGTGGGAATTTTTGATGATCACCCCACACTTTGCGACAGATGTCACAATGTTATTTCTAAATAATAATTATTGCATAAGTTGTCAGATTATTTTGACAACTTATGTTTTGTCTATGATATTATGTTAAAATTTACGTTTGTATAAAGTTTTTACCAAATGTTCCTCAATATTACGAATTAATGTCTGTTTGATAATTTTAATTGACTAAATTTGTCTTAGGAAAGGTGAGAAATTTGATTTTTCTATCACTTGTTCTGATTATTATGCTTGTTCTGATTGATCAGGGAATTAAATATTTTGTTGTCTCAAATATCAATTTGAATGAAACTTTTTATTCTTTCGGTATAGGCGGACATAATTTGTTAAGCATAACGCACGTTAGAAATACCGGAGCAGCTTGGAGCATACTTGAGGGTAAAACAATTTTTCTTACAGCTATTGCAGTTATTGCAATTGTAATTGTGCTTTTTCTTATAGCATCAGGCCGCTTTAAATTGAAACTAGAAGTAGTTATGCTTTCATTTATTATAGCCGGAGGATTAGGAAATCTTATAGACAGAATAAGATACAAAGAGGTCATAGACTATATTCGCACTGATTTTATGGATTTTCCTATATTCAATTTTGCTGATATTTGTGTTGTTGTAGGGGCAATTGGATTTTGTATTGCTTATTTAATAGTTGAATCATTCGTAAACCGTAAAAAACGCTCAGTCGTTATTGGCTCATTAGGCGATTCACCAAATGAAGCAGATAATACAGATGAATTTGATATTCTTACTGAGCTGTCGAACAGTTCAGATAATAAAAAAGACAGCAGTTTAGAATCAGAGGAAAATTAAAATGAAAAATCTTAAACTTTATGTTTCAAGTGAAACTGCCGGAGCAAGAATTGATAAGTGGCTGTCCGATAATATTGATGATCTGTCGCGGTCGTCAATTCAAAGAATGCTAAAAGAAAATAATATTCTTATTAATTCTCAATCGGTCAGCAAGAATTATAAACTGCAAACAAATGATGTTATTGATATAAACATTCCCGAGCCCAAAGAGCTTGATGTTATACCGCAGAATATACCTGTTGACATTGTATACGAAGATGATGATCTTCTTGTTGTTAATAAGCCTAAGGGAATGGTTGTTCATCCTGCGGCAGGAAATCCTGACGGTACTCTTGTAAACGCTCTTTTATACCACTGCAAGGGACGCCTTTCAAGTATTAACGGAGTAATAAGACCCGGGATCGTACATAGAATTGACAAATATACAAGCGGTCTTTTGATTGTTGCAAAAACCGATAAGGCACATACAAATTTGGCAAAGCAAATTAAAGATCATTCATTTAAAAGAGAGTATGTGGGCATTGTCTGTGGGAGAATGAGCGATGAAAACGGTACTGTAAACGCTCCTATCGGACGTCATAAATTAAACAGAAAGAAAATGTGTGTAACTGATAAAAACTCAAAGAAAGCTATTACTCACTATGAGGCTTTAGAGACTTTTGACAAATATTCATTGCTTAAATTTAGATTGGAAACAGGCAGAACTCATCAAATAAGAGTACATATGTCATATATAGGACATCCTATTTTAGGTGATGACGTTTACGGAAAATCCTTTAAAGGAATAGATGGTCAATGTCTTCACGCTAAAAAAATAGGGTTTGTTCACCCAACGACCGAAGAATATATGGAGTTTGACAGCGAGCTTCCTGAATATTTTGAGAATATACTGAAAAAGGTAAGATAAATATATGTTTGAAGATATATCAAAGGTATTATTAATAACCGATATGGACGGAACTTTTCTTCCTACAAATAAAATCCCTTCAAAGGGAAATTTGGACGCAATAAAGAAATTTCAGAATTTGGGCGGAAAGTTTACCATTGCAACAGGACGTGCTCATCAGGCTACTTCACAATACTTTGAATATTTTAACGTAAATTTTCCAATGATAATGTTCAATGGCGGAATGATTTATGATATTGACGCTCAAAAGTCTATATACGATATTTATACACCGCCTATTGCGAAAGAAATCACTATTGATATATTAAATGAATTTCCGAAATTGGGCTGTGAGATTTTGACCGATAAAGTCAATGTTATAAGAATAAACTCAACTGAGGAAAATCATATTAAAATCTGTAAGGTAATACCTAATTATACCGACATTGAAAATGTTGATAATAACTGGTATAAAGTACTCTTTGCAGATACAAAGGAAAATCTTGATATAGTTGAAGAGTATGTATTCAAGCAAAATTTCTCAGGTGTTGACTTTGTAAGAAGCGATATAAACTACTTTGAAATACTTCCTCAGGAAAATTCAAAGGGTTCTGCACTTAAAGCGATGAGAAAGCTGTGCAATATTGATGATTATACAATTGTTGCAGTAGGCGACTACAACAATGATATTCAGATGCTGATTGAAGCTGATTTGGGTATTTGCCCTGCAAACGCTGTTGACGCTGTAAAGGAAGTTGCAGATTTAGTTCTGAATGAATCATGTGATGAAAATGCTATCGCAGCAGTGATAGATTATATATTTTCAAAAGTAAATTAATCTGGAGGATTGATAAAATGGACGCTACTATTAAAAAGCAGCTTGAAATACAAGCCTGCAAAATTCGTATGGGTATAATTGAAGGCGTTTA
>CANQUM010000002.1 GCA_947627045.1 uncultured Clostridia bacterium
ATCGATGATGGAGTTGAAGGAGAAATAAAATATAATACAGTAGATATTTTGCCAGTGAAACAAACATAGTGGCAACAAATTGGCAACAAAAAATCGGATAGCATATGCTTTACCGATAATACGGATAATGTAGATACGCTTTGCTAAATTTCATAAACAAACTTGTTTAGAATTAATTTATCAGGAGCGAGTGAGAATGATTTGATTTTTAATACGAATTTATTTTCATTTTGAAAAATGATTTTAGAGAAAGGGGTTAATATATGAATTTTGTTAAAGTACTTAATGTGGGACAAGGTGACTCCATTGTTATGAGGCCGCCCAAAGGTTGTTATTATGCCGATAAAACCTTTTTTATTGATCTTGGTCCCGGAAATACGGATATTACAAAAGGTATTGGTGAGAATGAAAAAATACATATATGGATTTCGCATCATGACAAAGACCACTTGGGAGGACTTTCCTTTTTTGCGGGGAAATTTGCACATATTGAAGAGATAACAGTTCCCTTTTTTCAGAATGAAATTACGCTCATTGCTAGTGCAATTTTAAATCTGAAAGGAATAAATTCATCCAAGGATTGTGGCGAATTTATTAATGCGTTAGAAGAAATTGTAAACAATCAGGTTGTAATTAAATCTCTCGTGGAAGGCAACAAAGCGTGTCCACGGTTATCATATGCTTATGAGGGACAAAAATTTTGTAATCATATCAAATGCCTTAATCCACCAAGATGTGTTGACGTGTTCAACTGGATTGACGAAACTGACACAAGAGATTTGGTTGAGATGTTTAATGAGGTATTTTCTAAACCTTTTGCCAGAGAAATGGAAATGTACATTTATAATTTTTCTCGTGGAGGCATAAGTTTAGGTACAGTTGACTCTGCTACATTTAATGAGTTTTGGCTTTATGGAGGAGAAGAAGAACAAGACCCTCAAATTGAACGGAATAAGTGCAATTATGTGGTAAACTTTTTATTTAGAAACATGCCATTATTCCGTAGTTTTAATGTTAGCAGTACAAGAGCAAATATGAGAAAAATCTATAACAGGTATGTAAACTGCACGCATGATGTATGCATGGTGTTAATGGCTTATTTTTACAATCAGAAAATGCTACTGACGGGAGATGCAAGCAAGAAAGTATTCAATCGACTGATAAATGAAGGAATTGACATTAGTGCTTCATATTTAAAAATGCCGCATCATGGAAGCAAACACAATATAAGCGAAAGAATACTTAAATGTATTAACCCGGAAGTTGCTATTATTTCACACGACAATGGACATTTTGGGAAATCTCGGGATACACATCCTAATATGGAAGTGTTGGAATGCCTTCAGAGGATGGGAATTAAAATCTTATTAACAAATGATGTAAGAAAAAATGGACAAATTATTATGAAAAAACAGAATCACAGTTTTGATAATTTTGTAACGATTTTATAGAATTGGTTTCCTTCGTTGAAATATAAGTAAGAACGATGTACTTAAAATACCGGTTGTTTACAATTAATTCCCCGTTATCACCCCATGATAACAGCCCATCGTGTAGGCTGTATAATATGGATATATCAAATAATCAAAAGAACCACAAACACAACAAAGAATAATCTCTAAACAAAATTGATTAGGCTTTGTCGAGTGGGAATAACTATGAATGACTGGTTTACAATAGATAAAATAGACGCAAAAACTTATGTTATCAGTGAATACCATCACCCGGAAGAAACACATTGCTACTTGTTAAATGGAAATGAGAGAAGTTTGCTGATTGATACTGGAGTTGGTATTTCAAACATATATGATGAAGTTATAAATTTAACTGATAAACCTGTTACTGCAGTTGCAACACACATTCATTGGGATCATATCGGAGGACATAAATATTTTTCGGATTTTTATGTCCATAGTGCAGAAATGGATTGGTTAAATGGCAAGTTTCCTTTACCGTTAGAAATTGCCAAATCGGAGTTGACCTATGTAATAGATGTTTTAGAGGATACGTTAGATATGGATGCTTTAAATGATTTGCTTAAAAGTTTTGTCACACAAAGTCAAAAAATATTAGGAGATAATCTGATTGGGATTTATCTTCATGGCTCTGCTGTTATGGGATGCTATAATGAGAAAAAAAGTGATATTGATTTGTTAGTTGTAGTAAAGGAGGCTATTCCAAACAACATAAAACATCATTTCATGGATATGGTTATAGAATTAAATACATATGCTCCTCCAAAAGGAATTGAACTAAGCATTGTTAAAAGAGGGGTATGCAATCCGTTTGTTTATCCGACACCTTTCGAATTGCACTTTTCTATTGCACATTTAGAATGGTATAAAACCAATCCTTTAGATTATATTGATAAAATGAAGGGAACAGATAAAGATCTGGCAGCTCATATTACTATTATTTATCACAGGGGAAAATGTCTTTATGGAAACGATATCAAAGATGTCTTTGGAGCAGTCAGTAAAGAAGACTACTTTGATAGTATTTGGAGTGATATTGAGGAAGCTGAAACGGAAATAATGGACAATCCCACTTACATTATTCTAAACTTATGTAGAGTATTAGCATACAAAAAAGAAGAACTTATCCTGTCAAAACAGGAAGGTGGTAAATGGGGAATATGCAATGTCCCTGAAAAGTATCAAACTTTAATTGTACAGGCACTGAATGAATATTTATCTAATAAATCAACAGAATGGGATGAAAATAATGCCCATGAATATGCTGCATATATGATAACACAGATAAGAAATTAGATGAATTCATATTTGTTAAGGTATTAAATGTTATGCTTTAGGTACTCTGGAAGCCTTATATTTCAAGAGATTCCAAACGCAATATAAGCATATATGATATTTTATACCTATCGTCTCACAAATGGATTTCTATTGCGTAACATTTCAAAAGTAGGTTGTCAATAAAATTCCCGATTTGATAGCAAAATGATAGCAGACTGCAAAATGTATTTATTCTGCGTACCCTGCAGTTTGTGAGTACAGTTATCTTAATAAATTCTAAAAAGGCATTACTGACTTTTGCAGTCGGTAATGCCTTTTTGTATAAAGAAAACAGCGCAGCCACTTGTCGAGACTGCGCCATACTATGAATAATTATACTGCCCTACGTTTGGGATATGTCAGGATGTTTTTATTTATATATTTACAGCTTCCTTAAATATTGAATACCAACAGTAATAAGCGAGAATATCAAATTATAAAGAACAACCGAAGTCGCTGAAAGCGAACTGAACGACCCTATAATCATCAGCACCAAAGATACCAAAAGTCCCAGCAGAGCAGCCGCCAATTGAACCGTCATACCTAAATTAGTGATGAACTGCAGCTTCTTTGCACCGCTTATAAGCATAGCAAACGACGGAAAATGTCCCGAACAAAGCATTGAAGCAGAAGACTTGGGAATAAATCCTGTTTGTTCTTCATACTCTTTATGATACCTGAATGGGAGAAGCTTTAAAGAATCAGGTGAAACATCATAAATCTCTGACATAAGATTTAATGAAATAAAACCGTCTACCGATCTGATTACCGTTGTGATTTTCTGATTTTCTAAAACCTGAAGCCATTTCTTTACGCTTATACTTGAATTTACAGTTATAACAAACAAAGTTGAAACAATTCCCGAAACTGAAAGATATATAGGAATGTAGCCCTTTGTGTATTCCTTTTCCTTTGACAGCGGAGGAAGTCCTTCAATAGAATGGTTTTCCATAAGCTCTCTTGTTCCGAATAGTATTCTTTGATTATCTATCCAACCTGAAAGTCCTAAGCCGTCCTCGTATATATAGCTTTCAACCGGGTAAAGCATTTCAGTCTTTCCTCTAAGCATATTATAGAACATCGACTGTAAAACGCTTCCCGCCTGACAGGACAAGCTGGCTGCCATCAAAATAGATTCCTCTATTGGGGTTGCAGACATTGCTTTTAAATTAACTAGATTTATCATTCCTTCTGGGAAAAGCTGACGTGCGTCAACCAAAATGGCATTAGTGTCAGCAAATTCCTGTACAGCCGAATACCCAAGCATAACTCCCGACGAACGCAGAAATCTTTTTGACGCTCTGGCAAGCGGCAGGTTTACAACAAGCATCAGAGCAAACGATGCCGCAATTGAAATTGTTCCGGAAAAAGCTATGAAAGCAGATAATATTTTCTGAGACAGACCTGATGCATTCCTGTCGCAAATAAGCGCAAGTAAACCAACTAAAGCGCCTGCAAGAAGAAGTATAGGTGCATATTTTTTGCTGTATTTATCAGCAACATCCATTGAATATGAATGTTCAAGAAAGTTATTGTTAAACTCGGTTTTCCTCATTGTCGCAAGCTCGGGAAAATCATTCAGAAGAGCACCTTTAGTAAATTTTGCGGCGACATCCTCATTTAGAACATTTGTAACAGCAAACTTTTCATAATCACCTGCAACATATCTGAAGCTTCTCTCGGTTCTGTTGACTATAAGAAGTTTTCCAAGTGTATTGAATAAAAGACCCAATATAGCAGCTGACATATAAATATGATATGCTTTTGTCTGCATGATTCCGGGATTTATAAACAAAAGCAGCGACGATATGAGCGAGGAGCTTATACCCAGTGCAGCAACGCTGTCGCAGTCGGCATTTCGTTTAAACAGCTTCTTCAATCCCGAAATAAGAACCGTATACGAAACAAACGCAGATACTAGACCTAATGCTATGTTTGTAAAAATAAATGATTCAGCACTTGTTCTCTTAAACGCTTCAATAACAGGCCAGCCTAAATCGTTTGCAAATGCTATGTATAGACTGAAAAACGATGTGATTACCAGTATGCAGAGTCTTATAACAAGATTGCTCTTTAACTGTAATATGTCATCAAGGACCTTAGGAGCTTCGTTATAGTCAGTAAAATCTTTAACGTGCTTTTTAGCCTCACTGTCTTTAACATCAGATGCATCATACTTGCCTTCATCTGAATTTTCCAGAACAAAATTGTCTACCTTGTCCTTCCTTCTCTCGGCAAGTATTCGCAGCTTCATAGTATCGGTAGCACCCTCAGGGAATACAATATCGTCTTCAATATCAATATTGATTTTTTCTAATTGCTCTGTTCTCGGAATAATTTTTCCTTCCAATCCCAAATCAACATCTTTGATCCTAAGACGCTTAACAGGAGAAACATTTGCTTCTCTGCTTACGGTTCCTCTTTCTCTTTTTAATTTTAAAAGCCCTTCAATAATAGCTGTATTGCCTGACGTCTTTCTAAGTCTGAACCTGCTGCCCATGCCCGCTTCAAGACCTTCTCTTGCAGCTTCTTCTTCCTCTGCCTTTTCAGCTTCTATCTTTTCTTTTTCAGCTTCAATCTTCCGGCTTATCTTTTGTGCCAGACCCTTTTTATGCTTCTTTGCGTCTTCCGTTCCAGATCCAGCAACAGTATTATCAGTTTCATCGACTTCAATATCGGGAAGTGTAAAATCGTCTATGTTGTTTAATTTGTCTTCTTTGACCAGTGTAGGTTCCTCATCTTCTAAAATCGGCGTATCCTCAACATCAGATACAGCCTCTTCAATCAAAGAGTCTACATCCATATCATCTATTCCGCCGTTTAAATTCTCACTTTTAACCTCTGTTTTGACAGTATCCTTCGGTCTTCCGTCGTCAATTACTTCATTAAAAATTGAATCGTCAATAATAGATTGTCTTTCAGTTTTGTCAGCCTTATCCTCGTCCTTTGCATTTGCGCCGATAAGTGCGTCTACATCAGCATCAGACAGAGGAGTTACATTTTTAGCCTTGTCAGAATATTCATCTAAAATATCGTCAAGATCAAAATTATCTGCCAATTCCTACACTTCCTTTACAATTTGCTGTTTCCTTTTTTGTTCATATTTCTATATTTACAGGCAAAATTTTCTCGCCTGAAAAAAACATAAATAAAAATCTTAACTTTTTCTATTACCGATAATCTATATTAAATCCAATAATTAAAACTGCACTCCGACCTGATTTGACGTCAATTCATTCTTGACTTCAAAACTTCATACATAAATATGCCACCCGCAACCGAAGCATTCAAAGATGTAATTTTCCCAACCATAGGAAGTCTCAGCAGAAAATCACACTTTTCTTTTAAAAGTCTGCTCATTCCAAAGCCTTCAGAACCTATAATAAGACCGACAGCTCCGTCAAATGATACGCTCTTATAATCCTCTCCGCTTGAGTCTGTACCGTAAATCCATACGCCGTTTTCCTTTAGGGTATCAACTGCCTGACTGAGATTTGAAACCCTTGCAACAGGCATCCAAGCCGCTGCACCTGCCGACGTTTTAAAAACAGTGTGATTTAAAGACGCACTTCTTCTTTTAGGTATTATAACGCCGTGAACTCCGCTTGCCTCAGCGGTTCTTATAATCGCGCCCAAATTATGAGGGTCCTCGATCTCGTCGCAAATTATAATAAACGGTGGCTCATTCTTTTTCTTAGCAATATCGAGTATATCCTGTATTTCTACATATTCCGCACAGGCAGCCATCGCTATAACGCCCTGATGAGAAGCACCGTTTGCCATTTTATTCAGCTTCTGCTCGTTGACTTTTTTTATAACGATACCCTGTTCTTTTGCCATCGAGCAAATAACAGAAATTGAACCGCCGGCTTCGCTGCTTATATAAATAGAATCTATCATCTTACCTGCTTTAAGACTTTCAATTACAGGATTGCGCCCTAATATAAGGCTTTTATCCTCTGTATCATCTTTACCATGATAACTGTCCACAGTTTTCCTAAAATCGGAAGCACGCTTAACATTTTGAGCGTCCAACCTTTTATTCTGGCGCTTTTTATCAAAATTTTTCTTACTATACCCGTTATTAAAGCCCATAAAAATAATAACTCCCGAATCTAAATCCAACTACTCAAAATACATTATAACATAAAAATCCTCAAAAGCCAATAGCTTTCGAAGATTTTTTTAATAAATTATATTTTTTGTAAAAATCCCAATTTACTCTTAAAGAAGAGTAAATACCAAAAATCCCAATAGAAACAAACATGCCAGCGACAGCAAAACAACACACGCAACAGCATTGTTCCGCTCGTGAGCCTCCTGCCTTGACTGGCTCATAATTGAACTGTACATTTCAAGCATATCCTCGTCTATTTCGCTCACGCGGTTTATATCGCTGTTCTGTTTTGTGAATAGTAATATCTTTTCATATTGTTCATTTCTAGGACATTTGATTTCAACAATTTGTTTATTTATACCCTTGATCATAATTGAATTAAACCCCCGACATCAATAAAATTCGCTCAAAATTAGTATTGACCGTAATTTTTTGCATTATTCAACAAGATTTTAAAAAAGCACAAAATTCTGTTGAAAAAGCTGTTGAAAAGGTTTAAATCTGCATAAAAATTGTTTAAAACTCTGTTGAAAAGGTTGAAAACTACCCAATTATTTGGCTTTTCCGAAAAAACACCCTTAATGTTGAAAAGATTTTTTAACTTCATTTAACTAAATATTTATCAGACTTATTATAATAAATTCACATTGTTAATAAACAAAGTTTCCCCTTAAAACCAAAATACCTGCATCTGAGAAAAATCTTAAATTTTAGTTTCAGTTTACTTTTTCCATATTTCTTATATAGTGAAAAAGATACTGCTGTGCAATGCCTTCCTTGCCCTTCACACAATCGGGCAATCCGTTAGGATAATATTCCTTCATAACACGCTTTATCCACACATCTATCGGAAATGCGTCTAAGCGATACATACCATACAGCAATGCACATTCTGCCACCTTTGGACCGACGCCCTTTATTGTCATAAGCGACTTTCTTGCAGATTCTAGATCCATTACAGAAATTTCATCTAAATCCAGCTCACCCTCCGACAATTTTCTCGCAGCGTCAATAAGATACTTTGCACGAAATCCTGCACGGAGATACGCCAGACTTTCCACTGATTCCTCTGCAAGTTCACCATATGACGGAAAGCCGCCGTAATGACCGCACAATCTTGAGATTATGCCTTTTATACGGGGTATATTATTGTTCTGAGAAATAATGAACGAGCAAAGAGCTTCCCATTTATCCTGCTTTAACATTCTGATGCCTGGAGCAAACTTACATGCACTGCTCATAGTATCGTCAGATGAAAACTCCTTTTTCAAAGCTGAATAGTCGGTTTCAAGGTCGAAATAGTCAGCCCATATCTCCAAAAAATCGCTCTCCGAGGTGTTATGTAAAGTTATCTGACTTTCATCACTGTTTTTTTCTGCTTTCTTCTGACTTATTAAAAGCGGAGTGTTAAATCTGTAACCTTTATATGCTTTATCAAAGTCAATTCCCAACATAGAAACGGCTTCTCTGCTGTCTTTATTTATCCTCTCCCAACGGAAAGCTTGTCCACAGTCAAGAGTTTCGTCTAAATCAAAATCACTCTGAATCAGTACAATATCATTACCCACAACTTTGTAATTCATTGTATTACCTCTTTTATATAATAGTATATCTATTATACTATTATATATTTAGTTTTGCAAATGAATAACTATCTCCAAAAAAACAAAAACTCTCAAGGCATAACCCTGAGAGCTGAATATTACATTCTTTCGACTGCTTTTATTCCCAGCACGTCTAAATGCTTAATAAGCAGCTTTCTCACCAATATGCAAAGCGAGAGCCAGTTAGACTGCTTGTTCTTATCAGTCTCGCCCATAATGTGATTGTCGTGGTAGAAGGTAGAGAACAGCGACGCAAGACGATATGCGTTATCACAGATAACGCTCGGTGCTCTTTCGCTTAGAGCGTGCTTGAACGCTTCTCCGCTTAAAATTATATTGAGCAAAAGCTCACGCTCAATATCAGAATAAACCCCATTGAAAATCGCAGGCTCATCGTTATTAACTCCCAGATTTCTAAGTATTGAATTTATTCTTGTTACTGTGTAGATAAGGTAAGTTCCTGTCTTACCCTCAAATGACAAAAATTTATCTATATCGAATATATAGTCCTTCTGAATGTGGTTTGACAAATCGCCGAACTTAACTGCGGCAACTGCCACCTTTTGAGCCGCCTCACGTTTTTCCTCTTTAGTGTAAAAGTTCTCATCTGACATCTTTTCATAAGCCGCTTCAACAACAGTATTTATCAAATCAGAAAGACGCATTACTCCGCCGTCTCTTGTTTTATAAGGCTTTCCGTCCTTACCGTTCATTGTTCCGATCGCCAAGTGAGCAAGCTCGGTGCTTTCAGGAACAATCCCAGCTTTCCTTGCACAGCGGAAAACCTGAGTTAAGTGCAGACCCTGTCTTTTGTCTACCACATACCAAATTCTGTCCGGAGAAAAATCCCTTTCACGCTGAATAATAGTGGCCAGATCGGTCGTTGCATAAATATTTGAATTATCAGATTTCTTTACTATTACAGGAGGAACAGGCGCTTTATCTGTTTCCTCCTCAACATCGACAACCATAGCGCCTTCGCTCTCATACATTAAACCTTTTTTATTCAGAATTTCTATAAGCTCGTCCACATATTCGTTAGCGTCGCTTTCACCGTACCAAAGATCAAAGTCAACATACAGCCTTTTGTAATTCTCTTTTAAATCTTTAACAGAAACCCGCATTATCTCTTTCCACACAGCTATATATCCCTTATGACCGCTTTGAAGTTTTGCAGTAACAGTTCTTGCCTTTTCTTTGAAGGCTTCATTAGACTTGCTCTTTTGACTTGCAAAGGGATAAATCTCGTTTAGCTCGTCAACGTCAATAGGATTGACCTTATCTTTTACAGGGTCGAAATCAGGCGAAAAGCATACCCAATCAGGATTACGCTCTGATAACTCCGCAATAACCAGACCAATCTGCAAACCCCAGTCGCCCAAATGAACATCAGAAATGACCTTGTTTCCCATAGCCCTTGCAATTCGCTTTAAAGATTCGCCTATAATGGCTGAACGCAGATGTCCGATGTGAAGAGGTTTGGCAACATTAGGTCCACCGTAGTCTAAAACAATAGTTTCGCTTTTTTCTGCCTGCGGAATACCTAAATTTACATCAATTGCGATTTCCTTTGCCTTTTTAAGAAGCACTTCATCTTTGAGAGTAATGTTTATAAAGCCGGGCTTTACCATTTCTACAAATTTGAAAATCTCATTTTTGCTTATTTTTTGAACTACTTCATCGGCTATCATAAAAGGAGCTTTTTTATATTGCTTTGCTCCTGCAAATGCTCCGTTACACTGAAACTGACATAAATCAAGCCTGTCCGATACTGACACTGCTCCTAAATCTCTATCATATCCGCACTCTTCAAAAGCTCCGCTTACTATACTTGTCAAATCATCAATTATACTTGTCATTAAACTTCTCCTATCTTTTATAAAAACGATAATATAACTATAAAAATGTCAATTATCAATTATAAAATATTTAGCTTGGCTTTACATTTATATTTACTTCATAATCACTCATAAAGCTGGAATTTATATCTATAACATATTTAAAAAACAGATTTCCGCCGTTATCATTAAGCTTAGATTCGATTTCCTTTGCCGTAACTCCTATCATAAGCGCACCGTAAGGCGTTCCGTAATGACAATGCTGCTTATTTTCCTTATCAATAATGATCTGACTCTGTGAAGAACCTGTTCTCTCGATCTCAACTTTACTGCTCTGCGTTGCCGTGAGAACGGTTGACGAGCCTTCAAACCCTGTTGCTTCAGACTCATCATAGGAAATTATATAACCATCTTTGAACTTATTATACTTCCCCTTAGTAATAATCTCTATCTGTTCACTGTTGACACCGTCAGATTGTTTTGTATTTAATGTTATCATTACATCCTTTTCATTCATCTTAAATCATCTTACCTCTTTTAAGATCCTGTGAATTCTTACAATTATTTTAATACAGTTCTGTATATTGTGCCGTTAATATCAGAGCCTAAAAACGCTTTCACATTTTCAGTAAACAGCTCAACGCTGTCCGTACAATAAAGCTCCAGTTTTCCGTTTGTATCGCTGCTTGAGAGCATATCCTTTTCAGACAAAATACTTAGAGCGTATTTTGCAGCCTCTGCACCGGGAGAGATCAAAGTTACCTTATCGCCCAGTATATCTGCAATAATATCCTTGAGCAGCGGATAATGGGTGCACCCCATTATAAGGGTATCGACATCTTCATCTATCATAACCTGAAGATAATCTTTTGCTATGATTTTTGCGACCTCATTATCTCTGTCTGTATAACCGTTTTCAACCAGCGGGACAAACATTGGACAAGCCTTGCCTATCAGCTTAGCGTCAGGGATTATCTCACGAATAGCTTTCCCGTATCCGCCGGATTTTATTGACGCACTTGTAGCAATAACACCAATTCTTTTATTTTTAGTAGCATTGCACGCCGCCCATACAGCAGGATACAAAACTCCGCTTGACAGCTCGCCCTCATTAAAGATCGGGTTTGTCATCATAACTGCGGAAACAGTTCCACAGGCTACAATTATCATCTTTACATTATGCTCACGAAAAAAAGCAACGTCCTGTCTCGCATATTCAAAAACTGTTTCCCTGCTCCTTGTTCCGTAGGGAATTCTTGCAGTATCGCCTAAGTAAATTATGTCTTCATTCGGAAGAATTTTCTGAAGCTCAGATACACAGGTCAATCCTCCCACGCCCGAATCAAAAACGCCTATTGCATTATTATTCATCTATCTCTGTACCTCGAATGCTAAATTTATCAGTCTGTGAATTTGCTCTGAAAAAGGAAGCCCTTCGTAATCCATTAGCTTAGGATACATACTGATAGCAGTATGACCCGGAAGCGTATTGATTTCATTTAATATTATTTCGCCGTCGTCAGTAAGGAAAAAGTCTACCCTTGCAAGCCCTGTACATCCCATAGCGGTATAAGCCTTTAGTGCTATCTGCTTTATCTTAAAAATATTTTCCTCGCTTATTCTTGCCGGAATATATGTACGGGATTCATCATTATGATACTTTCCCTCATAGTCGTAAAATTCATTCGCAGACTCGATCTCGCCCACAGTAGACGCAATAGCACCGCAGTTTCCCATAACAGCACACTCACATTCAACTCCGGAAATACCTGTTTCCACAACTACCTTTTTATCGTGAGCAAAAGCTTTTTTTATACCGTTAACAAGTTCGTCTTTGTTTCTAACCTTTGAAATTCCCACCGACGAACCGCAGTTTGCAGGCTTAACGAACATAGGGTATTTCAGTCTTTTTTCCATTTCGTCAGCAATTTTATCTGCTCTCTCTATATCATATCTGTTGATAGACATCCAATCAGCCGTTTTTATACCGTGCTTCTGAAGAATAATGTGCGTAAGCTCCTTATCCATACAGTTTGCAGACGATATGCAGTCGCATCCGACAAACGGTATCTTTGAAAGCATAAAAAGCCCCTGAATAGTTCCGTCCTCCCCGTTTTTTCCGTGAAGAACAGGAAAGATAACGTCAACCTTAACAGGCTGAATCTGACCGTCGTTAAGTATTGCAATAAATCCCTTATGAATAGGATCAGGCGAAAGAATACAGGAAACATTATCACTGTCCTGCTCCCACGAGCCGTCGGCGATCTTTGACGTATCTCCGATATAAAGAAGCCAGCGTCCCTTTTTTGTGATACCGATACAAACAACGTCATATCTGTCTCTCGGTATGTTATTTATTATATTTGTCGCAGACAAAAGCGATATTTCATGTTCATTAGATACACCGCCGAATATAACGGCTACTTTTGTTTTTGCCATTTCAATCCTCCTTGACAAACCACTATCTGCACACAGCCAAAATTATTCAATATAGCATATATTATATCATATTCTAATATCCTTTGCAATAGCAGACCGCTTTGATAATGTCCTATAAATTATGCCGAAAATCTTAAAAATAGAATTCTGACTTTTTAAATCAGCCTCACTTTGTTTTATCTTTGAATTTCTATTCAAAGCACTATATATTGTAGTTGCTTTTATATGTTTGCCCAATATTTATGTAATTTTATAAAATTTAATTAAAAGTTTACCATTTGTTATTAATGGTATTTTTGGTAAAATATAACTCATTTTAACCATTAAAAAAATCATTACATTATATGTTTTGCATAAAATAATATTACTTTTTTTATAGAAATCTTACTATTTTTATATTTCAATATACATTAATTCTGCTTTTTATGAAAATTAGTTTGTTTAATTTATAAAACCAATAATTTTTGTTATCAAATATAAGAAAATGACCTCTTGATTTTTTTTATAATTTAACTATAATAACTAATAGTGAGGTTTAATAGAAGTAACAACCACTATATATTGTGTTTGAATGAAAATATTGGCGAATAATAATTCAAGCGAAATATAATAATAATAATAATAGCATATCATTCTGTTTTAAAAAATAAAAAAGCAGAGATAAAAATTAGAAGAAACAAACGCTCAGCCCAAAAAGCGTTGGATAACATAAACGGGAGAAAGAAAACAAGCTATGAGAACTATGAAATTTGAGGAATGGAACGGATTTAATCACGGCACATGGGAAAGAGAAATTAATGTCCGTGACTTTATACAAAAGAACTATGAGCCTTATGACGGAGACGATGAATTTCTTGCCGGACCTACGCAGGCGACTAAAGACCTTTGGGAGCAGGTAATGGATCTGTCAAAAAAGGAACGTGAAGCCGGCGGAGTTCTTGATATGGACACCAAAATAATTTCAACTATCACCTCTCACGGACCGGGCTATCTAAACAAAGAAAAAGAAACCATAGTAGGCTTTCAGACAGACAAGCCGTTTAAAAGGGCGCTTCAGCCGAACGGCGGAATTCGTATGGCAATGAAGGCTTGTTCAGAAAACGGCTATGAAGTCGATCCTGACATATGCAAGTTTTACACTGTTCACAGAAAAACTCACAATCAAGGAGTGTTCGACGCATATACTCCTGAAATGAGAGCCTGCCGTTCCAGTCATATTATAACGGGTCTCCCAGACGCTTACGGCAGAGGAAGAATTATAGGGGATTACCGAAGGGTTGCACTTTACGGGGTTGACAAGCTGATTGAGGACAAACAAAATCAGAAGGATTCAACAAGAATTACAATGTACTCCGATGTTATCCGCGAGCGTGAAGAGCTTTCTGAACAGATAAGGGCATTAGGAGAACTTATTGAGCTTGGCAAGATTTACGGCTTCGACATTTCTAAGCCTGCTAAAAACGTACAAGAGGCTATCCAGTGGACGTATTTTGCGTACCTTGCCGCTGTTAAAGAGCAAAACGGTGCGGCAATGTCGCTGGGAAGGACCTCAACATTCCTTGACATTTACGCACAACGCGACCTTAAAAACGGCACTTTTACAGAGGAACAAATACAAGAGTTTGTTGACCACTTTATAATGAAACTGCGGCTTGTAAAGTTCGCAAGAACTCCCGAATATAATGAGCTGTTCTCAGGAGATCCTACATGGGTCACAGAATCAATTGGCGGTATCGGCGTTGACGGACGCCATATGGTAACTAAGATGTCGTTTCGGTATCTTCACACGCTTGAAAATCTGGGTACAGCCCCCGAACCTAATCTTACGATTTTGTGGTCGGTCAAGCTGCCCGACAACTTCAAAAGGTTTTGCGCTAAAACATCAATTGAATCCTCTTCAATCCAATATGAGAACGACGACCTTATGAGGGTTACGCACGGAGACGATTATGCGATCGCCTGCTGTGTATCTTCAATGAGAATAGGCAAGGAAATGCAGTTTTTCGGAGCAAGGGCTAATCTTGCAAAATGCTTGCTTTACGCTATAAACGGCGGTGTTGATGAAATTTCTATGAAGCAGATAGGGCCTAAATACAGACCTATCACTTCTGAATACCTTGACTACAAAGAAGTTATGGATAAATTTAAAGATATGATGAAGTGGCTTGCGTCAGTTTATGTAAACGCTCTGAATATCATTCACTATATGCACGATAAATACTGCTATGAGAGAATACAAATGGCTCTTCACGACAAGAAGGTAACAAGATGGTTTGCAACAGGTATTGCAGGGCTTTCGGTTGTTGCTGACTCGCTCTCAGCAATAAAGTATGCAAAGGTCAGACCGATAAGGAACGAAAAAGGCATAGCTGTAGATTACGAAATTGAAGGAGATTTTCCTAAATACGGCAATGATGACGACAGAGTAGATGAAATCGCAAGCAGTATAGTGCATATCTTTATGAACTATATAAAAGGTAACCACACCTACAGAGGCGGAATACCTACGACCTCAATTCTTACAATAACATCAAACGTAGTTTACGGACAAAATACAGGTTCAACTCCTGACGGACGAAAAGGAGGAGAAGCATTTGCACCCGGTGCAAATCCTATGCACACCCGTGATAAAAATGGTGCTGTTGCGTCGCTTAAATCTGTTTCAAAGCTGCCGTTCAAAGACGCTCAGGACGGAATATCCAATACATTTTCAATTATACCCGACTCGCTTGGAAAAGATAACAAAATATACGTCGGCGATATAGACGTTGATATAGAGCTTTCAGAAACCGACAGCTTTAACAGAGAGTATTAATATAAATTCAAACGGAGGATCATTATGCGAAATTCTGATGAAAGAATAGATGATATTGTTAATATGCTTGACGATTTTATGTCAAAAAAAGGCGGGCATATGAATATTAAGGTCAATAATAACGGAGGAGTTAAATATAAAAATAATGAAAAAAAGGTTAAGACCGCTAAATCACTCGACTGTATCGAAGGAACTACAGCCTGCGGTTCTCCGACACTGTCTGAGGGCTTAGATGTTGAAAACGAACTGCTTCAATAAACAAAAAATTGAAAGAAATTTAGGAGGAATAAATATGTCAAGAGTAAAGGCAAATAAAGAACAGATAGATAATCTTGTTTCGATTTTAGACGGCTACGCAGAAGAGGGCGGTCATCATTTGAATATCAACGTACTATCCCGTGAAACTCTGATAGACGCACAAAAGCATCCTGAAAAATATCCGCAGCTTACTGTTCGAGTATCGGGATATGCTGTAAATTTTGTCAAGCTCACAAAGGCACAGCAGGATGAAGTCATTTCAAGAACATTTCACAACAAACTTTAAACAGCCGCTTATCAATTCCCTTTTATAAGGAGAGAACTTAAATGCTTGGTCACATACATTCAATAGAGAGCTTTGGAACAGTAGACGGTCCGGGCGTAAGAATGGTTATTTTCACAAAGGGATGCCCTATGCGGTGTCAATATTGCCACAACCCCGACACATGGGATATGACAGGCGGAGAAGATATAAGCGTAAAAGAAATCATTTCAAAATATAACTCAAAAAAGAGCTTTTACAGAAACGGCGGAATAACCGTCAGCGGCGGCGAACCGCTTATGCAAATGAAGTTCGTAACCGAGCTTTTTAAAGCCGCTAAGGCACAGGAAATTCACACTTGTATTGATACATCAGGCATTTTATTCAATAAAGATGATAAAAAGAAAATCAAGGAGTTCGACAGACTTATAAAATACACCGATTTGGTACTTCTTGATATAAAGCATATAGATGATAACGAGCATAAAAAGCTGACCGGCTTCTCAAACAAAAACATACTTGACTTTACAAAATACCTTGAAGAAAAAAACATTCCGGTTTGTATAAGGCACGTAGTCGTTCCCGGCATAACGTTTAATGAACACTATCTTTTTGAATTGGGCAAATATATCGGAACGCTAAAAAATCTCAAATCAATAGACGTACTGGCTTATCACGATATGGGAAAATCAAAGTACGAAGCTTTGGGAATAGCGTATCCGTTAAAGGACACTCCCCCGCTTTCCAAAGAGGACGCTTTAAAAGCGAAAAAGATTATTTTAAGAGGGATAAAGATAACAAGAAAAAAGGATTAATATTAAATATGGCTGATGAAAATTTCATCAGCCGTTTTTTAATAGGAAATTTTATCTAAAATATTATTAAGATATGCGATTATCACTCCGTAGTTTGACATTGGAACGCCTTGCGATTTTGCCCTGTCAATTCGCGACAGCACATACTTTCTGTTAAACATACACGCTCCGCACTGAATCACCAAATCATACTCTGTTAAATCATCAGGAAAATCAGGTCCGCTGACAATATCTACTGTAAGCCCCTCGCCGACCTTTTTTCTTAACATTCTCGGTATCTTTTCTCTGCCAATATCCTCTGCTAAAGGCGCATGGGTGCAAGCCTCTGCTATAAGAACTTTTGACTTCTCAGTCAGAAGTTCTACTGCTTCGGCAGATTTTATATAATATTCCAAATCGCCCTTATACCCTGCAAACAGAGTTGAAAAGGAAGTCAGCATACTTTCTTTGGGCTTTTTATCATAGACTGTTTTGAAAACCTGCGAATCGGTAATTATCAGCTTAGGAGGATAAGACAACGCCTCTAATGTTTTATCAAGCCTGTCGGTAGTGCAGCTCATAACAAGACATTTTTTATCAAGCAAATCACGAATTGTCTGAACCTGAGGAAGTATAAGCCTTCCCTTAGGCGCCTGAATATCCTGAGGCATTACCAAAAGCACCAAATCACCGTCGCCGACTAAATTTCCTGTTATACTTCTGCTCCCGAAATCCTCAGGTATGAGCCTTATAAGCGTATCTTTGAATTTTTCGGTTATACTTTCATTTTCAGCGCTTACAATCAAAGGCTCTTCACTTGACTTTCCTAAAATTTCAGACCTTATTTGTGAAATTTCACCGCTTGACATAGTATCCGCTTTGCTTATCACATTCAGAACAGGCGTACCCTTTTTTTTAAAATAATCAAACCATTCAAGTTCTTTTTCTATATCTGTATCGGAAAACAATATTACGGCAACATCTGTTCTTTCGGCTGCTTTTTTTGTCTTTTCAACTCTGATCTTACCCAGCTCGCCTACATCGTCAAAGCCTGCTGTGTCGATCAGCACGCATGCGCCTATTCCCGCAATCTCCATAGACTTGAAAACAGGATCGGTCGTTGTACCTGCAACATCTGAAACTATTGATATCTGCTGTTTTGTAAATGCGTTTATAAGAGTTGATTTTCCTGCATTGCGCTTTCCGAAAAATCCTATGTGAAGTCTGTCTGACCTTGGTGTTTCGTTTAAAGTCGGCATAAACATTCCGCCTTTCAAAAATTATTGTTCCGTCTTAAATTAGAACCTGAAATCACGCTCGCCCGAATGAATTCTTTCAATTCTCTCTTTGGCAATTTTTCTGGTCTTTTCATTTGGAATAAGCTCAAGCTGTTTTTGAATCAAAGCCTCTCCCTTTCGTCTTGTATCCTCACCGGCATAATCCTCAAGATACTCCTTTAAAGTCATAAGAGCGTTCGGCTGACAGCAGTTTGCTATCTGACCCGATTTGCACAGGCTCATAAACCTGTCGCCTGTTCTGCCCTCATGATAACAAGCCGTACAAAAACTCGGAATATAACCCATTTCTAAAAGCCAGTTTACGACCTCGTCTAATGTTCTTGTATCAGTAACATCAAACTGAGCAGAATTTTCCTCCTCAGGCTCGGGGTCAACATAACCGCCGACGCTTGTTCGAGAGCCTCCGCTGATTTGAGAAACCCCAAGCTTTAAAACTCTTTCTCTTGACTTTTTCGACTCACGGGTTGAAATTATCATTCCGGTATACGGAACGGCAATTCTTATAACTGCTACCAGTTTTGCAAAAATATCGTCTGAAATTGCATTTGAAAAATCAGCTTTGTCAATGTCATCGGCACCGCATATTCTCGGCACTGAAATGGTATGAGGACCTACTCCGTGAACAGCTTCCAAATGCTCTGCGTGCATCAAAAGACCGACAAAATCGTATTTATACATCTCAAGCCCGAACAAAACTCCGATTCCTACGTCGTCTATACCGCCCTCCATTGCTCTGTCCATAGCCTCAGTGTGGTAAGCGTAATTGTGCTTAGGACCTGTTGGGTGCAAAAGCTCGTAATCGTGCTTGTTATAAGTCTCTTGAAAGAGTATATATGTTCCTATCCCTGCTTCCTTGAGCTTTCTGTAGTTTTCTACTGTCGTTGCAGCAATATTTACATTAACTCGTCTGATAGCACCGTTTTTATGATTAATTGAATAAATGGTTTTTATACTCTCTAAAATATACTCAATAGGATTATTCACCGGGTCCTCGCCCGATTCTATGGCAAGTCTTTTATGTCCCATATCCTGAAGGGCAATCACCTCTTTTTTGATTTCCTCCTGAGTGAGTTTCTTTCTTGCAATATGCTTGTTGCAGTGATGATACGGGCAATATGTACAGCCGTTTACACAGTAGTTTGAAAGATACAGCGGTGCAAACATTACTATTCTGTCGCCGTACAATTTTTCCTTTATCTCCATTGCCGTTTTTTCCATAGCTTCAATACATTCCGGTATTTCACATTCAAGCAGTACTGCCGCTTCTCTATGGCTTAATCCCTTGCAGTCTCTTGCCCTATTGATAAGCGACATTACATATTCCTTATCGTCCTTACGCTTTTCTGCCTCTTTAAGCGTCTCTAAAATCTCAGCGTCGTTGATAAATTCCTCTGCCTTCATAGACTTAACATCATACTTCATAATTATCCTCCAATTTTGATTTTATTTAAACACAAATATGTTCATTATCCATTGTCAATTATCAATTGTCAATTCCTGATAATCTCCCCTGTCGGTAACTATCTCATATCCAATGCTTTTCATTCTGCTGCTAAGACACGCCTTACACTGTGCAGATTCATCGCCTGTGCAGATTTTGTTGTCATACAAAAGATATTTCTGCCTTACCTCCGTCGGCGAGAGATTTGGCATAACAACATTTGCTCCTGCCAAAATCCCCTGCTCCCTGCCGATCAGCGAAATTGTTCCGAGCGCCGTAGTTGCAGGAAGAAGCACATTCGGCTTCATAAGCCTTATAAGCGACAGCATAAAAAGCGTATCCTCAAGACTGCCCTTTTTCTTATCTCTGAACGGAGTATCGTGCTGTGGTATAAACGGTCCTATCCCGACCATCTCGGGGTCAAGTCTTTTGATAAACAGCATATCCTCAGCTAAGTTTTCTGCCGTCTGAAATGGCGAGCCTACCATAAATCCGCAGCCTGTCTGATAGCCTATTCTTTTTAAAGCCTGCAGACATTCCTGCCTGTGCTCTGCTTTTAATCTTTTAGGGTGAAGCTTTGCATAATGCTCAGTATTCGCCGTCTCGTGGCGAAGAAGATACCTGTCAGCACCTGCATCGAAAAGCCTTTGATAGCTTTCCTCACTTCTATCGCCCAATGAGAGAGTTATCGCACAATCAGAATGTGCATTTTTTATGCTTTTTACAATATCACATAAAATTTCATCAGTGAAGAAGCCGTCCTCACCGCTTTGCAGTACGAAGGTTCTGAAACCAAGTTCATACCCCTCGTCAGCACACCTTAGTATATCCTCCTTGCTAAGACGGTAGCGTTCAGCATTTATGTTTGAGCGTCTCAAACCGCAATAGTAACAGTCGTTTTTGCAATAGCTTGAAAATTCGATAAGACCTCTTACAAAAATCTTCTTGCCAAATACCCTGTCAGCCTCTTCTCTTGCCAGCTTTGCAGAAAACTCTCTGTCCTCTTTTGTATATGTACCGATAAGCTGTGTAAATTCGGTCTTTGATAAAGCTCTTTCATTTTTCAGCTTTTCAATTAATTCTCTGTTATTCATATAACTCCTATTACTCGCATTACAGCTTTGAATAAACCGTTTTTACTGTTATATTATCTATCATTCCCAGCTTACCCGAAATCGCACCTATTACATCATTCGGAGCGTCAACAACAACGCTTATTACATTGACGTTTTTCTTCTGATACGGTATACCCATTCTGCCAATGATATACTGAGAATAATTATGCAGAATTTTATTAAGACGTTCTGTCTGTTCTATCTCCTCTACGATTATCGCTATAATAGCAAGTCTTGTTTCGCTGTTTTTTACCTCCATACTTAACCTCTTTTCTAAATCAAAAAATCCTTTCACCAAAAGGCAAAAGGATAGAATTAACCCGCATACCAAATCAAAAAACGATTCGATAAAAGCATTGCTATACTCTCGCCTTGCAACTCAGAATAAACCTTTGTTATCAGAACGATTTATGTTTTTTAAACGCTCGCAGTCAGGACTTATATCCTTTCTGTTTACGAATATATTTTAGCACAGATGAATGGCAATGTCAACAGGGCGAACCTTGAAAAACATAGAAAAACTCCCAGATAAATTCAGGGAGCCATTTCTATAAAAAATTTAACTTACCTTATAAGCTTTAACGTCTTACTCCATTTGCCGAAATACTTTCTGCCGTTTTTAATCTTATATGCTCTTACCTTAATAAAATATTTTTTCTTATTAAGCTTCTTTAATGTAATCGTCTTTTTGTTAGTAAACTTCTTTTTGGCTTTCTTGAATTTTTTGTTTGCCGACCATTTAACCTGATAGCCCTTTGCTTTGCTGACTTTCTTCCAAGAGATTTTAGCTTTTCTCTTTCCGCCCTTTTTCAGAAATACTCCACTAACCCTTGCCGGTTTTTTAGTTGATGACTGCTTTATCAAAGAATTTGACGGTGCTGATTTTTTTGATGAGCTTTTAGGCGGATTGAACTTTAAAATGTATTTACAGCTATTATCATGTTTAGATATTCTTATATAATATATACCCTTATCTAAAGTATAACTGAACTTTTTAGTTTCATCTGAAAAGACGCCAACAGTAGTGTAATTTGTTATATCATTTAAATTATTATCAAATAAAGTAAATATTATATAATATACATTAGAATCATAGACAGAAACATAAAAATCATATTTAGTTGGTTTGCCTATATATATTTTATAATAATCATATTCATCTTTTTTTACACTTGTTATAGTTCCATTTATTGTAGAACCGTTGCTTACCGACTGTGCCTGAAAATATGTATCGTTAGGTTCAATTTCATTAGAATTGGCTGATGTAAAACTGGCTTTTACTCTATAACCCCCTGAATAATAAGGATCCCAAGAAGCATTATATTCTGATATTCTTAAATAATAAGTACCTTTCTCTAACCACTCAGCAAATACCTCGTTTTCAGGATTACCACTGCTTGCATAATATGTACTAGTACCATATATAGAATTATAATCTGAGTCCAACACATCAAAATACAACTTTCCAAAAGATTGCATATCAATGGTTAATTTACCTGTTGATGAGGTATATATAGGAATATAATCATACTCGCTTTTATTATCGTCGTAACCTATATAGCCGTTCACCCATACGCCGTTAGTTTTGAGTTCAGGTTTATTATTTACAATATCCTCCGCACCAACAGGCAATATCCCGACTAAACCAACAACTATAACAAGAGTTGTCAATATACTTAAAAATCTTTTTGTCATTTTTATTCCTCCGTTTATTACAAATTATATTATACAACATAAATATTGTAATAATAGTATTATAACATCATTTTTGCTGTTTGTAAATACCACATAAGTGACGTATAATAATATTTAGGATTAATGTTTTTGCTAATATACGGAGGTTTATTATGCAAGATAATTTGTATTTATACCCCAATCTAGTAAAGGTCAGAAAAGCCCACCGTATGACGCAGTCTGAGCTTGCTAAACTTATAGGAATTTCTCAGCAGGAAATAAGCAGATATGAAAATGGTGATGTAAAGGCACCAATAAATTATATAGTAGATTTAGCAAATTGTTTCAATGTAACTACTGATTATATTCTCGGCAGAGATGAAATGAACCGAGATAATATCACGGACGATAAAAATATTTTAAATTCATTTAATCAATTAACTGACGAAAATAAAATCAAAGTATCTGAAAGGATAAAAACGTTGTTAGATTTGCAGAAAGAATAAGGACGAACCTATTTATACAGGTTCGCCCTTAATTTTATATAGACTCATTTTATCAATTCTACCTAGTTTTCGCCTTTATAATTTTAGACCATTTGCCGTTTGACTTACGCATTTCACCGCTTTCAGACTTATACGTTTTATATGCCCTTACTTTAATATAGTATACTTTCTTTGACTTCAAACCCTTAATAATTTTAGAGCTTTGGTTAGCTTTTACAAAAACCACCTTTTTGCCTTTTTTCATTTTTCTATTAAGTCCGCATTTTATCTCATACCCTGAAACACCGCTTATTTTTTTCCATTTAACCTTCAGCCGTCTTTTCTTTGAAGTTTTTGTAACCTTCTTGATTTTAGCCTGTTTCACCTTTGGTTTTACAACCTTAATAACCTTGCTTGGTGCGGGTGAAATGCTTGCACTTGTACTGATGTGAGGCTTTTCAGAAGCAGGCTGGTCTTTTATATTATTACTTGAATTTCCCGTATTTGTTTTGTCGGAGCTATCAATGGGATCAGGCTCTTTGGTTATAAGAGTATAATCTATTCCGTTTTGCTTGGCATATTCCTCAATCGTAGAACCCGCATTGCAGATTATTTTAAAATCGCTGTACTTATTACCGTTTTCGTCGTAGCCTAAGCATTGCGGCTCAAGAACAACATCATAAGAATTAATAGTAATGCTCCTTAACGACTCACATCCAGCAAAAGCTCTGTAGCCGATAGTTTCAATATTCCTGTTAAGACTAACTGTATTCAGCATTTTACAGTTTAGAAAAGCCTCAGAAGCTATATAGGTTAAATCAGACGGCAACATAATACTCTCTAAATATTCATTTCCCTCAAACGCATTTAATCCTATTCCATCTAAAACAACATCATCCATAGGTGTGAAAAGCGAATCATCCTTGCTGACCGTGTAATAATTATATAATGTAAATTCCTTTGCTGAACCAGTATATCTGTAAAGCTCAT
This sequence comes from uncultured Clostridia bacterium, assembly GCA_947627045.1. Classification (GTDB taxonomy): domain Bacteria; phylum Bacillota; class Clostridia; order Oscillospirales; family Ruminococcaceae; genus UMGS1601. The sequence goes on from CANQUM010000002.1 coordinate 23,923, forward strand.
AACGCCCTGAAAATTCATCTAATAGCGAATATGTAAATACCAAATCGGGAGCTTTTATTACTCTTATATAATATTTACCGCTGTTATCAGGATTAAGAAGCTGTGTTTTGTAGTAGTATACCTCACCCTTCTTTAGCTTCTGTACCATTTTTGTATACGGAACTTGCCCTTTAACAGACGGGTCATAAAAATCAAACTCAACATACTGCAGCTCGTTTTTATCACTGTCATAAAGCGTGGCAACAGGCTCATAATAATTATACTCTTTTTCAAAAAACGCTCCTACTTTATATTTAACACCCATAGCTTCAAACAGATAATATCCGTCCTCAGGAGCGGTAAAGCTCGATAATGAATAACTATTACTCTCGACTGATTTTTCGTAAATAATACCGCTTTCAATATGCTCTGCAGAAATAAAATCTATTTCACTGTCTGCTCCTAAAACCATCAATGACGAATCTGCATAAAATACAGTCATAAACAGTAAACACATCAAAGAAAAAACTGTTAATGCTCTCTTCATTTTTCCTCCAAATACCAACGATTGACATTCAAACTACTACTTTACGCATTTTTATTATACAATATTATAGTACTTTCGTCAAACTAATAAAAGTATATTTTGATTAATTTTATATTGAAATATTTGAGTAAATATGTTAGCATTAATCTATAAACAAATGTAATTTAGATCAAAAATAAGAAAAGAGGTAAAAAAATGAAAGCAAAAAGAATACTTTCAGGGCTGATAAGCGCAGTTGTTGCAATATCAGCAACGTTCAGCATGGTTTCTTTTACAGCAAGTGCTGATGAAACTTTTGATGATTTGAATCAAGAGCAAATCACTGCCGCTATGGGAGCAGGCTGGAACTTGGGTAATCAGCTGGAGGCTACCAATGAGGCCGGAGAGCCAAATGAAACAGCATGGGGCAACCCGGTAATTAGAAAAGAACTCCTGCAGACAGTAAAAAAAGCAGGATTCAAATCAGTAAGAATCCCTATTTCCTATTTAACTAAAATAGGTCCTCAGACAACTTATAAAATTGACGAAGCATGGCTTAACCGTATTAAGGAAGTTGTAGACTATGCAATTGAAGAAGATCTTTATGTAATCATCAATATGCACGCAGACGGCTATTATGATACTGTTAAAGGTGCGTGGCTTGATTGCTCAGCGTCATACCAAACTACTATCGTGAATAAATTTAAAGCCTGCTGGAAGCAGATTGCTGAAAAATTTGCAAACTATGACGAGCATCTTATCTTTGAGTCAATGAACGAAGTAGGCGCTTCAGGAACTCCTACTGAAACTGTTTATAACAACATAAACAATTACAATCAAGTATTTGTTGACACTGTACGCCAGACAAGTGAAAACAATTCTAAAAGATGGCTTTTAGTTCCTGGCTGGTACACAAACATTAACTACACGGTAGGAAGCTACTTTGCAATCCCATCAGATACCTACAGAGATACATCTATTCCCGAGAGTGAAAAAAGAATAATGGTTTCTGTTCACTACTATGACCCTTGGGATTTCTGCGGAGACGACACAAGCGGATCATATTCGCAATGGGGAGATGACGGTAACCCGAACAAAAAGGTTAACTGGAACAGCGATGAAGACTATATGGAAGGTCAGCTCAAAAAGGTATACGACAAATTCGTATCAGCAGGCTATCCTGTAATAATCGGTGAGTACGGATGTATAAACAAAACCGCTACCGACGCTGCTAACACTATATACAGAGCACACTATGTAGGAACAATGTGTAAACTTGCAAAGGAATACGGCTGTGTACCGGTATACTGGGATAACGGAGCAGTAGGAAACAGTTTCGGACTTATCAACAGAAATACATACAAAATAGAACAGCCAGAAATGATAGACGCTATGATGGAAGTATATCTGACACCAAAGGAAAACCTGAGCAGATTCATCACATTCATATCCGAATTAAAGAGCGACAATTACACAACAGATACATGGAACGCAGTAGATACAGCACTAAAAACAGCAGAAGGTCTTGTAGAAGCTGAAGGCACATCAGATGAAGACTTAACAAAGGCATATGAAGACCTTAACACAGCATACTACAAGTTAATGGAAAATGATAGTGCAACAGACGAATATGTAGCAATAAGAAACGAAGATGAAATAGGAAACTCAATAGAATTGTATGAAGAAGCAATTGCACTTGGACAGTCTCCTGAAGGATATGCAGTATCGCTAAAACCAGATATGATGAATGTTCTGTCATCAAAAGTACTAACGATTAAATTCAAGATCACATCAGCTAAGAAGCCTGCAGCCGGTGATACTGTACTTAATTTAAAACCATTTGACACAAAAACATGGTCAGGCTGGAATGATAACTTTGTAAAATTATCAGACTGCAAATATGATGCAGCAACAGAAGAATACACATACACAGTAGAATCAAAGAAGATATTGGATTCATATGAAGGCGGAATTGAAAGTGGAGCAGATGGTATAAATCTTTACTATGGCATGGTTGTTGATAAAAATGGAAAAGTAGGAAATGCTCTTGATGAAGACGGCAATGCAATATTTGACAAGGATGGAGTAGCAATACAGTTGACATACTATTCGGCATCATATCCTATATCACATACACGTCATCACTATGAAGAAGGCTCATACACATTCACAGAGCCGACCTGTACAGAGCAAGGATACAGAGAGTATAAATGTACAGCATGCGGAGAAGTATATAAAGATATGTACAAAGCCAACGGACACACATGGGAAGCATGGAAAACAGTAAAAGAAGCTACCTGCGGAGAAGCAGGAATACGTGAGCACACATGCTTGATAGATAATGTAACAGAACAGCAAGAAATAAAGGCAACAGGAAAACATAACTTTGTAAACGGCGTATGCACAGTATGCGGAGCAAAGGATATTATAGAGGAACCACATAAACCGGAGAATCCTGGCAATAACAACGGAAGCACAGTTAAGCCCGGAACACCTGGAAACAAGGTAACACCTACTCCAAAGACAAACGCTAAGGCAGATGCACAAAAGATAGTAAACAAGGCTAAGATCAAGAATCTTAAAGCTAGTGCTAAGGGCAAAAAGGTAACAGTTAAGTGGAAGAAGGCAAGCAAGGTTACCGGTTACATTGTACAGGTATCAGCTAAGAAGAACTTCAAGAATATACTTGCAAAGAAGACCTTAAAGAAGAACGCAAAGAAGGTTACAATCAAGATTAAGAAGCTCAAGAAGGGCAAGACTTATTGGGTAAGAGTAAGAGCTTATAAGACTTACAAAGCTAACGGCAAGACCAATAAGGCAACAGGTTCTTGGAAGAAAATTAAATTTAAAGTAAATATAAGTGCAAAATCTAAATAATAAATTCTAAAAAATTGTCAAAACTATTGACAGTAGAAAATCAAAGTGCTAAAATAAGGTATGTCAGAAATGGCATACCTTATTTCATAGGAGGAATAAAAATGAAACTAAAACAAATTTTATCAGGATTAACGGCAACAATTTTGGCATTATCATCTGTTGCTGTTGCATCATTCACATCATCTGCTGCTGATACTATTGAACCGTCAAACGGTTGGTATGAAACAACAGGAAAACTTGAAGGCGATCAGTTCAAGCTAATTCAGGATTGGGGAAATCAAACTAAATTACCTGAGCTATATCAAAAAAATGAACTTTATATTGCAATTGATGTTAAAGGTATAACAACACCGATTGCCGCTTACATGATTTTTTCAAACGGAGTTGACTGGACAGCTTGGAATCCGGACGATAACGGAAATCCATTAGTACAAATCGATAAAGACGGAGTTTATGTTATCCCATGGAAGGGTACCTCATCTGTTAATGCTGAGGTAGTTTTGTTCCTTGCGGCAGCATTTAAAACTGCTGATAATTCAGCTGTATATTATGCTGCTGATAACGGTGTTACCTGTTCTCTTATCGGTGTTTACTTAACAGATCCTTCAGATGAATTAATTGATAACAATGATGATACATCAAATTCTTCTAGCGAATCATCAAGTGAATCGTCATCTGAATCATCAAGCAAATCATCAGCGCCTACTACAGCGCCTAATTCAACAAGCAATATAACTACAACAGCACCCACATCAAAGGTAACACCTGTAGCTCCAAAGGCAACAAAAACAACTGTCGCTAAGCCTGCAAAAGTTAAAAATGTTAAGGTGAAAGCAAAGAAAAAGAAGCTCAATGTAAGCTGGAAAAAGGTAAGCGGAGCAAAAGGCTATAAGGTAACATATGCAACTAACAATAAATTTACCAAAGGTAAGAAAACATCTATTGTAAAGAAGAACAAAATTACTATTAAAAATCTTAAATCAAATAAAAAGTACTATATTAAAGTTAGAGCCTTCAATAATGCAAACGGTAAAAAGAATTTCGGTCCTTGGTCAAAGGTTGTAAAGAAAAAAGCTAAATAATTTAATATTATTAAAGCCGTTCAGGATAAAACCTGAACGGTTTGTTTTTTACTGTTTTGGGATAAAATTTTCTATTTATTTCATAATATAAAATGTATAGTGTTAAATCAAAGCCGTGTTAAACTATTCAAAAAGAATGCTTTTTTATGGTTAATTTTAGGCAAAAGGTAGAATGTTAAATAATTAACAATATTATCATTGACAACGCAATTATGTGATATTATAATTATACCGATAAATTAATACCGATTAAAGCTTCTGACTTGTGAGGTGATAATATGTCAGAGTCAGAAAAAACGGTGTCAAAGCAAACTGTCAAAAGACTTCCCAACTATTTGACTTATTTGAAAGGCAAGGCAGATGAAGGTATTATCAATATTTCTGCACCTGTTGTTGCCAAAGGCTTAAATTTAAACGAGGTACAGGTCAGAAAGGATCTAGCATCAGTGAGCGAAAGCGGCGGAAAGCCCAGAACAGGCTATCTGCTAAGCAAGCTGATAATGGATATAGAAAAGTATTTAGGCTATGATAATATTAAAGACGCTATTGTTGTAGGGGTTGGACATCTAGGCAGTGCATTGATGTCATTTAAGGGTTTTAAAAGTCATGGGCTCAACGTAATTGCAGGCTTTGACACTAGCGGCGATTTAATAGGAACAGAGCTTCACGGAAAAAAGATTTATCCAAACAGCCGTATAATTGAACTTTGCACAAAGCTCAATGTTCACATAGGGATAATAACCGTTCCCGACGAGTATGCTCAAGAGGTCTGCGACATTATGGTCAAAGCTGGTATTAAGGCTATATGGAACTTCGCTCAGGTACATTTAAAAGTACCCGACAGCATTGTAGTTCAAAACGAGAACCTTGCAGCGTCGCTTGCGATTTTGTCGAGAACCATCAGTAAAAAAGATGCTGACTGATAAATTATATTTTTATATCATGATAGGAGAGATTTTTTAATGAGTAACAAAAAGGAAACATCGTGCGAGACAAAGACAATACTTGTTGACAGCGTTGAATCTTTAGACGCAAGACTTAAACAATTGAGAAAGGCTCAGGAAGAGTTCGCTGCATTTTCGCAGGAAAAGGTCGATGAGATTTTCAAAGCGGCGGCAATTGCTGCTAACAAGCAGAGAATACCTCTTGCAAAAATGGCTGTTGAAGAAACAGGTATGGGAATAGTTGAAGACAAGGTAATAAAAAACAACTATGCGGCTGAATATATTTACAACGCATATAAAGATACTAAAACCTGCGACATAATTGAAAGAGACGAAGCATTCGGAACAATCAAGGTAGCAGAGCCTATCGGTGTAGTCGCAGCGGTAATCCCTACTACCAATCCGACGTCGACCGCAATATTCAAGACCCTAATCTGCTTAAAGACAAGAAACGCAATTATTATCTCCCCTCACCCGAGAGCTAAAAACTGCACGATCGAAGCTGCAAAAATCGTTCTGGAAGCCGCTGTTAAAGCAGGCGCACCTGAGGGAATTATCGCTTGGATAGACGTTCCGTCCCTTGAGCTTACAAATATGGTAATGAGCGAGGCTGATATTATTCTCGCAACGGGCGGACCGGGTATGGTTCACGCTGCTTATTCAAGCGGAAAGCCTGCTTTGGGTGTCGGTGCAGGAAACGTACCTGCTGTTATTGATAAATCGGCTGATATTAAAATGGCTGTAAACTCAATTATTCACTCAAAGACGTTTGATAACGGCGTTATATGTGCATCTGAGCAATCTGTTATTGTTGACAAGGATATTTACCTTGACGTCAAGAAAGAGTTCAAAGAACGAGGATGTTACATTCTAAATAGGTCAGAGACCAAAAAGCTCGGCGAAACAATGATCATCAACGGTTCTCTAAACTCAAAAATTGCAGGTCAGTCTGCATACGACATTGCTAAGCTCGCAGGAATAGACGTTCCTGAAAGGACAAAAATTCTTATCGGAGAGGTTACTTCAGTTTCTCTCGATGAGCCTTTCGCTCACGAAAAGCTGTCTCCTGTTCTGGGTATGTATAAGTCAAGGAGCTTCGACGATGCTTTAAACAAAGCCGACCACCTAATTAAAGACGGCGGCTACGGACACACTGCTTCGCTTTATGTAAATCCTGTAACTGAAAAAGAAAAAATCGACAAGTTTGCAAATATGATGAAAACCTGCCGTATTCTTGTAAACACTCCGTCGTCTCACGGCGGTATCGGCGACCTTTATAACTTTATGCTTTCACCGTCGCTTACGCTTGGCTGCGGTTCATGGGGCGGAAATTCAGTTTCTGAGAATGTCGGAGTTAAGCATTTGTTAAACATCAAGACCGTTGCCGAAAGGAGAGAGAATATGCTTTGGTTCAGAGCGCCTGAAAAGGTTTACTTCAAAAAGGGCTGTCTGCCTGTTGCACTTAAAGAGCTGAAAACAGTAATGAATAAAAAGAAGTGCTTTATAGTTACCGACCAATTTTTATATGAAAACGGATACACAAAATGTGTAACAGACCAATTAGACGAAATGGGAATCAAGCACGCAACATTCTTCGACGTTGCTCCCGACCCGACTCTTGCCTGTGCATTAGAGGGTACAAAGCAGATGACTGCCTTCGGACCAGATGTTATTATCGCAGTCGGCGGAGGTTCGGCAATGGACGCCGCTAAGATCATGTGGGTGCTTTACGAACATCCTGAGGCTGACTTTATGGATATGGCAATGAGATTCATTGACATAAGAAAGAGAGTTTACACATTCCCAAAAATGGGCGAAAAGGCATACTTTATCGCTGTTCCTACTTCATCGGGTACAGGCTCAGAGGTAACGCCTTTTGCAGTTATAACAGACGAAAGAACCGGAACAAAATATCCTCTTGCCGACTACGAGCTGATGCCGAATATGGCAATCGTAGACGCCGATATGATGATGAATCAGCCAAAGGGACTTACAGCAGCTTCGGGTATCGACGCTGTTACCCACGCTTTAGAAGCGTACGCATCTGTTATGGCAACAGATTACACAGATGGTTTAGCCTTAAAAGCTCTTAAAAACATTTTCACATATCTGCCGTCTGCATACGAAAAAGGTGCTAACGATCCTCTCGCAAGAGAAAAGATGGCTACGGCTTCAACACTTGCAGGTATGGCGTTTGCAAATGCGTTCTTAGGCGTTTGCCACTCAATGGCTCATAAGCTAGGAGCTTATCATCACCTGCCTCACGGCGTTGCCAACGCACTTTTAATAGACAATGTTATGAGATTTAATGCAAACCCATCGCCTAGAAAGATGGGAACATTTTCACAATATCAATATCCTCATACCCTTGAAAGATACTGCGAATGTGCAAACTTCTTAGGTATAAAGGGCAAGGACGACAAGGAAACTCTTGAGCTGTTTATAGACGCTATCGACGAGCTTAAAGAAACGGTTGGTATCAAGAAGTCAATAAAGGATTACGGAATATCCGAAGAGGATTTTATGACAACGATAGACCAGATGACTGAAGACGCTTTCGACGACCAATGCACAGGCGCTAACCCGAGATACCCGCTTATGAGCGAGATCAAGGATATGTATTTAAAGGCATACTATGGCGAAAAGCTGATAGAAAAACGCTAAAAGAAAAGCATATTGATTTTCTTACTATTGCGTTTTACTGCCGGCAATTGATAATACTTGCATTTAGAACATAATTTTGGTATTATTTAAAGGTAAAGATATTTAATAGTTTGCAAATAAATTAATTGGAGGATATTGATTATGGATTTCAAAGAAGTTGTAGCTGAAAGAAGCAAAAAGACCATATATAAAGACGGCGATAAAGCTATTAAGGTATTCAATGAAGATTTCAAAAAGTCTGACATTCTCAACGAAGCTCTTAATCAGGCAAGAGTTGAAGAAACAGGACTTAACATACCTTCCATTCTAGAGGTATCAAAAATAGACGGAAAATGGGCAATAACAAGCCAGTTTATCGAGGGTAAAACAATAGCAAAGCTGATAGAAGAAGAACCCGAAAAAACCGACGAATATTTAGAGCGTTTTGTTGACGTTCAGCTGAAGATCCAAAGCAAGCAATGCCCGCTTTTAAACAAGTTGCAAGACAAAATGCAGGGCAAGATCTCCCAGACAGATTTAGACGCTACAACAAGATATGAGCTTCACACCCGCTTAGCAGGAATGCCAAAGCATCACAAGGTATGTCACGGAGATTTCAATCCTTCAAATGTTATCATAACAGAAAGCGGCGAGGCTTATGTAATCGACTGGGCTCACGCAACTCAGGGTAACGCTTCTGCCGACGCTGCAAGAACCTATCTTCTGTTTATGCTTCACGGTAAAAAGAAACTCGGAGAGAAGTATCTTAATCTCTTCTGTGAAAAGAGCGATACGGCAAAGCAGTATGTTCAGAAATGGATGCCTATTGTAGCAGCTTCGCAGTCGGTAAAGGGCAACCCTGAGGAAAAGGACTTCTTAATGAAGTGGGTAAACGTAGTAGACTACGAATAAACTGCACTTAAATTAATATATAAAAAAACAAAGGCTCCCGATATTTAATCGGAAACTCAACCAATTGAAAAGAGTTCCGTTTAATCAATTAAAAGTTTTAGGTCAAGCCTTTTTCAAAAGGCTTGCGGGTCAAGGGCAGAGCCCTGTCGCCGACCGCAGTCGGCGAAATACTCATTATCCGTAGGGCGTTCCGAAAAGGGTGAATTTTAAAATAGTCCAGTGGACTATTTTAAAAGAGGGGAAGCCCTACAAGAGAGGGCTTCCCCTAAAACAGACTTTATCTACAGACAAAAGCTCCCGATGTTTAACCGGGAGCTTAATTTTATCTCTATCTTTAATTGCGAGAACCTTTTGAATCGTAATTGTCAAAATCCTCTGAATCCTCTGCATAGATTATTTCTGGCTCATCGTCATAGTCCTCACGGAAGTTCTGATTTCTCGTATTATCATAACCGTTATAGTTCTGATTGTCATAATACCCGTCGTTGTAATCATTACCGCCGTTACCTGTGCCCTGATAATCGTCGTAGTCGTCATAATCATCGTAATCGTTATCGTTCTTTTTATTTTTGTATCTCATCCACAGAACTACCGCAATTATCGCAATTACCAATACTATAATTACCATCATCAAAACCGACTGAAACAGCGACATACTTCCTCTTGGTTTTTCATCTGAGTTAGTTACCATAGATGCTGAAGCTGTTTCTTTATCGTCATCTTTATCCTTTTTAGAAGCAGCGGAAGTAGTCTTTACCTGTGCAGGATTATTGTTGACCGTCGTGTCCTTGTACTCATATGTCTGAGCCTTAGTAGTGGTCGTTTTTGTCTTTGATTTTTTTGAACGCTTAGTGGTAGTTTCAGATGTCGCAGTAGTTGTAGTAGTGGTAGTCGTGGTTGTTGTAATCGTAGTTGTCGGAGTGGTAACAGTATCGGTATCTTCGGCTTCGGTAACAGAGCTTGTAGGCTCGTAAGCCTGCTCGCTGTCATTGTTTGAAGGCTCAGCGGCAGAATCTTCCGCAAAAGCAAATAAACAAGCTGCCGGCATTATAACAAGCGACAATATTATGCAAAGTATTACTTTCAGCTTATCTGACATTTTCATCTTCCTTTCGTTTTGTTGTCTGTTTATATATTAAATTATACCCTTATTATTTCCTAAAGTCAAATGTATTAGTAATATTAAGTCATTAAATTATATTTAAACTATACATATATTATACTTATCCAGCCAGTAATTTACCTGTAAAAGATACGCTATTGTCTGAGGCTTTGCCATAAGCTGTCCGTACCAGTATATTTCCTCCTCGCGCTTAAGCAGCTTTTCCAGTTCCGACTTCTTTACTATATGAAGAATAGGCGATGCAGAATTCTCTATTACCTCCTCCATCAGCCTTGTAACAGCAGAAAGATAGTTCGGATTGTGCGTTTTAGGGTAAGGGCTTTTCTTTCTCCATAAAATTTGCTCTGGCAGGCAGTTGTCGACTTCCAGAGCCTTTCTCAAAAGACCCTTTTCCCTGCCCTCATAGTCCTTATACTTCCACGGAACAGAATATAAATACTCGGCGATACGGTAATCGCAAAACGGAACTCTCACCTCAAGACCGCTGTACATACTCATTCTATCTTTACGCTCAAGCAGATTTTGCATAAACCAGTCAACATTAAGCCTGAACATTTCACGCATACGTTTTTCGGTTTTATCAAAGTTATCAGGTACATTCACCTTGCCTATTGTATCAAGATACTTTTCATAAACATACTGCTGGGCATTGATAGATGATTTGAATTCATCTCTCAGCAAGCTGAAGCGGTATGCTGTCGACTGCGACCACGGAAAGCCGTCCGTCATACGTATTTCCTTGTCTCTATACCACGGATAACCGCCGAAAATCTCATCGGCACATTCGCCTGAAAGAGCAACCTTGCAGGTGTTTTTCACCTCTCTGCAGAACAAAAGCATTGAGGCGTCAACGTCAGCCATTCCCGGCAGATCCCTTGCGTCGACCGACATAAAAAGTGCTTTTACAAGCTCAGGAGTATCTACCTTTATGTAATGATGATTGCTGCCCAAAAACTCAGCCATTTTGTCTACATAGATGTTATCGCTGTTTGGCTGAAACTTATTTACCTTGAAATACTTTTCATTATCGACATATTCAACTGAAAACGTATCAAGCTGACGGTTCTGCTTTTTATACTCTCTGTTGGTTATAGCTGAGATCGCACTTGAATCAAGACCTCCCGATAAAAATGTTCCCAAAGGAACATCAGATACTATCTGACGTTTTATTGAATCGGTAACTAAGTATGTAACCTTTTCTAAGCACTCTTCAAAAGTATCGTTACACTCCTTATCCTCAAGTTCCCAGTATTTCTTAATTTTAAGCCGTCCGTCTTTAAACGTCGCACAATAACCCGGAAGAAGCTCTCTTATATCTTTATATACTCCGTAGCCCATCGTCCGTCCCGGACCTATAAGCATAATTTCTGCAATCGAAGTCAGATCGACGTGCGTCTTTATTAGAGGATGAGCAAGCATACCTTTTATCTCGCTTGAAAAAATAAGCCTGTCGCCCTTCTGCGAATAAAATAAAGGCTTAACACCCATTCTGTCCCGAGCCATAAATAGACTGTTGTCGTTTTCATTCCATATAGCATAGGCAAAAATGCCGTTTAGCTTTTTAACGCTTTCCTCTCCCCACTCTATAAAAGCCTTTAAAACAACCTCCGTATCCGAATGTCCATCAAATCTGTGTCCTTTGTATTTAAGCTCGTTTCTTACTTCATCTGTGTTGTAAATCTCACCGTTATAAACTATTATGTAATCTTCCCCGTATTCTTTCGTTATCATCGGCTGTATTCCGTTAAGAACATCTATTACAGCCAATCTGGTATGCACAAGTGCTACATCGTTATTTATATAAACTCCGTCCTGATCGGGGCCTCTCCTCTTGAGAACATTTTTTATATCATACAGATACCTTATATCTTTTTCAAAAACATCATTGCAGTTCACAGAGCCTGCTATTCCGCACATAATAATCACCTCAGAATATTATATGATAATACTTAAAATCGGGTGCAAATCAAACGATATTATATGCAAAAAGAAAGGGCGTCAAAAGACGCCCAAAGCTGTATCAATTTTAAGAAGTTTAATAAGATAGTATTAAAACGCTGACGGAGTGATTTTCTTGTTAAAAATCAATTCTCTGTAACCGGTTGGTTTAGGCTGTCAAACGTAACTTGATTTTCAAGCTCCGCTTGTTCAGAATTATCATCGCTTACATCTGAGCCTGAAATAGAAGTCATATCGCTTTCACTTTCATCAAGGGATTTTTCCTCAATAATTTCAAGAATTGAGTTTGTATTTTCCTTTGTGTTTTCATCAGAAGATTTTGAATCTGCAGAAATGTCCTTGCTTTCATCAACAACGCTTTCAATACCTTCAACCACAACAGGCTCGCTGTTGTCCACCTCAAATGCCAAAGGAAGCTGTTTTTCAACCTTGACCTTAAATGTTTCCGCTGACAGTCTTGCAAACATAGTCAGCGAGGAGAGAATTATAAACACAGCAGGCAATATTGTAAACGCTTCAACACAGTATCTGAACAGTGATATGAACAGCTCTGAATCATTAAGCCCTGCAAAATCCAAAAATCTGCCGGTTTTAAGCTCGTGCCCTGCCTGAACTATAGAGTAAGCTCCCATTGAAAGTGATGTGAGCATAACTACCGCACATTCAGATGCGCCGACGCATTTTCTTTTTCTTGATTTAAACAAGATAACACAAAACGAAATAGATATTATAAATACAGTAAGCGCTCTTCCGTAATTTTGAAAGAACATATATTTCCCTGCACTTAATATGTATTCACGTTTTGATTCAAAAAAGTAATTAAACACAGCACGTCCTAAGAATTCTGAAAACACAGCAGCCGCACTCAATATCACAGCGAAAATCGAAAGCGCTAGAGGTGCTCCGTCACCATAGGTTAATTTTTTTCTCATTTTGTTGTACATCCTTTCTTAAATTTGCGAGTTTGAAAAGCGTACAGCACGATCCAAACTCATTGCTGAAATAAGTGTTTTAATTGTTACCTCCTAAAATTTACACATTAAAATATAAAAATATAAAAGAATAAAACAAAACAGGAGGGAATTATTCCTCCTGTTATAATAATAAACCTATATCAATTTTATTGTCAACGATGATATGTGCCGAAAGAAAAGACTATTTATCATTTTATTTAGCTTTAGAGAATTTTTTTACTATCTTTTCTTTTATAATACCGTCTTTATATTCGTAACAAAATATCACAGCACATATGATAAGACCGATAATCGATATGACAATTGAAACAATAAAGTAATTAGGCATAAAGACCATTTCAATCTGATGACTTCCTTCATCAAGTTTCAATGCAACAAGAGAGTCTATCGCACAAACAGGCTCTGCTTTCTTTCCGTCGACTGTTATTTTCCAGCCCTCCTCATAAGGAATAGTCGTTAGCATGACCTTATTGTCTCCGCTGATTTTAATGTTACCCTTTAAGCTCCTGTCAGTATACTCGGTAACATTAAGTTCGTTTTTCTTTATGTTATCTACAGCATTGCCGAAAGCCGTATAATCCATTGTGTAAAACAGCTCCTGACTCCAAAAAGCCTCTCTGTCTAGAGTTATTCTGAGTCTTATCGTGCTGTTCTTTTCATAATCACCCAAATCTACTATTCTGTAATCGTCTCCCTCGAAATAACCGCCTGCATAATTCATTTCCGGCTCAGTGCTGTTCTCGCTCTTATACTTTTGGAATTCCTCTTCATCATAATACCAAAGATTGCACGCTTTTTCATACGTTGTCGGGAAATATACATAAACAGGACCGTCTTTCTCAACATTGATAAGATAATCTATATGGCTTTCAGAACCCTCCTCCGCCGTGTTATAATACCTGACCAGATCATCTCCGTAAGGCTCTGACTCTACATTTAAAATCTCATCAACCGTATACTGCAAAGGCTCTAATATTTGTTTTGTCTCTTCATTTGAACTATTTGCAAGAATTGCACTGAAAATATTATTCTGATTCTCAAACGGATTAAATTCTCCCAGCTTTAAATCACATACTCCTGCATCAGCCTGAAAACCTACAGATAATGCGTATGGATTTTGATACTGCGTAACCGTTCCGTCCCCTGATTCATCATACGCAGCAAAGTCTTTTACCTTAAAATAGTTTACCGGAACATTTTCTATTCTTGTTCCGCAATAATCCGACCAAAGTTCATCACTTTTGTCAATAAGATATTTTATACCCAAAAGCGAATCATTCATATATGTCGAGCCGTTGTAGCAGGTAAAATTACCGCCGTATCCGTATCCCAGCTTTTTAAGGAACAAAAGTGCTTTTGTATTCATAGTAGAGGACGAATGTGAAACTCCGGCATAGCCTATTCCCATAGGATCGCAAACAGTTCTGTCGAAAGTCTTTTCCATTCTGTAAAACGACTTATCGTCCTTTTTAATGTCGTCCACGATACCGCGTATTTCGGTCATATAATTTTCATAGCTTGAATATTCGCTGTATGCAACGTCCTTATCTATTTTTTTGATTGTGTCAAATGATACCAGATACAGTTCGGCAAAAACAATTATTGAGATAAAAACAGCAATACTTTTTCTATTCTTTTTCTTTAAAAGAATTAAAAGAATAAAGTAAATCGCAAGCATAATTGCCGAAAACCATATTCCGCCGATTTGACTGCTTGTTGTTCCGTCATCATACGTTTTTTGAGTTAAAGTATAAAAGCTCGGCATATCGGTCGTTTCATAATATGCAAGAAGACAAATCAGAGCAAAAACCGTTCCGCCCACAGCCTTTATGCTGACGCCTCTTAAATTATCGAATGTTTTTACCGCCATAATCAAAAGAACAAATGAAAAGGCAAAAGAGTATCTGTAAGGCAGCCAGTTAGGAACCTGAAATCCGTGCCACACAATATCAACAGGAGCCAAATACATACTTACAAACAGCACCGCTGTCAAAGCACCCAGACCTGCTTTTTGTTTTATATCAATTTTTTTATTCAGGAAAAACAGCGGAACCATAATAAGTGTGAGCGTTCCGCAGAAAATCATAGGAAGCCCTTCGGGACGAACTGTATCATAGCTCATAGGGAATAGCTTTGTAAAGAAATCGAACAAATTAAACTGTGTATGCAGTGAAAAATCAGGAGTACTGAAATCGAGTTTTCCAAGACTCAGCGATTTATAGACAGGAATCAAAACAATGCAGGCAAGCATTACCGCTATAACAGCAGAGCCTATAAACCTGAGAATACTGAATAAAACTGATTTTGCCGTCTGTTTTGTTTTTGTTGTGAAAAGATAATATAAAAAATATAAAGCTGTAAAAATTCCTATCATATACCCGATATAAAAATGGGCAATGAAAACAAGTGCCAGAGGTATAATAAAGAACAGCGTCTTTTTCTTATCAATGAGCTTTCCTACACCGTAACAAATAAACGGAAGATAAATAAGTCCGTCCAGCCACATAGGGTCCATAAGCTCTACGACTATATATGTCATAAGCGCATAGCAAGTAGAAAAAATAACTGTAGTTACATTTTTTGTCTTATAGCTTTTTCTTATAAAAAACGCAAATGCAACAGCCGCTGCAGCGATTTTCAAAAGCTGAATAATTTCAATAGCTCCGCACATCATTGTTCTTGGAAGAATGCAGATGATAAGCATAAACGGACTAAGCAAATAATATGCAAATATACCAAACATCTCACCTGACAGATTTCTATACCAGCTATAGATAAAACTGCCCTTTCCCCAGAAAGCGTCCCGCAATGCCTCATAGTAATACACATACTGACCGTTCAAATCAAGAACTAAAACCGAATTATCTCCCCACGGATGCACCTTAAACACCGCATAGACGATATACATTATTATCAGCGGAATAATGAACACCAATCCATAAATTCTGTGCTGATAAAGCCATTGCTTTACGCCTTTCTTGCTGTTAGAAACAGCACCTTTTGGCGGAGTGAGCATAATCTTTTCGCTTTTACTCATATTTCATCAATACCCCTTTGCATTTTAATTATAATCAATTGTCATACATCTGACAAATATTATTCTAAATTACTGCTCTTCTTTTTCTCAGAAATAATATATCTGGGTCTGCATTAAATTTCCTCAGAAGACCTTAAAACCTTTGAAATCTTATAAACACAATAAACAAACCATATTTTAAAGAAAATTACTCCTACTACTAAAATCTGCATAATTGCTTTTTGAATTGCATCCGGCAGATAATTTACAATAAAATTATTAAACGAAAACGTAAAAATTTCAATTATCAGAATTGCAAGCCAGACTGTTCCCAGTATTTTAATTCTATGAATATCTCCTAAGCAGTCCTTTGCCTTATAAAACGCAAACACCAGTAATGTAAATGCAATAAGTTTTATTCCCCAAAAAGCATTTGTTAAAACGAATTCTGTTTCTGCGTTTCCTATGCCGAAACGCTCTAAAAAATATGTATAGATGTAATTTTTATCTAAAAACGATATTACAAACTGAACCAGACTGACAATTGTCATAAATATCCCTGCAATTTTAATGCAGTTAAACGCTTTTGAATACCGTGAAAGCCTGCATATTCCGAAAACTGTTAGAATCCAGCCTGTAAAATCAGGCAGAATGTCAATGCCGTAAACAGAAGCATTAATATCAAACAATAAAAAAACAGAACCCCAAAAAATCTGCAACACATTTTCCACCTGATCTTTGTATTTTTTTATCATCTCTAAATAAAAATTATACTATACTTACCAACCCGTGTCAAGACACCAGCAAACCGCTGGGTCATCTAAAAAGGACAAATCCAAAACGGATTTGCCCTTTGTTGTGGTTATAATTTAAAATTACTTATTAAGTCTTGCCTCAAGCTTGTTAAGCTCATCTGTCATTTCTTTAGGCAGCCTGTCGCCAAACTGCTTGTAGAACTCTCTAATATCAGCAACCTCGTCATTCCAGAGTTCTTTATCAACAGATAAAAGCTCGTTTAAAGTTTCAGGAGTAATTTCGTCCTCAATGCCTTCTAGGTTCAGATCCTCAGGCTTTGGAAGATACCCAATAGCAGTTTCCTGAGCGTCAACTGTTCCCTCACATCTCTTGATTATCCAGTCAAGAACTCTCATATTGTCGCCGAAACCGGGCCAGATAAAGTTACCCTCATCGTCCTGCTTGAACCAGTTTACATTGAATATCTTAGGAGCCTTATCACCGAGCTTCTTGCCCATTTTGACCCAGTGAGCCCAATAGTCGCCCATATGGTAGCCGCA
This sequence comes from uncultured Clostridia bacterium, assembly GCA_947627045.1. GTDB lineage: Bacteria > Bacillota > Clostridia > Oscillospirales > Ruminococcaceae > UMGS1601. The sequence goes on from CANQUM010000002.1 coordinate 41,253, forward strand.
GAAAGGCTTCATAGCCATAGGATCGTGTCTTAAAACTCCAACAGCACCTGTTGCAGCAGCGGTTGTCTCGGAAGAAACTACCGAGCCTACAAATGTACCGTGAGTCCAGTCAAATGACTGATAAACAAGCGGTGTAGTCTTAGCTCTTCTTCCACCGAAGATAATAGCCGAGATAGGAACTCCCTCAGGGTTATTGAATTCAGGCGAAATGCAGGGACAGTTTTCAGCAGGAGCGGTAAATCTTGAGTTAGGATGTGCAAGGTTGTTGCCCTCAGCAACATACTCAGGACCGTTTACTTTTGCTCCCTTCCACTCTGTAGCGTTTACAGGAGGATTTTTGTCGAGTTTTTCCCACCATACTGTCATATCGTCATTGTTGATAGCAACATTTGTGAATATTGTGTTCTTCCTTGTTGACTCCAAAGCGTTATAATTAGATTTAGCGTTTGTTCCCGGAGCAACTCCGAAGAAACCGTTTTCAGGATTTATAGCATAAAGTCTGCCGTCTTCGCCCTGCTTTAGCCAAGCAATATCATCTCCTACTGTCCATACCTTATAGCCTTTCTTTGTATAAACCTCAGGAGGAATAAGCATAGCAAGATTTGTCTTTCCGCAGGCTGACGGGAAAGCCGCAGTGATATATTTAACTTCGCCGTCAGGCTTTTCAACACCGAGAATGAGCATATGCTCAGCCATCCAACCCTCGTTTTTACCCTGATATGAAGCGATTCTCAAAGCAAAGCACTTCTTGCCGAGAAGTACGTTTCCGCCATATGCCGAATTTATCGACCAAATAGTGTTATCCTGCGGGAAGTGTACAATATATCTCTTTTCAGGGTCAATATCAGCCTTCGAGTGAAGACCTCTTACAAAGTCATTTGAAGTATCGCCGAGGTTTTCAAAAGCCTTAGCTCCCATTCTTGTCATAATGTCCATATTAAGAACAACATATATCGAATCCGTTATCTCCACTCCGACCTTTGCAAGCGGTGAGCCGATAGGTCCCATTGAATATGGAATAACGTACATTGTTCTTCCCTTCATAACTCCGTCGTACATAGGAGTCAGCTTTGCATACATTTCCTCAGGGTCGCACCAGTTGTTTGTAGGTCCTGCTTCTTCTTTTGTATTTGTGCAAATAAATGTTCTGTCCTCAACTCTTGCAACGTCATTAGGAAGTGTTCTGTGATATAAACATCCCGGAAGTTTTTCTTCATTTAGCTTTATCATTTCGCCTGTCGATATAGCCTCGTCTCTAAGAGCCTGAAGCTGTTCGTCGCTGCCATCGATCCAAACGACCTTTTCCGGCTTTGTCAATGCAATCATTTCATCAACCCACGCATTTACATTTGGGTTTTTAGTTAAACTGGCCATAATTTTTCTCCTCTCATAAATAGGTATTTTAGTTGAAATAAACCAACTTTCCACAAATACCATTATACTGTTAATTCTAAGTGTTGTCAATAGGCGAATTGTTAAATATTTAACACAGTTTTGCAGGATTTATTGTTTAATTATTCATATTTTATTTTAAATGTGAATAATATTCTAATATATCTTTTGAAAATTGATAAATAAAATAATAAAAAATTCATTATTATGCAGAATAATAAATTATCATACAGCATTTAGTTTAAGTTTTGTTGATTATGATAATATACGCTATTATTTGTAATTCTAGTTTGACTTTTAAGATAAATTATCGTATAATGAAATATAACTATAAATATGAATTTTATTATTGTAAAAAGCCAAACATATATATTGAGTGATAATGTTTATTATAGGAGAGAGATTTTATGCAGGACAGTAAAAAGAATAACGGCAACTCAAAGAGCAACAATTCTAAGAACAACCTTATCGGTCTGGCTATTTTTGTTGGTATGTTTATTTTAATAGTCATTGTTATCGTAATATTTACCCGATCTATTCTTCCAGACAGCGGAAGCTCGGCAAGCAGTATGCTTGTAGCCGATTCTAACCTGGGTATTCACACTGATACTACTACTGAACCTATTACTGTCAAGCCAAAGAAGGACAATTCATCTAATGACGATAACGGCGAAGATAATGACTCTGACAACGATGACAAAGAGAAAGGTACTGTAATGACTGTTAGCTCAAGTGTAAATGTGCGTTCGGGACCTGGTTCCAAATACACTCAGTTGGGCGAGCTTGCCGCAGGAAGGGAAGTTACAGTTTATGAAAACATAGGTGGCTGGTATAGAATTTCATTCAACGGCTCGACTGACGCATACGTTTACAGCGGATATATCTCAGGCACACTGCCTGAATCCACTTCTTCAAACGGCTATTACAATGAATATACTGAAAGCACCACCACATACACAAGCTATGCGCAATATAACCAGAACAACAATTTCAACAACGACAATAATAACGGAGGATACTATTATAACTAGCAGGGCTGACCGCCAAGCCGGCGACGGTTCAAAATTATCTTAAAATATATGTAATGACAAGAGCGTTCAGAATTTTCTGAACGCTCTTTTTTACACATCTTTACACATCAAATAATTTCATTCATCCACACACGCATCTGATTTTCTCCCCTGTTTCCCCATGTATAATATGGTACTGCAACTGCTGTGCACGGTTTTTGTACAGGCAGAGTATCTGAATACAGTTTATCAGTTTGCTGAATGCAAACGGCTTCAGCTTTCAGCTTGACTGCCCCTCCTAAAGACTTGTCAGCTTCTAAAACACTAACTTTTCCGTTTCTTTTAAGTGAAACAGATAACACATCTCCGTTATTGTCGATTCCCTCAAAGCAATACACAAGAGGACCTCTGCAAAGAGCTACTCGACCGCTAAGTTGAGGAACTTTTGAGGAAGCATATATAAATCTAGGCGTATCATCGAGCTTTAATTCAACCGTATCTCCATTTGAAACTTCAAGATAAACATACCCTTTAATCGGTGAAATTTCAATAGCTTTTTCGTTGATTCTCAATGTATATGTTTTGCTCCAGTGGGGAATTCTTATTGCAAGTTTGCCGCCTTTTTCAATTTTATATGTAACATTGAAATCATACGGATACGACGTCTTGCAGCACATTTTAATACCGTTTCTAAAAGAAATCTTACCTGCGGCGAACATATGACAAAACGCAGTATCGCTGTTTTCTCCGTAAGCATACACAGCTATTGATGAAATCAATCTTGCTGCATTCGGCGGGCAGCAAGCACAGGCATACCATTCAGAACGCAAAGTCAAAGCATGACGGTGTGTAGGAGAAGCTCCTGAAATACCGGGAATGACCTCAAGGGGATTTACATAGAAAAAGCGTTTTCCGTCAAGCTGTATTCCTGCAAGAACAGTATTATAAAAAGCTTGTTCCATAACATCCGCATATTCGTTACTAATATCAATTTCGAGCATTCTCGATGCAAAAAACATCAGACCAATTGAAGCACAGGTTTCCGCATAAGCGGTATCGCCGGGCAAATCATAATCAACGCTGAATGCTTCTCCAATCGCTGTTGAGCCGATTCCGCCTGTAATATACATTCGTCTTTGAGTAATGCTTTCCCATAGTCTGCGGCAGGCAGAAACCAGTTCTTTATCCTCCGTTAAAGAAGCAAGGTCTGCCATTCCTGTGTATAAATAAACGGCTCTAACCGCATGACCGACTGCGTTGCTCATTCTTCTGACAGGCATTCCGCTTTGCTGATAATTATTATCCTCAGCATTGTTTCCCCAAACCGTCCAATCACGCTTTTCTTTTTCTTTTTTATAATAGTCAGGGTCTACGCCTCTTATATCAATAAAATGCTCGGCAAGTTCAAGACAATGCTTATTACCCGTTGTACGGTAGAGTTTCAGCAGTGCAAGTTCGATCTCAGGGTGCCCCGGATACCCCTCATGACCGCAGGTAACAAAGACCTTATAGATATGTTCGGAGTTTTTAAGCATAACCTTGAGAAGCTTATCCTTTCCTGTAGCCTCAAAATACGCACAGGCCGCCTCAATCATATGACCGCTGCAATACAGCTCATGACCTTCAAGCAGATTCGTCCAGCGTTTTTCCTTATCCTTTATCGTATAATATGTGTTAAGATAACCGTCTTTGTCCTGAGCATTTGAAATTATGTCAATAAGCTCATCTGCGGTTTTCTCAAGCTCTTTATCAGGATAATTTGATAACGAATAAGCAACCGCTTCTATCCATTTCGCAGCATCGCTGTCTTGGAAAACCATTCCGTAAAACCCGTCGTGATTTGTATTTCCGCTGAGAGCTTTACCCGCATTAATAAAATTTTGAACCGCATGGCTTTTTTCAGAGGATCTATCATTGAGTACACTATACTGATACGGAATTACCGTTTCACTTATTAACCGTTGATATTTTTCAATAAATCCCTCTGCCTTAAACGCCTTTACTGAAATTTGATGCTGTGCTTTCACTTCACCCACCCCTGTTTAAACAAACAATATCTTTTAATCGCTCAGTTCAAAATCTACCTTGCCCGAGCTTACATTAGCGTTTGCAACCTTTACTTTAACAACGTCGCCCAACATAAAACTCTGACCTGTCAAGTTGTTTCGCAAAGTCATTGAGCCGTCATAATCATATTCACCTATCGGCAGAGATTCAACTCTCACCAAACCCTCGCAGGTATTAGTTAATTCAACAAAAAACCCATACCCCAATACCGAAACGATAATACCTTCAAAAACTTCTCCTATATGAGCGCTTAAATATTCAGCTTTATAGCAATCCTCACAGCTGCGCTCAACCGACATCGCATCAAGCTCCTTTTTTGTTGACCTGTCGGCAGACTCAACTGAAAACTTGCTGTATTTTTTCAATATTTCAGAACGATCTGCGTTTTCAATATAGTCGCTCATTATCCTGTGAATTGTCAAATCCGGATAGCGTCTTATAGGAGATGTAAAATGCGCATAATTTTTAAGCACCAATCCGAAATGTCCTATAGGTTCTACCGAATACTTAGCCTTTGCCATACTTTTTAGAACAAGAGTATTAACAACACCCTCTTTAGGCGTTCCCTTTGTCTGATTTAGAACGCTTTGCAAAAAGCCTGCCGTAACCGCACCGTTTGAATTAAACGGAATACCCAGCCTTGTAAGCCCGTCATAGAGACGTTCAATTTTATCCTTTGGCGGCTCTTCGTGAATTCTGTATACAAACGGAAGATTATTTTTCTTTCCGAATTCAGCCGCACATTCATTTGCAGCAAGCATAAAATTTTCTATAATTTCCTCGCTCATACCCCTTGACTTGCTTTCAACTCCGATGCACTCATCTTTTTCGTTGATAATAAGCTTGCTTTCGCTTGTTTTTATATCAGGACAGCCCCGTGCTGTTTTGTTTCTGTCAAGCAACTTAAAAAGCTCGAGCATAACGGGAAATGAGTCTGAAACTTCAAGGTATTTTTCCTTTATCTTATTATCCGCAGTGCCGGAAATAATTTTATTGATTTCTGAATACACGCCCTTTACCCTCGAACGGATTACCGACTTTTCAAATCTGTAGCTTTTGGTAATTCCGTTTTTGTCGATATTCATAATACACGAAAAAGCCAAACGGTCAGACTGAGGATTAAGAGAACAAATTCCGTTTGAAAGCTCCTTTGGCAGCATAGGAACAACTCTATTTGCATAATACACGCTTGTTCCGCGATTGAACGCCTCTTTATCGAGCATAGATCCGGGCTTTACATAATGCGAAACATCAGCAATATGAACGCCCAGTTCAAAACCGTCCTTTGTTCTTGATACAGATATAGCGTCGTCAATATCTTTAGTATCCTCACCGTCAATAGTAAATATGGGCAAGTCTCTTAGATCGACACGGTTTTTTATCTCATATTTTACCAGTCTTTCATCAGAGACAGACTTAGCCTCACTTATAACCTCATTTGGAAAAACAGGAGTTACCCCGTTTAAATCAAGAATGCTCATAGCACAGGAGGAAGCTTTAAATGAGCTCCCGAAGTTAAAAAGAAGCTCGCATTTATGTTCGCTGTGTTTTTTTCCTCTGTAAGTTATTTTTGCTAAAACCTTATCGTTTTCTTTATATTCTATTCCACGCCTATTGCTAAAATCAATTGAATAGCTTGATAAAACATCAGGTACAATTTTATATATACCATTTTCAGCAACTATATTCCCCGTAAATTTTGAGAAGTTTTTCTCTTTTATTTCAACTATTTCTCCCTCAATTAGTTCCTTTTTTCCTTTGAAGGGTCTTACAAGAACTATATCACCCGGCATTGCCCCTAAAAAGTATTTTCCCGAAATAAAAATCTCCTCATCTGTTTTGCAGTCTCGAACAAAACCATAAGTTTTATTCAGTTTAACTACCTCGCATTTTGTATATTTCACTCTCTCCGAAAGAATAAAGCCATTCTCCGCTTTGCTTATTTTCCCGTCTTTCTTTAACATTTTCATACACATAGTAAAGTGCTGAAAATTATAACCCGTTACTCCGCATTTTTTCCTAAGTCTGCTGAATGTAACCGGTTCATTACTTTTCTTCAGAACATTAATAATTTTTTCATAATATTCCCTTTTTATTCTGTTTTTTCTTGGCTGCTTTGATTTATTCTCTTTCTTTGACATACTTTCACCTTAATATGTTTAACTTCTTGTTAAATACCTGATTATTTTTTACGTTATTTTTCTGTCATATACAGTTGCTCTATATATTAAAAAACCCTGCGTAATTAATTACGCAGGGAAATTGTTTACTGTTAACGATAAGTAATAAAATTAACAACAAGCGTTACCACAAAAAAGATAACTGCACAAACTCTTGTAAGCTTTGAAAGCTTTGCATCACGAGTGTTTCCCATATTTCCCGAATAGAACGAATCGTTTTGCCCTCCGCCTATCGCAGAAGTCATTCCCTGATCTTTACCCTCCTGAACGAGAACTACAAGAATAATTAATATACTCGAGAGCAACAGTAAAATACCGCTAATAATTTCAACTTTAGTCATAATTTATTCCTCCAATAAAATCAATGTAAAAAGTATAGCACAAAAAAATCCAAATTTCAAGGCTTTTTCAAAAAAAATTCGCAGTCCTTATGCGCCGTTGCATAAAAACTGCGAATTAAACGGGTCATCTGCTTTGTAATGATATGCGAAGATCATTCTTCAATATTATCTTACCACATCAGAAACCGCATCCGAAGCGCCGTCCATTGCGTCGTTAACGCCTTCCTTTACGTCATCTCCTAAATCGTCTGCATCACTTTCAAGATCATCTGATCTTGAAGTGTCAGTGCTGTCTGTGTCTCTTTCGGTCGTAGTTGTAGTTTCTGATTCTGTTGTAGTTGTTGTGTCATTGCTTGAAGCCTTCTCATCATTATTCTTGTTGTCCCCGCAGCCTGCAAGCATCATTGCACATACTACAAGACTTAAGCCCATTGCAATAAACTTCTTCATATAAATCCTCCATTTCTTAATGGTTTTGTGCCAAAGCGGATTCAAACTTATCTTATTATAGATCAATAACGTCTGCTTTAAAACACAAATCCTGCGTGAATATACTTCTCACGCTATGACCGTTTTTTATTAAACGAAATACCTGAAAAAGACAAAATGTAATACCAAATAGTTTGAGAATTTCAAGTCTTCGCCATTTAAGCATTGCGTCATTGCAATGCCTTTTAAAGCCCTCTGAGGAACTTGTAGATATTATTGCTCATTTTTTAATAATTATACAAAGGGATAGATTTTTTAATTACTATGTGATATTATTAATTAAATAAGGCTTTATTTTAAACCCTGCTTAGGAATTTATAATTACACTTCTGCTTTATCATTTTATTTATTCCAAACAGTATTATAATCAGCGAAATATACCAAAAAAGCTCTCCTGTAATTGAATACAGCGTACGCTTTGAAATCAAACTCGCTTTTGACAAAATTTTTCCGCTTCCGCTGTCAGTTATTAAGTCGGTAATCTCTCCGCAGGGCGTTATAACAGCTGAGATACCGCAGTTGGCGGCTCTTAAAACATATCTTCCGTTTTCAATGGCTCTCAGCCTTGAATGTCGAAAGTGCTGTTCTCTTGCAGAAGTGTTTTCAAACCACGAATCATTTGTGCTTACCAGTATGATTTGACCGCCGTCTTTGACCTGTTTTCTTGAAATTGAAGAATATATAGATTCAACACACACAACAGATGTCATTTTTCCGAGCGATGTATTCAATGGCGTGCTGTCATTTCCCGGCTCAAGACTGTTCTTGTTTGTGATCAGCTTTCCAAACGGAACATACTCCCCGAACGGAACAAGACGCTGTTTAAAATATGATAAAACCTCATCTGTATTCGGGTCTATATACGAAAGAGTGTTATACCGTTTATCGTTCGCTCTGTCGTAATAGAAGCTGCCCGTTGCAATTATCGTATCAGTGCTTTTTGAAATGCTTTTTAGATAAGACGCAACATTGCTTTCATTTATATTTTCGCACAGGGCTGTTTCAGGCATAACAGCTAGATCAACTTTATTCAAATCAACGCTTTTTAAAATCTCATCATACTCAAAAAAAACTTTGTTTTTGGATATAGACCATTTTTCAACTCCCATAACCGATCCCTGAGCAATAAGTATGTTAATATTTTTCCCATATTCATTTGTTTTAAAATCAGAATTTATTTTAAACATTCCGAAACTAAACACCAAAAGATAAATAATCAGCGCCGAAGCAAAAGAAGTAAAGGTCTTTTTATTATAAGCTGCAGACTTTATCCCTACTGCGATAAGTGCGTTTATTGAAACGATTATTACTCCTGCAAACCTTCCCCCGAACAAGGAGGCTATTTGCATAAATGGCGTAAAGCTGATACAGGAAAGCTCAATTCTTGACCAGGGAAAAGAAACAAACGAAATTATTTCCATTAAATATTCGCCGAACACAAACAAAAATGCGAATGAAAAAGAATCAATAACTCTGCCCTTTGTAATTTTCTGAAATACCGACATTATTAAAACAAAAATCAAAGATACAAAGCCTGACACCAACAAAACTGCCAATACCGCAGAGGTTATTCCGACGGCTTTTGGTACGCTAAGCAGATCCACTATTTTCAGCAAAAAGCTGAAATTAATTATATTATATAAAACTGCAAAAGCAGAGAACTTTTTAATATACACCGAAAAGCTATGCTCGTTGATAACGCTTATACACAGCGGAACAAGCCCTACAAAACACAGAAGCGGAATATCAAGGCAAGTTTGCAAAAGCCCCATTATTACAGCGGATATGCACGGCAGGTATATTCGTTTTAAAAATATTTTAATTTTATTTTTGTATATCATACAAATTATTTTTAACATAATAAGATAAAATATTTACTTGGCTTTTAATATAATAATTACGATTGTTAAGGAATGTGATATAACCAATGTCAGACAAAAGAAAAGAGAAAATTTCATCTGAAGAATTATTTATAACAGGCGGACTTTTAGCAATAGTCGGCGGCTTTTTAGACGCTTATACATATATTCTGAGAGGCGGAGTATTCGCAAACGCCCAGACAGGAAATATAGTTCTGCTGGCTGTAAACATCGCAAAAGGAGCCTATAATAAGGCAGGTCTTTATTTGATTCCCATATTTGCCTTTGCCTTCGGAGTATACATAACAGAAATTCTAAAATCGAGCTTTAATAACAATACGTTGATAAAGTGCGAACAATTTGTTATACTAATTGAAACAGTACTGCTTTTTACAGTAGGTTTTATACCTTTAAGCGTTTCTCCGTGGATAGTAAACGTAACAATATCTTTTATATGTTCAATACAAGTAAACAGCTTTAGAAAAATTGACGGTATACCTTATGCTTCAACAATGTGCACGGGAAATCTTAGAAACTGCTTTGAAAATCTTTATAAATACACTCACCACAAAAACAAGCAGACACTATTCAGTTGTTTAAAATATATGGGAATAATTCTGCTTTTTATGCTGGGTGCTTGTATCGGAACTGTTTTGTCAAAAATCATCGGTTATAATTGTATTTGGTTCTGCTGCATAATACTCATAACTGTATTTATAATTTTAACATTCAGAAAAAATCAGTCAGAGCGGGAATGTACAAAATGAAATATGAACACAAAAATAAAATCAAAATTCCAAAACAGGCAGAGAAAGCCATTGAAATTCTTGAAGCGTATGATTATGAGGCATACTGCGTAGGCGGCTGCGTTCGTGATTCTCTTATGGAAAAAGAGCCTGCCGACTGGGACATATGTACAAGCTGTAAACCCGAAAAACTTAAAGAAATTTTCTCAGAATATAAGATAATTGATACAGGCTTAAAGCACGGAACTGTTACTGTTATAGTTGACAGTATGCCTATTGAGATAACGGCTTTCAGAAAAGACGCAAATTATACAGATCACCGTCATCCTCTAAATGTTGAATACGTTACAAATCTTAAAGAGGATCTCTCAAGACGGGATTTTACAATAAACTCGCTTGCATACAGCAAAAGAACAGGTCTTATAGACTATTTTGGCGGACTTAACGACATACAAAACGCAATCATCAGATGTGTAGGTGAGCCTAAAATGCGTTTTGAAGAGGACGCTTTGAGAATTCTCCGTGCCGCAAGGTTTGCGTCAACACTTGATTTTTCAATTGAATCTAATACCAAATCTGCGTTGTATGAAAAATTAGATCTGCTTGAATTTATTTCTGCTGAACGTATTCGCAGCGAGCTTTTAAAGCTTCTTAGCGGAAACGGCGTTCTGTCTGTTTTATGTGATTATAAAGAGGTCATTTTCTTTATAATACCCGAACTTAGAAAGTGCTATTCAACGCCTCAGAACACGCCCCACCATTGCTATAATGTTTATGAGCATACTGCTCACTCAGTTGCTAATATTGAACCTCTGCCTCATCTGCGAATGACAATGCTGCTTCACGATATAGGAAAACCGAGTACGCTGACAACAGACACGCAGGGAATTTCCCATTTCAAGACCCACCAATATGTTGGCGAACAAATCGCTGAAAAAATACTAAAGCGTCTCAGGTTTTCAAAAAAAGAAACCAAATACATCTGTTCACTTATTGTTCAGCACGATAATAGATTTCCGGCAAGCGAAAAAAGTGTCAAAAAATTTATTTCAAGACACGGCAAAGATTTTTTCAGAGACTATGTTAAAATACGAACTGCCGACACATTAGCACAGTCAAACTATATGAGAAATGAAAAGCTGAACAATATTAAAAGTGTAAATAACATTGGAGAAGAAATAATAAAATCAGACTTACCGCTTAGCCTGAAAGAGCTTGCTCTAAACGGAAACGACCTTATCAATCTTGGATTTAAAGGCAAAGATATTGGAAAGATGCTGAATGAAATTCTAAATTTAGTAATAGACAACAAGCTTTCAAACAACAAAGACGAATTGATAAATCACGCACGAAAAAGGCTTTAGGCATTATCTATAATGTTTATTTCACCTACAACAGCCAATAATTAAATGTAACGCTATCGGGTAAAACCGATTTGTTAATAAAATTTTTAGGAGGAAAATTTATGAGCGATTCAAAGAAATTAAAAGGCACAAAAACAGAGGCAAATTTATTTGCCGCATTTGCAGGCGAATCACAGGCTTACACAAAGTACGGCTACTACGCAAAGAAGGCTAAATCCGACGGATATGTACAAATCGGAAAGCTGTTTGAGGAAACCGCAAATAACGAAAAGGCACACGCAAAAATATGGTTCAAGCTGATAAACGACGGCACTATGCCGGGCACTGAAAAGAATCTTACAGACGCCGCTGCCGGTGAAAACTATGAGTGGACTGATATGTATGCAGGCTTTGCAAAAACCGCAAAAGAAGAAGGCTTTGACCAAATCGCATTCTTATTTGAGAAGGTTGCCGAGATTGAAAAAACACACGAAGAAAGGTTCAGAAAGCTGCTTGCCAATATAGAGGGCGACTGCGTATTCTCAAAAGACGGCGACGTTATCTGGGAGTGTTCAAACTGCGGACATATTGTTGTCGGCAAGAAGGCACCAGAGGTTTGCCCTGTATGTGCACATCCTAAGTCATATTTTCAGGTAAAAGCTGAAAACTATTGATAGTCAAAATGAATAAAACACAAAAGTCTGATGATGCATATTTTTGCATCATCAGACTTTTTTACATAGTTAGATATTATGAATTTATATTATTTGATCTCTCTGTAAACCTTGCCGTTTTTGAGTTTAGTTTTCTTATACTCAGCAAGTTCAGAGACTGTTACAATCTGATACCCTTTCTTTTTAAGAGCGGGAATAATTTTCAAAACCGCATCTTTAGTAGACTTGTGAATGTCGTGCATAAGAATAATATCGCCGTCGCTCACACTGTTCATTACATTTTTATATGTTTTCGAAGCGCTTAATGTAGCCCAGTCGCGGGTATCGACATTCCACGTTATTATAGGTTTTTTTAAGGTTTTCTTTACCTTTGAATTAACAGCGCCGTATGGAGGACGCACAAGTGTAGCTCCGTGTCCTATTAAGGCTTTTAAACGCTTATCGGTTTTATTTATCTGACTTTTAATACCTTTTTTAGATAACCCCGTCAAATACACATGGTCAAACGTATGGCTTCCTATTTCACAGCCTAACAGATCGGCTTTTTTTATTGCCGATTTATATTTGTTTACCTGGCTTCCCAGAACAAAAAAAGTAGCGTGAACGTCATACTTATCCAAACAATTTAAAACTGCTTTTGTATACTTACCCGGTCCGTCATCGAAGGTAAGTGCGACTATTTTTTTGTTTTTATCAAACCAAACAAACTTTTTCTTCACAATGTTGGAGTATCCGCTGTACAGTTGACCTTCCTTTTGCTTGATAACAGCCCTTACCTTGTAAATATAAATGTTACCGGTTATAGTTGTCTTGTCTGAAAATTTATTTGTTCGGGTCGTACCTATCAGAGTAAAGCCCTTTTCTCCCTTTATTTTTCTGAAAATTTCATACTCAGTACTGTGCGGTACAGCTGTATATTCAAGGCTGAAACCGCTTATATCCGACTTCAATGATAAATTTATTTTTGCGTTAAAAAAACTATTTATGTCAATATTATTTTCACTTGAATTATTAGTAATGTTTACACTGACCTTCTTTGCAGCCGGCTGCTGAACAGTTTTCCTTACCGTAAACACAGACAAAGCTGAAGCGCACAGCAATACAATTAACAAGAATACCGCTAATGCACAGGAAAGCATTTTAATATTTAATACTTTAAAAAAATCTTTCATATTCCTAACCTTTTCAAATTTATAATCCCACACAGCTTACTTTTTGCATCATATAAAATTCTGTTTCGACAATTATCTAATATTATTATACTTCAATTTCAGCTTTAAATATACTGATTTTTTTAACCAATATATTAATTAAAAAATAACATAATAAATAATTTTTCTGTGAATTTTAAATATTAATTATGAGTACGAGAATACACTGTCATAGATAACCCACTATCCTTGATCAATACATCCTTAGGCAGTTTAGAGAGTTTATATGTTAAGTAGATATGGCTAAACGAACTGGAAATACAATAAACCTGAATAATATAAATACACCAAAACCATCCGATACCTGCTATAACATTAATTATTAAAAATAAAACTACAATTATTATCATAGGTGCAAATCCTATGGCAACATAAAACTTTTTATTAAAATAAATATCGCTTCCTACATATGAAAATCCATTAGCCAAACCAATGTTAGTTTTTGTTTTAGCAAAGCACTTCAAAATTATTATAGATAATAAATTTTGCAAAACAATACAAAGTATTAGCCCTACAATTATAACTAAAAATTTTATAAAAAGAATTACTGGATAATCAAAAAACGTCGTAATAGGAACAAATATCATACCAATAATAATCATCAGTATTACGATGACAAATCCGATTATATATATAAACGCCGCTTTCTTTTTGTCATTTTTTAAATCAATTTTATATATTTCCTCATATCCTTCCGGAAGCTTAGTTGTATTTTTCATTTTTACCTCCGTAACTTATTTTATTGAACAAAAAGCCTTCCAAATAAAACTTATGATTTTGGGAGGCTTTAATGTTACTTTATTGATTTTTTATTTAACTCGGTCTTTATCACTTAACCTTATTTAAAAGGATTCTCACTCTTATAGAGCATTCCCTTAGGCTGATTAAAGCCTATCTCTTCGACACCCAAGTATCTGAACACGCTGAAAATAGCCTTTCCAAAATGCCCGAACGCAACAGCACCGTGATGAGGGAAGTTGCCCTCAATCAGAACATGACGGTAGAAACGTCCCATCTCAGGGATAGCAAATATACCGATTGCTCCGAATGAACGTGTTGCAACAGGCAGAACCTCTCCCTGAGCTATGTATGAACGCAGCTTTCCGTCAGAGGTGCTTTGTAGTCTGAAGAATGTAATGTCTCCCGGGATAATATCGCCCTCAAGAGTACCCTGAGTAACCTCCTCAGGCAAACTTCTTGCCATGATCATCTGATACTTCATAGAACAGCTTGTGAGCTTCTTTGAGCTTGTATTTCCGCAGTGGAAGCCCATAAATATATCTTTAGACGTGTAATCGTGCTTGCCCTTGATGTCTTCATCATAAATATCGTAAGGAACTGTGTTGTTAATATCAAGAAGCGTAACTATATCGTCGCTTACACAGGTTCCGATAAACTCGCTGAGAGCTCCGTAAATATCTACCTCACAGGAAACGGGAATTCCCCTTGAAGTAAGACGGCTGTTTACATAGCACGGAACAAATCCAAACTGCGTCTGGAATGCAGGCCAGCATTTTCCTGCTATTGCAACGTACTTTCTGTAGCCCTTGTGTGCTTCGATCCAGTCTAACAGAGTAAGCTCATATTGTGCAAGCTTTGGAAGAATCTCAGGCTTATTGTTGCCCTCTCCAAGCTCTGCCTCCATGTCCTTAACGATATCGGGAATTCTTGGGTCGCCGTCATGCATCTTGAAAGCCTCAAACAAATCAAGCTCTGAATTTTCCTCTATTTCAACGCCCAAATCAAATAAAGGCTTTATAGGAGCGTTACACGCCATAAAGTTAAGCGGACGAGGTCCGAATGAAATGATTTTCAAATCTTTAAGTCCTACAATTGCCCTCGCAACAGGAACAAACTCGTTTATCATATCAGCACATTCTTCTGCTGTTCCTACAGGATATTCGGGTATGTATGCTTTGATGTTTCTTAGTCTCAGATTATAGCTTGCATTGAGCATTCCGCAGTAAGCGTCGCCTCTGCCTTGACAAAGGTTGTCGCCGCGCTCCTCTGCTGCCGCTACGAACATTGCAGGTCCGTCAAAGTGCTTTGCAAGCAGAGTTTCAGAAATCTCAGGACCAAAGTTGCCCAGATAAACGCAAAGAGCGTTGCATCCGTTTTTCTTTACATCCTCAAGAGCCTGAACCATATGAATTTCGCTTTCAACAATACAGATAGGACATTCATAAATATCGTCTGCTCCGTATTTCTCTTTGTAAGCCTTAACTAATGCTTCTCTCCTCGAAACAGATAGGCTTTCGGGAAAGCAGTCTCTTGAAACTGCTACAATTCCGATTTTTACTTTTGGCATATTGTCAAACATTATTATTCCTCCATATTTAGTAATATTATAAAGCAAAATGCTTTTTCAACTGAATTTAACTATCGAGTTTTAAGTTCTCGCCTTTAAGACCGATAAATCCGCCGTCTTGCTGAACTCCCGACTCCTCATGACCGATAAGCCATTTATTTTTAGCAAACAAAAGCTTGTTGTCTCCTATCGACTTATCAACGCTTCCTGCAAGGTCTGTATTTGTATCCTTCGGAAGTACCACAACGCACTTAAAACCGCCGTCGTTTGCATTGCACGGAGCATAGTGAAGCGTCGTAGCATAAACCTCTATCATAACTCCCTTTGGGACCTTGAACATCTCTACCTTGCTTGTATCATATGTAAAATCATCCTCAATATCGGGCTGCCAGCCGAGCATAAGAATAAGGTCGGTCGCCGCAATATTGATCTCGCTTGAACGGTGATACTCAAGCGCATTGAGTGCATAGTTATTGCCGTTGCAATACCCTACCTGACAGGGCAGTCCTCCGTAGACCTCAGCGATAAGAGCCTTTTTAATATTAAGAGCCTCTAGCGACGGAACGCTAGGTACATATGCAACGTCTGACGGAAGCGGTGTTCTCTCCATAGCGTCTAAAACATCGCTGAGATTATAGCCCTCGATAACCCTTCCGTATTTTTTGAACTCCTTATCAAAAACGGATTTTATCTTATAATCTGCCATAAAATGAACCCCCTAAATTACTATAACACCTTACAAAACACAAAAGAATTATAAAATGCTACAGTTAATAAAAAAGTTTACTAAAGATAATTATACCATTTATAAAGAATTTCGTCAACGAAATACCAAATGTGATATTGCACTAAAATGCAATGATATTTTTGTAAAATGTGATAATCTTTTTTGTCTCAGCATTATAAACGGCTGTTATTTTACTTCTCTTGCACAGAATAGACCTCTTGAGCCTGTTGCAATATAAAAGGTACCGAACTCTCTAGGATCGCCCGAAATACTTATCACTGTTCCAAAATGCTGATCATCATTACTTAAAAGCTCAAAGGTTTCTCCGTAGTCGCAGCTTCTCCAATAACCGTATTTACCATTAATAGTTCCGCTCGTATAAATAACAGGCACATCAGAGCCGTCTTTAGGCTTGCCGAATCCCACGCCGCGAGTAAATTCGTTCGGCTTTGTAATATGAATACAGTTTACCTTCTTAGCGATCTCGTCAAATTCCAAGCGCCAAAGCCCTGCAGGACCAAAAGATAACCAAAGGGTTTTTTCCTTTCCGCTTTCGGCACGCACCTCAATATGCCGAAGTTTTAGCTCCCTTCTGCTTTTCGGAGCTTCAAATATCCCGTTAGGAATACACTCATAAAAGGTTTTACCCTTATCAACGCTTATAAACATTGTTGACTCTTTGTTTATCGCCATAAAGATATTCGGGTTTACCCTGTCTGCCAAAATATATAAAGACACAGGATCTTTTTCAAAATCTCGGCTGCCGACAAAAACAGACTTCCTCCACGTTTTTCCCTCATCGTCGGTATAAACGACGCCGTCGGTCAAAAATTCGTGCTGTTGAGCAATAGCCCAGATTATTCTTTTCCCGTCCGCTGATAAAGCGACCCAGCCTGAGTCTGTATTAGGTTTTTTAATATTGTCGCAAAGTGTGTCTATCTTTTCACTTAATCCATATGGAAAATCCAAGTGCCTCCAGGTTTTGCATTGGTCGTGAGAAATAATAACTCCGCCGACAGTCTCGCCTGTCCAGTTGCCTCTGGGAGTTGCAGCAACGATATATGGGTTCTCATCTGTAAAATCAGCATTCAGACAGGTTATATATCTGTCTCCGTTTTCGTTCGCAAAGGAGTTTTCAGGAATTTCATCAACGCTTGAAAACGCAAAACCTCCCAAGTCGCCGACAATATCTATACATCTTACATTTCCTTTAGGGGGGCTGTATACATTGATATGAACGGTTTCCTCCATACCCTCGCAAAGAGGCTCCCACACGACCGTACTGCCGTTTTCAGATACAGTTAAATTATTTGATACAAACACGCCCGTACCTGTATTGAACACTGCCATATCCGGGTCGAATGGATTTATTTTTATGTCGCTCATCCAATGAACCAATAGCCTGTTGGAATTATATTCAGGCTTCATATAAGGCACTATAAAATTCATTTTTCCAACGCTTAAATCATATAGAATCTGTTTCCAGCTATCGCCGTTATCAAAACTTATATAGATACTGTTAGGGTGAGCCTCGCCTATTTCCGACAGAATTAACATTCCGTCATGGAGATCCACTCCGCTCAATCCCACGCCTAAGACATTTTCAGGTGTAATATCATTTTGCATATTTTCAATTATCCTGCCGTTGTTATCAAGCTCGTATCTGAATATTCTTCCGCTTGCGATTTTAGCCGAATCGCAGGTGTATCTATAAGGCTCTTTATCCTCACCCGTTTGACAGAACGTAACATAAAAATACCGCTTGCCGGTTTTTTTATTAGTGCCGAAAGAACTTCTCTGGGCAACAAACCCCGCTAAAGCCGAAACAGCAGAATAATCAGCCTCTGGCTGAGCAACTTTAAAAAAGCTCTCTCCGTTATCATATGAGGCGTAAAGCGAATGTCCTCTGAATTTTTGACCGTCCTTATCAGAGATATTCTCTCCTCCGCTTGCACCTACGAAAACCGTGCGGTTCTCGCCCGACTGAACAGCGTTTACAAATGTCAGATTAGTTTCGCCGTTTACATTCAGCTTATCCCAGCTTTCGCCCTCGTTTCTTGACCGCAAAAGACCAGACGATTGAGAGGCAAAAAACAAATCATTCCCGATTTTTATTAACCTTTCGCCTGTTGCTCTGCCCATGCAATTTCCGTGAATACCGCACGGAATTGATTTTATTTCAAAGCTCTCACCCTTATTATGACTTATGCAAAGCTCGCCTTTTTTATGATCTCCGCAGGCTATGTAAAGAACATTACCGTCGTTTTCGTCTAACGCAATGGACAAGGGATAGCACTGATTTGGCTCTATCGACGTAACGCTGTCAATAAGAGAGACCCACCTGATGTTTTCAAAATCGAACCTATAAACTCCGCCTATATCAGTTCTTGCGTAAAGAATGTCTGGTATTTTATTATGAAAAACAAAGCCTGTTACAAAGCCTCCGCCGCCTATCTTGAAATTCTTATACTCATAGTTGACTTTATTCATAAATATAACCTCTTTCAGAATATTATGAATACTTTTTCTGTTTTCTCACTGTGTCTCTGCGGTTTACTATATAAATTCCGGCGCTGACTAAGATCATAGAAATAAAAGCCGAAACACCGAAAGTCTCGCTTTCGGCAAGAAAAATAAGCGAGAAAACCGAACCGAACACAGGATTCAGAAATCCGAAAACTGTTACCTTAGAAACAGGATTATACTTCAAAAGCACAGACCAAAGACTATATGCAGCTGCCGAAAGAAAAGCAAGATATAAAAGCATAATCACTGCCTTAGTGGAATTAATTTTTAACGTTCCGCCAAAGACCAGTCCTACAATTGTCATAACCGCTCCGCCGAACATAAACTGCCAGCCGCTTAAAAGGATCGGGCTTGTACTTGATGAATACCTTTTCATAAGCACAGAAGAAAGAGCATATCCGATTGCAGAAAGCAGAATAAAGCCTTCGCCTGTAAGTTTAAACTGAAAGTCAAGACCTGTGAGGTTTATAAGTATCACTCCAATAAAGCCTATAAGACTTCCAAATATTTTTGCAGCACTTAACCTTTCAAGTTTAAACACCATACACGAAACAAAAAGAGCGATAAATACGCTTGCTCCATCGAGAACAGACGCCTTGACCCCTGTGGTATGCGAAAGACCGATATAGAAAAACAAATACTGAATTATCGTCTGAAACAAAGAAAGCATAACTATTTTGCCTGCTGAATTTTTACTTGGAAGAAGCGGTCTTTTTTCAATGACACTTCCCAAAAGAACCGTAAAAACGCCCGCAATAAAAAATCTAATCCCTGCAAATAGAATTTGAGAAAACGTATCACTGCTTTCTATACCAAAAAGCCTGTAGCCTATTTTAACGCAGGGAAAAGCGCTTCCCCACAAAGCACAGCACACCGTTGCACATAATACAACAACACCAGTCCTTATCAAAATTAACTGGATCTTGCTTTTCTCTTTTGAATCACCTGAATGTAAATTCTCTTTATCCGTCATTTAAACTATCTCCGAATTATTGACCATTATATTGAGTCCAATTTTCATATTTCAACATATGATACAAGCCGTCAATTACCCATTGCTGGGACGAAAACATTTTACAAACTTCTATCTTTTTATTATATAATTTATCATCTAACGGCGTCATTTTACTTTCAAACTTAGGTATTTTCTTCCTACTGTGATATTTGCCGAAATAATAAAGAACATTTTGTTTTCCTAGTTTCTCACACTCGTTGCTTACTATCTCACTGATTGCCTTATGATGAATATGACCGTATTCTCCGTCTTTATTGTGAGTAACTATCAAATTCCAGTCCTGCATTTCCAGAAAATTATCGACAGTTTTAAATACCTTATACTTAATTCCGTACCAATTATCTCTTTTGCGGAATGTCTTATCCGGAAAATCCAATATGATTGGAATGTTGGAGTTGTTTAAAGAAGTAACAGCATTAATAAACTCATCTTTTCTGACATTGTTATAACCGTCAGTAAAGCATACCACTAAATATCCTCCTTCTTCCAAATGACCTCCGCCCCAAATAGTTTCATCATCTGGATGAGCAACTATCATAAGTTTATCTACACTTGAAGTGTTAATGCTTCCAAGAATATCTTTATCATAATAGCTTTTACCGACTCTATTCTCCCAATACACACCTGATAATAGTATAAACAATACAATTACAGTGGTTATAATAACTGCCAGTCTTTTTAATAAACACCAGCTTTTGATTGTTTTTAATGAACTGTTCATTGTCAGTTAAATCTCCTTAATTTATACTTTCGCAATTATTATTTTAATTACTTTGCCGTTTATTATATTTTTTACTTAACCTAAAATAAAAACGTTTTTTTAATATTTGTACTGACAATATGAAAGCGAATATCAAAACTCCCAAAAGCGAAATTATTTTCGCTTCTTTCAAAAGCGGAGCTTTATATACTATTTTAATATTATGTTTCCCTTTTGAAATCTCAAAACCGATAAACGCTTTATCGACTGTTTCAATATCCGTCTTTTTCCCGTCAACATAAGCGCTGAAGCCCTTGTCATACGGAACTGACAGCTTAAAATAACTGTTGTCATTTTTAACATTTATCGTTCCCTGGAAAACATCGCCTTTGGTTTTTGACTTATTTATTATAAACTCATCAATATCGTTTTTCAAGCCCTCAAGCTCGCTCTTTTTAACAGTATAGAACCTCCAGTCAGACAGCTTGTATTCACCCCTTGAAAAATTAAGTGTAATACTTTCTATAGGCTCGTTTGATGACAAAACAAAACAAAAGCTGTTATTATTGTTATAATACTTCCACTCAGGCTCTGTAAGTTTGTTTTTTATACCGTTTATCGTCATATAAATGTCGGTAGGTTCTTTCGAAATTTTATTATCGGCATTGCAAGTGATAATAAGATAGTCATTTATGGGATTTTTAAGATTTACAACGCATTTGTCAGAATCATAAGCATTTTTTGTGCCTGATGTTTTAAAATGCCGATTATTTTTTTCAAAGGTATTAACATAAACGGTATTTTCCTGTTTGTCATACCTTATATTTTCAGGAAGCTCCGCAAAGAGCTCGTTTGCCAAATCAACGCCCTTGTCTTCAACACCATCTATTGGAACGTCTGATAATTTTTCATCGACGGCAATATAATCCATCAGTGCCTTCATATTGTAAGGATAAGCGAGTTTGTCATACTGCTCACAGCTTATAAGATTTGATGACGCATAACCAAGAGGCATAACATTCTCATTCACAAACAGAGTTATATTTTTTTCTCTTTTGACCTCTTTATATCCGTTTGGAACAGATACACGTTTTTTTGAAAGCGTTTTGTTATCTACAAATAAATACCTATTCCCAATAAAAGAGCAGAAAAAGGAATTCATAGTTTCAGAGATCATTGCAGAGATCCTGTGCGGCATTTCATTTTGGAACTCATCATAATAAAAATGATTATACAGCTGGCTCTGAAGCGATGAATATACCGTTGTCTGGTAATAATTTTCACCGTAGACCTTGTTAATAGTCTCACTCTCGTCAGCAAACAGAGAAACACGGTATACGCTTTTGTCGTTTTTTGAAAAATTTGTACTGTCAATCTCTTTGGAATATTCTTTATCCACCTTTACGACGTCTTTTTTAAGGCTGAGAGTGTCATAAGAATTAAATGTCAGACAAAGAGCAAACACAGCTATAGAAATAATTGAAATAAACGCTGTAGAATTCCCTTTTTTATAGTAAATTAAAAATGCTGCATTTAAAAAGACAATATCAATTATCAAAGGCAGTAAAATACTGTTTTCCTCATTGATAAGCAAATATATAGCGCCGCCTAAAACTATTCCTAAATTCATCAGAACCCAAAAACGCATTGAAATATTTCTATCAAAAACTGCTTTGACAAATTCGGCAGTCAGCAGCAAAGCAATAGGTATAAGCGGAATTATTGCTTTGTTTTCGCTATACATAAAGCCGTTCATTACGAAGGGTAAAATCTTAAACACCACAAAGGCTGACAGTACAATTCCTATAAACCTATAGCCTTTATTTTTTCTTAACACTGCAAAAACAATTGCCATAAGAGAAATTAAAGTCAGCCCTAAAGAATAAAAATCATATAAAACAACGTCATAATCAAGCGTCGGAATTAAAATATCCTTCAAAGAAACATTTGTGTTCGTCTCGGCTCTGCCCTGCATAATTGCATTTAATGTCGGCAGCCACAATACCGCCGAGATCATAACCGATACAAGCATACATATTCCCAAATTCACAACTGTTTTAACATACTCTTTTATCCTGAATGCGGAATTTTTATTCAAATAAACAGCCGTAATATAGACAAAAACAGTAAGATAACTTCCCACACTGAAATAGTAGCTTGTCAGCATTATCATAGTTAAGCAAAAGATGAGTCCTGCACGGTTTTTCTTTTCAAAAAACCTGTCGCAGCAGAACAATGCTCCTATTAAGAAAGGAAAATACCAGACAAACATTATATGCCTATGGCTGTGAAAAATAATCGGCGACGCCAGTAAAAACAAACAGCTAATAAAAAAAGCAATTTTGATTTCATAGCGTTTTTTTATCCAAAAGTAAAACATTATAACAGATACAAGAGTACAAATAATACTTACAGTCTGAATATAAGATGCCATTGATACAAACGGCAATAAATAACTCGGCAGTATCAGCGGATTAAACAGACCGTAATATGAAAAGTTATATATATTCTGACCTGCACCTATATGCGGAGCAAAGCTTGGAAAGAAATTTTTTGTTTCATAGAACAGATTTCTGAAATACTCTGCGAAAACATAGTGCTGATTGTTCCAATCTGTAGTAGAGCCGTATGCAAATTTGAATCTGGTTATTATAAGAACTATTGCCAGATATATAAACACTAATATTCCTATACATATTGCGTCTGTTTTGTAACTTTTTAGCTTTTTGATCATTTTATTTCCCCTTAAAAGACCTTTAAATTGATAAACTGTATTATCTCAATAATACAATTATACATCTGCTATCATATAATGTCAAGAAAAACGGCAAATTTATTTATCTTTTCTTTTAAGCTGTCTTACTCCTGATTTATTTACCCTTATCGACCAGTAATAACGATTATCATACAAAACCTTTACAATGTCTCTGCCGTCTTTTATTCTGCCGCTTCCGGCAACAGCCTTGATATTGTCTGCCTTTATATTTTTGACCTTGTTTTTTCTGTTAATATTACTTGACTTATACAGCCCGATCTTACCTTTTGGCGTCACGACCTCAAAGGTTATCAGCTTTTCTTTCTTAACCGCAACGTGGCCTTGCAAATTAGGCTGTTTCATCCAGTCAGACAATGACATCTTTTTCAAAACGCCGTCATCAGCTGATATTATATTATCAGCATTTGAATTAGCCTCTGTATAATAGACCGTATCGGCAATTACATACTCAACGTACTTAACATGACCGTATGTACCACCGCTAAAACAAGCTATAGAATTAGGCTTAGGGTACTTTGACACCTGAAAGCCTGAATTTTTGCAGCTTTGATAAACTTCTTTGGCATTGCCTCTTGCACCGATATAAACGCCTTTCTTTTCATAGGCTCTGCCTTGCGTATACCAAACACACTGACCTCTTGATGCGTTGTTTATCGGCGGTTTATAAAACCTGCTGTTAAAGTCAGCTAATCGTTTACCCAGCGATTTTTTATAGTTGATTGACATATATCTATCCTCCTTTCAATATTACACCATAAAAAGAAAAAGTTGCACATTATTGTGCAACCTCTCACCGCTGAAAAAATTCTCTTACGCTTTCATTGCTTGCAAATTTGCCTTGTCCCTATAGAGTATTTTTTATCCTTTTCAAAATTTCTTCGTATATATATTGACATCTATATCATCTTTTGATATAATATTATTAAGAGAACCGCTCTTATCGAAAGATAAAGGCAATTGGAGCCCAAACTCTTTCGATAAGTATGCAGTTCTTTTTTTATTTGAATTTATGTATACCTATTTATTATTATTGACATCTATATCATCATTTGATATAATACTATTAAAAGAGCTACCCTTATTGAATGTCGAAGGCAATTGGAGCCGGGTTTCATTCAATAAGGCTGTAGTTCCTTTTTTATTTGTTGACAAAATTATCTTTTTATGATATGCTGTTGTTGGCAGATGAAGTTAATGACTTATTGCGATTTTTTAATCCCAATTTGGCGACTTCATCTGTCATTTTAATTTTAGAATATACTATTCCCTTTTTATTGACAATATCATTATTTTGTGATATACTGCTATTAGAACCAGATTGGTTGGTTAACGGCAATCGGAGCTTATTAATGCCCAACCAATCATTGGTTCTTTTTATTTTTTCTTGTTTGTTGACAAAATTATCTTTTTATGATATATTGTTATTGGCAGGTGAAGTTAATGACTTATTGCGATTTTTTAATCCCAATTTGGTAACTTCATCTGTCATTTTAATTTTAGAATATACTGTTTCCTTTTTATTGACAATATTATTTTTATGTGATATACTGTTATTAGAACCAGATTGGTTGACTAACGGCAATTGGAGCCTATTAAGTTTCAACCAATCATTGGTTCTTTTTATTTTTTCTCGTTTGTTGACAAAATTATCTTTTTATGATATGCTGTTGTTGGCAGATGAAGTTAATGACTTATTGCGATTTTTTAATCCCAATTCGATAACATCATCTGCCATTTTAATTTTATGAATATTTTGTTCTCTTTTTATTGACAATATTATTTTTATGTGATATATTGTTTTTAGCAAGAGGCAAATTCATTTTATTTAACTCGTTCGCAGTGCGGCGTGGCGAATTTGTCTCTTGCTTTTTTATTTTTTAAGTTATGAACATGAAAAATATTTTACTTATTTATTGACAATATTGTCGTTGTATGATATATTGTTATTGGCAGATGAAGTTATTGACTTGAATGCACTTCGGTCCGTTCTCGAAACTTTATCTGCTATTTTAATTTTATGAATATTTTGTTCTCTTTTTATTGACAATATTATTTTTATGTGATATAATATTATTAGAACTAGATTGGTTGACTAACGGCAATTGGAGCCTATTAAGTTTCAACCAATCATTGGTTCTTTTTATTTTTTCTCGTTTGTTGACAAAATTATCTTTTTATAATATATTGTTATTGGCAGATAAAGTTATTGACTTGAATGCACTTCGGTCCGTTCTTGGAACTTTATCTGCTATTTTAATTTTAGAATATACTATTCCCTTTTTCTTGACAATATTATCTTTATGTGATATATTGTTTTTAGCAAGAGGCAAATTCTCCTTTAACTCGTTCGCATTGCGGCGAAGAGAATTTGTCTCTTGTTTTTTAATTTTTATATCCATAGTAACATAAAACGCAGATACTATTTAATTATCTGATAAAATTCGCTGTTTCATTTTTCAATAATTGTGATATACTATAATATAACTATACAAAAAAAGTAAACCGGTGATTGTATGATAAAGCTGCTGATAAGAAAGTTTATCAAGAATTACAAAAACGTCAATGACAAAAAGGTCAGAGAATCCTACACTATCCTTTGCGGAACGGCGGGTCTTTTTTGCAATATTATTTTATTTCTGATGAAGCTGTTTATCGGCATAGCTATGAACAGCATAGCAATTATGGGCGACGCTTTTAACAATCTTTCCGACACAGGCTCAGGCATTGTTGCAATTATCGGAGCTAAGCTGTCAAACAAAAAGCCCGACGCTGAACACCCCTTCGGTCATGGACGTGTTGAATACATATCGTCTCTGATTATTTCGTTTTTGATTTTGCTGGTAGGGTTGAAGCTATTCCAGTCATCTATCGAAAAAATAAGATACCCGGATACTGTGAATTTTAATATTGCTCTTATTATTTTACTTGTCATTTCAGTTTTGATAAAGCTGTGGATGTATTTCAGCTGCAAATACGCAGGCAGACAAATCAACTCAAGCGTTCTTATTGCAAGCTCAAAAGACAGCTTAAACGATGTTTTTTCGACTTCGGCAGTTATTTTAGCAACTATCATAGGTTCTTTTTTTACAAAACTTCCATTCGACGGAATAATCGGCATAATCGTATCAGTCATAATAGTAATCAACGGCTTAAAAACAGCAAAAGAAACGGTAGGGCTTCTGCTAGGCTCTGCTCCCGACAGACAAACAATAAAAAGCATATATGACATTCTCACTAGTGCAAACGGCATTATTGGTATTCACGATCTCATAGTTCACGACTACGGGCCGAACAGAGTATTTGCCTCTGTTCACGCAGAAATACCCGACAACGACGACATAGTTGCAATTCACGAAACAATAGACTCGCTTGAAAAGAAGGTAAAAAGCGAGCTGGGCATAGACCTTGTGATTCATATGGATCCTGTTTCGGTCAGCAACGAGAAGGCACTGCGTCTTAAAGAAGCGGTGAAGTCGATAGTAAGAGAGGAAAGTCCTGACTTTTCGATACACGATTTCAGGATCGCCGAAAGCGATAAAGAAACAAAGGTCATATTTGATCTAGTTATTGACCTTGAGACTTCGCCCGAGCAGGAGAGAGAAATTATTTCTAACATAAAAAGGAAAATTAAAGAATTCGACAGCCGTTTTACTGCAATAATCAATTTAGACAACAGCTATGTTGAACAGCAGATAAGCAGTATAATTGAAGAGACAGAAGATTAATTGAACGTAAAACAAAAGCCTCCGATGGCGGAGGCTTTCATATGTAATTAAATTATTCTTTTACTATCAACTTTTTAGTCTGAGGAACAGCCAATAGTATTACTGCGCCTATTACGGTAAATATCATTTCAGGAAGCATATATGCTCCGTTATAAAGTAGACTGTAAATCCACGAATTATCTGTTGCAAAGCTTTCCCATATTTTTCCCGCTGAGTGAAAAATTACTGCTCCGCTCACAACGTGAGATACATATCTCAAAAATACTGCTAAAACTATTCCTGAAATGTCGCCTAAAATTCGCTTGCTTCTGAAAATTCCTGCAAGACCTAAAGCAGAAAACGCAATGATATAGTCAAAAACCAATGTTCCGATAAGTGCCGATGCGGTTAGTCCCCAGCTTACGACCTTGCCTAAGTCAATGAACATTTGAAGCAAAGCATACACTACTGAAACTAACATACCCCATTTTACACCGTTGCGGATGCTGTAAATTACTATAGGAAGCATTGAAAGCAGTGTAACCGAACCTCCCCACGGAAATTCGATGATTTTCACGAAGCTCAATACAACGGCAAGCGCAACCATTACCGCCCCCTCGACTAGCTTGATAGTTTTTGTGTTCTTCATATAAACACGCTCCTTTTAAAATATTTTAAATCAATATTTGAAGCTAACCGCTTTGCAATTCAAAACCAAAAACAAAAAAGGCACACCTAAATCGGCACACCTCTGCTTTAAAAACTTTCCTACGTTGGCATTATCCAAATCAGGTTAAACGGGTCAAAGTTAGATTACTTTATCTCAGCCTGCCAAACAAGCCCCCCGGTTCAAATATTTAATTTACTTTTTTATTATATCATTTGGTATTCAGCCTGTCAATATTTAAGAAAAAAATTTCTTATAAAAAACGCTTGACAAGAATATTTTCATATGATAAAATGATAAAGCTGTTTTATTGAAGCATATGATTTACGGAGAGATACCGAAGTGGTCATAACGGAACGGTCTTGAAAACCGTCGTACCGTCAGGTACCGTGGGTTCGAATCCCACTCTCTCCGCCAGCAACGATGACGTTGCATCCAAATCGCGTACTGAATTAGTATGCGATTTTTATTATATTCTCGCGTTAATAGTACATACTTAAAAATCTACACTATGTCGCCGTAGACGGTTCACGCACTGGTTTGTGCGTGAACTTTTATTTTTACTCGCATTAATATCGAGCACTGTTTTATTATATAGCAATGACGCTGCATCCAATCGCGTACTGAAAATAGTATGTGATTTTTATTATATTCTTGCGTTAATAGTACATACTTAAAAATCTACACTATGTCGCCGTAGACAGTTCACCCACTGGTTTGTGCGTGAACTTTTATTTTTGATCGCATTAATATCAAGCACTTTATATTACTATACAGCGATGACGCTGCATACAATCGCGTACTGAATTAGTATGCAATTTTTATTATATTCTCGCATTAATATAAAGTACATACTTAAAAATCCACACTATGTCGCCGTAGACGGTTCACGCACTAGTTTGTGTGTGAACCTTTATTTTTACTCGCATTAATATAAAGCACTTTATATTACTATACAGCGATGACGCTGCATCCAAATCGCGTACTGAATTAGTATGCGATTTTTATTATATTCTCGCGTTAATAAAAGAAAATACTTTTCCCACCTCATTCATCAAGAGCCTTTTTCATAAAATTCTCAGTCGAAATCCCGCTGGCTCGGTTGTATCGGTTAAGACGGTAAAGACAACCCTCGTCTTTTGATATATAATTCATTTTTTCCTCGACGCCAAAGCTCACCTTGAATCCGCATGCCTTAACAAACTGCGTGCTGTCGTCGGTAATAGCACCGTATGGGTAAACGTATGTATTAGGAACTATTTCGCAGTTTGCTTTTATCTTATCCATAAAGCTGAGCGTGTCTGACATAAATGCCGAACGGTAATCGTCGTAGCTTTCATTTCCCATTCTCTTAGAGCCTACCCTTTTTGCCATTGTGTGAAAATTATCCGAGTGGCAGGCTATTTCCACACGTCCGCTGGTGTAAGCGTCCTTGCAGTCTTTCCATGACATATACGAGTAATTAGGGTTAGGGTCGTTTTCTGCCGTTGCCTTATCACAGAACGCCCCCACTACCGCAAAAACAGCTTTCATATTGTACTTCGACAGCAGCGGCAGAACGTAATACATATTATTATAACAGCCGTCGTCAAAACTCAGAATGACCGGCTTTTCGGGAAGCTCCTTACCTGAATACACATAAGAAATGAGATCCTGACAGAATATCGGTGTGTAGCCGTGTTCTTTTAAATAGAGCATATCGCTTTCAAGCTCCAAAGGCGAAAGAACATAATCCCCCTGCTTGCTCTCGTCCTTTAATATCGAATGATACATTATAATAGGAAGCTTTACGCCTCTTATGCTTTCTGCAAAGGCAGAACAGGCATAAACCAAAACCGAAACCAACACCGCTCCCGTAATAAACAAAGACAGCATTTTTAATATTTTTTTTACAGAAATAACTTTAAACAACTTAGTCACTCCCAAAAGATAAAGGCTATAATACTATACATATTAGAATGTTTATATAATTATTTGTATTATTCTTGTTTTTGATAATTTATTATGCTATAATTATCTAAAGAATTTGAATAAAGGTGAAGTATTATGGCAAGACGAGTAGGTATTTTAACTAGCGGAGGAGACTGTCCGGGTCTTAATGCAACTATCAGAGGCGTTGCAAAGGCTTGTTACCAGAAATTTGGCACAGACGGCGTTGAAATTATAGGTATTCAGGACGGATATTCAGGGCTTATAAATAACCAGTGCAGACTGATGTCGCCGTCAGATTTTTCGGGCATTCTCACTCAGGGCGGAACTATTTTCGGAACGAAAAGAACGCCATACAAGATGATGCAGGTCATTGAAGAAGACAACGTAAACAAAGTAAAGTCAATGAAACAGACCTACAAAAAGCAAAAGCTTGACTGTCTTTTAACACTTGGCGGAAACGGAACTCATAAGACGGCAAATCTTCTCTCGAACGAGGGGCTTAACGTAATAGGGCTCCCGAAAACCATTGACAACGACATCTGGGGAACAGACGTAACCTTTGGCTTTCACTCTGCCGTTGACATTGCCACCGACGTTATAGACAGACTTCACACAACGGCGAACTCTCACGGAAGAACCTTAGTTGTTGAAATTATGGGAAACAAAGCTGGCTGGCTTACGCTTTATTCGGGAATAGCAGGAGGTGCTGACATAATTGTCATACCCGAGATCCCATTTGATATAAAGAAAATCTGCAAGGCGGTTGAAAAGCGCGCAAAAAGAGGAAGTGCTTTTTCAATCTTAGCTGTTGCCGAAGGAGCTTTCGACGAGGACGAAGCAAAGCTAAAGAAAAAAGAACGTGCAAGAAGAAGAGCAGAGGCAGGAGAAACTACCGCTACAAACAGAATTGCCAAAGCTATCGAGCAGAACACAGGCTTTGAAACAAGAGTCTGCGTTCCGGGTCATATGCTGAGAGGGGGAAGTCCGTCCGCTTATGACAGAGTTTTGGCAACAAAGTTCGGCTGTCATGCTGCTAATCTTATAGAACAGGACAAGTATGGCTATGCGGTCGCAATGAAGAATAACATAGTTACTGAAAACAAGCTCGAAGATGTCGCAGGCAAAACAAAGTTTGTTCCTGTTGACGACCAGCTTATAAAAACTGCAAGGGATATTGGAATTTCATTCGGTAATTAGCCGGCGTGACGCCGGATGCTCTTCCGCCTTTGAATAGTTTAATAAATGTTATAGTCTTCACAACGGCGGAATTTTACTTTGTGGAAAGATTATTCTTGCTTTTTAGCTCGAAAATTCTTGCATCTAAATGCTTGACAAATGAAAATCATATGTTATAATATAGATGTAAAAAGAGAATACTGCACATGGGCAATTAATTGCCTTGGCGGTGTTTCTCCCTTTGTTTAGTTGATGAACAACCGAACTTTGGATGAGTGGCGGTTGTTCTTTTTATTTATGTAATAAAAAGATTTCTTACTTTTTGTTACAAAAAATTTCGTAACACAGTGTGATAACACTTATGATAACACTCGTATAGAAAAACAGTTCCGAGAAACTTATCATTGTTACCACCCCCTTTTCGGGGAGAAAACCGCCTACCGTTCATGTACAGTACTCTCGTGTTTATTATAAATTAAAATGAATAATTTGTCAAATTATGTTGCCCGCCAAACCGCTAGTTGCATTTTTATGAAAAATAAGGTATAATAGCTTTGTTATATTAAATTTGGAGGTAAAATATTTATGTTAGTTTCGGCAAAGGAAATGCTAAACAAAGCGAGAGAAGGTAAATATGCAGTTGGTCAGTTCAACATCAACAATCTTGAATGGACTAAGGCTATTTTACTTACCGCACAGGAACAGAACTCACCTGTTATTCTGGGTGTTTCTGAGGGTGCAGGAAAATATATGTGCGGTTACAAGACGGTTGTCGGCATGGTTAAAGGAATGTTAGAAGAGCTTGGTATCACGGTACCTGTTGCGCTTCACCTTGATCACGGCTCATACGACGGAGCAAAGGCTTGTATCGAGGCAGGCTTCAGCTCGGTAATGTTCGACGGCTCGCACTATCCTATTGAGGAAAACATCGAAAAGACAAAGGAGCTTGTTTCAGAGTGTGAAAAGCTAGGTCTTTCTATTGAAGCAGAAGTCGGCTCAATAGGCGGAGAAGAAGACGGAGTTATCGGCGCAGGCGAATGTGCAGACCCCGACGAGTGCAAAGCAATAGCTGACTTAGGTGTTACAATGCTTGCTGCGGGAATAGGAAACATTCACGGTAAATATCCTGAAAACTGGGCAGGGCTCTCGTTTGAAACGCTTGCTGCCGTTAAAGAAAAGGTTGGCGATATGCCGCTTGTTCTTCACGGAGGAACAGGTATACCTGAGGATATGATAAAGAAAGCAATCTCTCTTGGAGTTGCTAAAATCAACGTAAATACAGAATGTCAGCTTGCTTTTCAGGAAGCTACAAGAAAGTATATAGAAGAGGGCAAGGACAAGCAGGGTAAGGGCTTCGACCCGAGAAAGCTCCTTGCACCAGGCTTTGAAGCTATTAAAGAAACCGTAAAAGAAAAGATGGAGCTTTTCGGTTCAATAGGCAAGGCATAAATCTATTTCTAAGTTAATACCGAGTGTAGCCTAGTCACCACTCGTTAATAAAAACAGGGATAATACTGAAATTAAAGGCGTATCCTTGTGGTACGCTTTCTTTATCGCTAAATATTTATTAGGAGAAAATTTTATGAAAAATCTAAGTGTAAGAAAAATCGCAGTTTTATCTGTAACAGCGGCTTTGTATGTCGCAGTTACAATGGCTTTAGGCTCCCTTGCCTATGGTAATATACAGTTTCGCATATCGGAAGTATTAGTGCTTCTCTGCTTTTATAAAAGAGAATACTGCTACTCAATGGTCGTAGGCTGTCTTATCGCCAATATAATCAGCACTGTCGGTGCAATTGATATGGTAGTGGGAACTCTCGCAACTCTGCTCGCTGTTGCGGTAATAGTCTTATGTTCAGAGTGTCTCCCCCGATTTTTTGAAAACAAATTCGGTATGAGTGAAAATGCCGCTTTGACTTTCTCTTTGATTACAGCGTCATTGGCGCCTGTGGTATTTAACGGAATATTAGTAGGGTTAGAACTTAAATATGTTTTCTCACTGCCTCTGTTTCTGTCAATGGGTCAGGTCGCTCTGGGAGAGCTTGTTTGCGTTAGTATAATAGGAGTTATACTCTTTAAGCTTCTAGAAAAAAACAAAGCGTTTATGAAGCTGATAAGGTTTGGCGAATAAATACTGTTAAACAGCTTGCAAAGCTATTGACCGTTTAAAATTAATAGGGTATAATAAATTTACAAAAGATTATTTTATTTAGGAGAAAAGCTATGAAAAAAAGGATTATGGTTTTATTTACAGCTATAGTAATGACAATGAGTCTTATAGGAGTTGTTCCTTCTGTAAATGCAGTGAATACTGAAAATGCAGTAAAGACTGTAAAAACGCTTAAAAAGATTGGAAGACAAAAAATTAAATCTGTTCTCGGACGTGATCTGTTAGACGACTTCATAGATGATGACGACGCTGAATACACTTATGACGAAAACGGAAACGTAACATTTATTTCGTACAGCGACGGCTCATGGGAAAGTTTTGAATATAACGAAAACGGAGACCAAACATACTATGAAAACAGCGACGGCGATACATACACATCAAAATGGACATATACTTATTTTGATGACGGAAGCATAAAAACAAAGCACAGAGAGGACAGCAACGGTTTCTGGGAAAATTACGAGTATAACGAAGACGGTTATGAAACATATTTTGAAAACAACTACGGTTACGGTTATAATATTGAATACGACGAAGTAAATAAAGAAATAATTTATAAATATCTCAACAACAGCTGGGAAAAATTCAAATATGATGATGACGGAAATGTTATCAGCCATGAAAATAATTATTGGGAAACCTTTGAATATAAAGAGAACGGTAATATTTTAATAGAAACCAGTGATGGTTATAATATAGAAACCGATGAATACGGAAACATTCTTTATGTTGAAGACGGAGACGGCAACTGGCAAAAAAGAGAGTACGATAAAAACGGCAATGAAATACGTTATGAAGACAGCGATAACTTTTGGGAAGAGACCGAATATGATGATAACGGAAACATTATTCATATAAAAGACAGCAACGGCTATTGGGAAGACACAGAATACGATGAATACGGAAACATAACACACTATGCAGACAGCGAGGGGTATTCGGAGGATAATACCTATGACGAAAACGGCAATTGTACATATACTAAATATAACGACGAAAGCTGGGTAAAAAACACCTACAGCGAAGACGGCTATCTAACATTATCCGAGTACAGCGACGGAAGCTGGGAGAAATATAAATACGATGCAGACGGAGAAATAGTATACTACGAAAAGGGAAATGCTCCTTTAAATGATGATAATAATACTTCAAATAATAAGCCGTCAGGAACAAAGCCATCTAACTCAAACCCGTCAGCAAAGCCTGTGCAGAATAAAAACAATTATAATTCTGCCAATAAAATCGCAGCAACTACCATTAATAGTGATAAAAATAAAGAAAAGGCACAGAAGTCTATAAGCAAAGCAAAAATAAAAAAGCTTAAGGCTTTAAGCAAGAAAAAGAAAAGTATAAATGTATCCTGGAAAAAGATAAAAAAAGCAAGAGGTTATGAGGTTCAGATCTCCGCAAACAGAAAATTTAAGAAGAATGTAATTAAGAAATTCACTACTAAGAATAAGCTGACTGTTAAAAACCGCAAAATAAAAAGCGGCAAGATCTACTATGTACGGGTAAGACCATATGCGGAATATAAAGACGCTAACGGCATAACTAAGAGAGTAAGCGGAAACTGGAGCAAAAAGGTAAAGAAATTAAAGGCTAAATAAAATACTAAAAATCGCTTTGTTAATGCAGAGCGATTTTTAATTTTCAACAAAAAATAATTAAAATCACTTGCAATTTATAGTCAAATAGTATATAATTGTATCATTAGTAGTAATATATATTGTTTAATTTTAAGAGGGTACGTCCCTTTAGTAAAGAAGGAAGCATTCAGCAGTTGTTATAAATTGCTGTTTGATACGAAATGTTTTCTGCTGACCTCACGCAGGGAACATATGCCTGAATTATATAATATCTGATTTGCTACAAATTTATGTTGAATGGAGAGATAACAGTGAAAACTTACGACAATTCAAAAATAAAAAATATTGTGCTGTGCGGTCATGCAGGCTCAGGAAAGACCTCGCTGTGCGAGGGACTGCTGTATAAGAGCGGTTCAAGCGAACGGCTTGGAAAAATTGCTGACGGCAATACTGTTTCAGACTATACAAACGAAGAGATTTTAAGAAAATCCTCTGTATATACATCCCTTTCCGCATATGAAAGAGACGGCTATAAAATCAACATCTTAGACACTCCCGGACTTTTTGACTTTGCAGGCGAAATGATAGAGGGAATATCCGCCTGCGATACTGCAATGATAACCGTTTCGGGAAAATCGGGCGTAAATGTAGGAACACACAAAGCATACTCGGCAGCAGTTGCTATGAAAAAGCCGAGAATGTTTGTTGTTACAAAGCTCGATTCAGAAAATGCAAATTTCTACAATGTTTTAACCGACCTCAAAGCTGAATTTGGACCTACAGTCTGCCCTGTTGTTGTGCCGGTTATAGCAGACAGAAAAATCGTATCATATGTAAACCTCATTGAGATGAAGGCATATAAGTATGACAACAGCGGCAACGCCGTTGAAACAGAAATGCCTACTGCAGAACTGGGCGATAAAATCGAATACCGCTTACAGGGTTTAAAAGAAGCTATATCAGAAGCGGTTGCCGAAACCGACGAAGAACTTTTTGAAAAATTCTTCAGCGGTGAAGCGTTCACGCAAAAAGAGCTTATAGACGGTATACACAAGGGAATGAATGAGGGAATCATAACACCGGTTACCTGTGTATCTTCAACCACATTGGCAGGAATTGATATGCTGTTAAAAGAGATCTCTCTGCTTCTTCCTGTTTCCACCGATGAAGAAACTGCTGTTGCGACCGATAAGGACGGTTCTCCTGTTGAGATCAAGTGCGATATGTCAGAGCCGTTCAGCGCATTTGTATTCAAAACGGTTGCCGACCCGTTTGTAGGAAAAATGTCATTTCTTAAAGTAATGTCAGGCAAAATCAAAACGGGCTCGGACGCTGTAAACGCTTCAAACGGCAGCTCACTTAAAATCGGAAAGCTGTTTACATTAGTGGGCAAAAAACAAATTGAGCTTAACGAGGCAAGCTGCGGCGATATTGTTGTTGCAACAAAGCTGGATATAAACACAAACGACACTATTTGCGATGCGTCGAGAGTTGTGAAGTTTGACGCCATTGATCTGCCAAAGCCTTGCTATCCTATGGCTGTTAAGGCTAAGGCTCAGGGTGATGAAAGTAAGATTTCAAGTGCTGTTTCAAAGCTGCTTGAACAAGACCTCACTCTTGAATACTATCAGGATGAGCTAACGCATGAGCAGATTTTAAAGGGTCTGGGCGATCAGCATTTAGGCTCGGCACTTTCAAAGCTTAAAAACGATTTCGGAGTTGATATTGACCTTACCGTTCCTAAGATCCCGTACAGAGAAACGATAAGAAAAAAAGTAAAGGTTCAGGGAAAGCACAAAAAGCAATCGGGCGGCCACGGTCAATACGGAGATGTGTGGATCGAATTTGAACCATGCGTTTCTGATGACCTCATTTTTGAGGAGAAAATCTTCGGCGGAGCAGTACCTAAAAACTACTTCCCCGCAGTTGAAAAAGGACTTCAGGAATGTATTTCAAAGGGTGTTTTGGCAGGATTCCCTGTTGTTGGACTAAAGGCTATTTTAGTTGACGGTTCTTACCACCCTGTTGATTCTTCTGAAATGGCATTCAAGATGGCTGCTACCATAGCTTATAAAGAAGGTCTTGTGCAGGCTGACCCGGTTCTTTTAGAGCCTATCGGCGCATTGAACGTATCTGTTCCCGACGAAAACACAGGAGATATGATAGGCGAGCTTAACAAGCGGCGCGGAAGAGTACTCGGTATGAACCCTTCAGAGACTGAAAAGGGCATGACAGAGGTAGTTGCCGAAGTACCTATTTCCGAAATGAGCGACTTTACTATGCTGCTTCGCCAGATGACTCAGGGCAGAGGCAGTTTCACCCTAAATCAGGAAAGATACGAACAGCTTCCTGCACACTTGGTTGCTAGTGTTATTGCCGAAGCATCGGTAAACGGTGATTAAAAGTGTCTGAGCTATGTAATATTTGTCCTCGACAATGCAATATTGACAGAGAAATTTCCGCAGGCTTTTGCTCAGCCTGCGGAAATAATAATGTAATGGTATCGAGAGCTGCTCTCCACTTTTGGGAAGAGCCGTGCATAAGCGGAGAAAGAGGCAGCGGTACGGTGTTCTTTGCAAACTGCAATTTAAAATGCGTATTCTGTCAGAATGCAGAAATAAGCATAAACGGCAAAGGTAAGGAAATATCATATAAGCGTTTGGCAGATATATTCCTAGAGCTGGAGGATAAGGGTGCGGAAAACATAAACCTTGTAACTCCGACGCACTATTCATATCAGATCTTAAAAGCTCTTGATGTGGTAAAAGGCAAGCTTGACATTCCTGTAATAATGAACTGCGGAGGCTATGAATCGGCTGAGACCTTAAAGCTGTTCGACGGGTATATAGACATTTATCTGACCGATTTGAAGTACAAAAGCAACGAGCTTTCAAGCAAATACTCCTCCTGCCCCGATTACTTTGAAAAGGCGAGCGAGGCACTGAAAGAAATGCACCGACAAGCTCCGAAGCTTATCTGGGACAGTGGAATTCAAGACTGCGATATAAAAATTCTAAAAAAGGGGCTTATAATAAGGCATCTTGTTTTGCCGAACTGTTATCATGACAGTCTTGATATACTCGATTGGCTAAACAGCTGCAGGTTTTTGACAAAGTACAACTTTTTGCTTAGTCTTATGAGCCAATTCACTCCTACAGAGGCTTGCAAAGACTTTCCCGAGCTTAACAGACGAATTACCACCTTTGAATACGAAAAAGTAGTAAGCAGAGCCGGACAATACGGGTTCAGAGGCTTCATTCAGGAACGCTCGTCTGCACAAGAGGAATACATTCCGCCGTTTGATTTTACTGGTGTTACGCCGGATGCAGTGCCGCCTATTTAAAATTTGTTTAATGTATTTGTTTTGTGCAACGGCGGGCTGTACTTTTTACAAAAGAAATTTAATGCTTCATTGTATCTAAAAAACCTACTGAAAAATCAGTAGGTTTTTCATTCAATCTATTTTAATAAACTCAGGCTTATGTTTTTTAAAATATGCCAGATACTTAAATCCTGCTCTTTTAACAATCCCCACGCACTCGGTTATCCCTTTACCCAAGTCCTCAACTCGGTGAGCGTCAGAGCCGAGAGTTATTATTTCTCCTCCTAAATCATGATACATCTTAATAAATCTGTATTCGGGAAACGGCTTTCCATACTTCTGTCTCAACCCCGATGTATTTAACTCTAATCCCTTTGAATTCTGAATTAAGATTTTAAAACATTCTTCAATTATATTATCATATTTTGATAGGTCAACCTTCATTCCGTACTCACCATCAATATACCTAAGATTGTATGTAAGATGTCCCAAAACGTCGAATTTACCCCATTTACAAAGCTTCAAAATCTCAAGAAAATAGTCATCTAACATTCTGTAGATGTCTCTTCGTAAATAATTCTTATAATTGATAAAGCAAAAATCCGGTAGGTTCGGCAGCTCGTGCATTGAGCCGATAATCAAGTCAAGACGCTTATCCTTAACTGCTTTATCTGCAATTTCAAAATCGTGCGTTGCCTGACCAAGTTCAACTCCGCAGATAAGATTAATCTTGTCTGCATAACGCTCTTTCAGCTCTGTTATATATTCAAGCGACCTGTCGAAACTCTTTCCGAAGTCGTAAGTATCATGCTCATTAGGTTCAGCATTATAATAATCTATACCAAACCATCTGTTACATTCGCAGTGGTCGGTTATTGCATAAGCCTCAAGCCCCAACTCAATAGCCCTTTCAATCATTTTTTCAGGCTCTGCGTCGGAATCGGGCGAAAAATATGTATGTGTATGGCAGTCTATAAGACCTTTTAGTTCACTCATTTTTATTCTCCGTTTCTTAAAATAATTTCTTAAACTTCATTTATAGTATACCATAATTTGAAAAAATTGCAAGATAGATTTAGAAGTAAGACAAAAAACAGTTGAAATAATATGCTGTGTATGATATAATTTTGTATTATGATGAAATATATTTTCAAAGAAAATGGTGATAAAAATGAGGGTTAATTTAAAGCTTTTCATTTTAGCAATTATATTGGGAATTCTTGGCGTTTTACTGCCGTGGTTCTTTGGCGGAATCGACCTGTTCGGAACAGGATTACTGCCTATGGAGTTTCCTATCCTGCTTTGCGGTTTGATATGCGGTCCAGGATACGGAGGCGTTATAGGAGCATTAGTTCCTATTCTTTACTCGCTTATTTTCGGCACTATGAATATATATCCGTTGGGTGTTGCAACGGCTGTTGAGCTTTGTACATTTGGTGTTCTCTGCGGTCTGCTTTATAAAACGCTAAAGCAAAACGTGTATGTTTCATTACTGCTTTCAATGTTCAGCGGAAGAACTATATTCTATATTGTATATTATTTTATTCTCCGTTATGATGGAAAAGTATACACGGCTGATATGTTTATAAACGGAGAGGTTTTAAA
Organism: uncultured Clostridia bacterium; assembly: GCA_947627045.1. Classification (GTDB taxonomy): domain Bacteria; phylum Bacillota; class Clostridia; order Oscillospirales; family Ruminococcaceae; genus UMGS1601. Next base: position 80,782 of record CANQUM010000002.1, read on the forward strand.
CGTACTTGCAGGAATTGCAATACAGATCATATTTATACCAATTATTGTTTTGATACTTAATAAGACCGGTATTGTCCACAAAGGAGAAAAATAAAACACTATTTATAAAGGAGAACGCATTATGACAGCATTTAAGCCGGCAGATATACTTCTGCCGAACGATAAAACAGATATGTCGGCATGGTCGGTAGTTGCCTGCGACCAGTATACAAGCGAGCCTGAATATTGGGAGGACGTTGAAAAAAACGTCGGTGATAAAATTTCTGCTCTTAAGATGATTTTGCCTGAAATTTATCTTAACGGCAGCGATGTTGATTCAAGAATAGAAAATATACATAATACTATGGACAAATATCTGTCTTCAGATATTTTTAATGAGTACAAGAATTCGTACATTTACATTGAGCGAACCCAGAGCAACGGAATACTTCGTCAAGGCTTGATAGGAATGATAGACCTGGAGGAATACGACTATTCAAAAGGCAGTACCTCGCCTGTCCGTGCAACTGAGGCGACAGTTGTAGAGAGAATACCCCCGAGAATGAAAGTAAGACGCGGTGCAGGTCTTGAACTTCCCCACATTATGATACTTATAGACGATGAGAACAAAACCGTGATCGAACCTATAAGAGAACACAAAAGCTCTATGAAAAAGCTTTACGATTTCTCGCTTATGAAAAACGGCGGAAGCATAAAGGGCTATTTGGTTCAGGACGAACAAAAGGATAGCATAGACGGTGCGTTAACTGCTCTCAGCGATAAAAAAGCCTTTAACAAAAAATACGGCTTAACTAATGCACCTGTTTTGCTTTTTGCTATGGGCGACGGAAATCACTCTTTGGCAACGGCTAAAGCATATTATGAAGAGCTCAAGGCAAATAATCCTGATAAGGATATGTCGTCTCACCCGGCAAGATATGCATTAGTTGAGATAGTCAATCTACACAGTGAGGCTTTGCAGTTTGAGGCTATCCACCGTATTGTTACAGAAGTTGACTGTGATGATCTGCTTGCAAGTCTTAAATCCACACTTTCGCTGACCGATACAGACAGCGGTTCAGGTCAGGCGTTTACATATGTTTGCAAGGGTGTTAAAAAGAAGCTGTTTATCGGAAACAAGCTGTCAAATCTGACAGTTGGCTCACTTCAAACAGTATTAGACGAGTACATAGAGGAAAAAGGCGGAAAAGTAGATTACATTCACGGAGTTGATGTTTTGGAAAGACTTGCTCAAACTGACAACAGCATTGGGTTCATACTTCCCGATATGCTTAAATCTGAGCTTTTCCCGACCGTTATTAAAGACGGCGCTCTGCCGAGAAAGACATTCTCAATGGGTCACGCTGAGGATAAGAGATTTTATATAGAGTGCAGGAAGATACGCCGGTCTTGCATCTAACACCTATTATCTAGACAGTTACGCCTACAGAGACAGGCAATAGTCAACAACAGATTTTTTGAATCTGCAAGTTGGGGTATGGAGTTCAATATATTAAGGAGAGTTGATAAAATCATGATTGGAATTGGCAACGACCACGCAGGAATTGAAATCAAGAATGCAATAATAGAATACTTCAAGGAAAACGGTATTGAGTATAAAGACTACGGCTGTATGAGCGGAGAGAAATGCGATTATCCGCAAAAGGCAAAAGAGGTATGCGACGATGTTGTAAACGGCATTCTTGAAAAGGCAATACTCATCTGCGGAACAGGTATAGGAATTTCAATTGCCGCAAATAAGGTCAAAGGAATAAGGGCGGCGTGCTGTTCGGATTACTATTCTGCAAAGCTGACAAGACAGCACAACGACGCTAATGTTCTCTGTATGGGTGGAAGAGTTGTAGGCAGCGGTCTTGCAATAGAGCTTGCAGACGTTTTTCTGAAAACAGAATTTCTCGGTGGACGCCACAAGAGACGTGTTGATATGATAACTGATATAGAAAATGACTGTTAGAGGTTAGAAATTAGAAGCTAGAAGTTAGAAAAAGTGTTCGGATTTTTCCGAACACTTTTGTTGCTTTTAATTATTTGACCGCCTTTGTATTAACTATCACATTTTACAAACTATCCAAAGGCAGATTGGATGCAACGGCACCGATTAGAAACTAGAAACTAGAGGCAAGAGACTAGAACTTACCTTTTTTACTTTGTATTAGCCCGCCGTTGCACAAACTGTAACATTTTACAAACTACCCAAAGGCGGCAGAGCCACCGCCGGCTCGGCGACGCTGGGATTTTTCAGCTTTTGTTATTTGTAAATAGCTTGCGTTAAGTTTTGAAGCGTCATCAAAAAGGCTGTCGTCATTAAGAGCTATCATACACAATGAATTTGCATTCTGAAGTCTTTTGTCTATCGGTGCCAAAGCAACGCTTTCGTCATCTTTAAATAGGCTGTATTTGATTTCCTTAGCATTGTCGCCTACAAGAATAATATCGCCGAAATCATTATCCTGCCTGAATTTCAATATATCTGAATTTAGACAGACAGTATCTGAATTAACACATTCTATATTGTTTCCGATCAGCCTGTATACTCCGAAATAGGACACGTCAGGTCTTGCCCTCATAACTGAGAAAACTATCTTCTCACCACGTTCACCGCTGCACACGTTCATAGCAAGAGATTTTAAAGTAGATATCCCTGCACACTTTTTATTATCCTTAAAGCATAACCCTTTTACTGCCGAAATTCCTATTCTAAGACCTGTATAGCTTCCAGGACCGTTTGCAACAGCTATAGCGTCAATGTCTTTGAGAGTTATATTGGCGTCCGCCAAAAGCTTTTTCAACAGAGGCAATAAAACCTGCGAGTGTGTAAGCTCGGTCATAACTGTTACGTTTGCCAAAACCCTGTCTTTATCAGCAACGGCTAAAGAAGCTATTTTCCCTGAAGTGTCAACGCCGAGAACTATTCTTGATTTTTCATCTGTTTTATTCAAAGCGTTCATCTCCGTTTATTTCAATCTCTCTCTGACTGTCGCTCAGCCTTTTGATTTTAATATAAATAGTATTATCGGGCAGTACGTCTGAGATGTTTTCGCTCCATTCGACTGCAAGAATATTACTGTCATTCATATAATCATAAAAGCCGGTCGTTTCAAGGTCAGGCAGATTTGTAATTCTATACATATCAAAATGACATAGAGTAATATTGCTGCTGTTAGACCTGTACTCGTTAACAAGCGCAAATGTAGGAGATGTAACCATATCTCCTATCCCAAGACCGATAGAAAGACCTCTTGTAAAGGTAGTTTTACCTGCTCCCAATCCGCCCGTATAGGCGACAACATCTCCTCCTTTGAGCTTTTTCCCGATACTTTCGGCAAATTCAATTGTTTCCTCAGGCGAGTTAGTAACTACCTTCATATAAATCTCCTAATCTATTACTTTAAAAGCGCTTCCTCAGAATGATCGTCGTATAACGGCTCGTTTGATAAAACCTCGTCTATTTTACTGCTTTGCTCGCTGTCGATTGTTGTTTTATTAGGTTCAGGCTCGTTTTTATCGGCATTTACGTCATTCTTATGGCGAACCTTAGTATCAAATCTTTCTATAAAAGTAAAATACTTCTGCGCTGCCTCTACCTGATCTATCTCAAACGGACACTCGTCTGCTATTTGCTTTGTGTTAAGCGCCGCAACGGTAAACTCTATAATTTCATTACCGTTGCTGTCATAGAATATAGCGTTTGTTTTCATATATCTTATTACAATTCTCGAAACATTGTCAAGAGCCAGTCTTATCGGGGTTTCAACAGGAATAGCTCTGTCGCCCCTGAATCTGATTGGAATTGCATAGCTTTCCCACTCCTTGAATGCATATATAAAATACTCATAGGTGTAGGATTTCTTACCTCTTGAGTTTGCAGTCGAGCCTGTTTTGTTAGCAAATACTATAGTTAAATCATTAATATCAACACCGGGCAGAACATTTTCTACAAGCGAATTCACACGCGAAATATCACGTTCGAGCTTTTTCTTGCGTCTCTTTTTACCTAGCACTTTAATAATTACTGCCAGCAAAATAATTAAAACTATTGCTGTACAAACTGCGAAAAAAATTATAGTTCCCTTTTCACCGAATAGATCCTTTAAAAACTCCATTTTCACATTCTCCGTTCATTTAATTTGCCTAAAGGACTAGAAAAGCCCGCTTATATTTCCGTCATTGTCGCAGTCTATATTATTTGCAGCAGGAGATTTCGGAAGTCCCGGCATAGTCATAATATCTCCCGTATATGCTACTATAAAGCCTGCTCCGGCAGACAGCTTCAAATCACGAACCGTTATCTCAAAGCCCTCAGGCTTACCCAGCTTTGCCGGGTCGTCAGAAAGCGAATACTGCGTCTTTGCAACGCAAACGGGCATATCTGCATGACCCAACGCTTCTATTTCCTTGATAGCTTTTTCCGCCTGTTTCGTATATATAACACCGTCAGCACGGTAGATCTCCCTTGCGATTATATCCAGCTTCTCTTTAATAGGCAGCTTCTCGTCATAAAGAAAGCGGAAGTTACATTCACACTTGTCTATAGTATCGCAGACCTTGTGAGCTAAGTCTGTTCCGCCGTTTCCGCCTTTTGAAAAAATCTCAGCGAGAGACACCTCTACGCCCATTTCTTTGCAGAAGTCTTTGATATACTCTATCTCAGCCTCAGTATCAGTGTTAAATCTGTTTATCGCGACCACAACGGGTACTCCGAATTTATGTATGTTTTCAATATGAGTTTTTAAGTTTATTATTCCCATTTTAAGAGCATCAACATTCTCCTCAGTGAGTCTGTCTCTTGAAACTCCGCCGTTGTATTTGAGCGCGCGTATAGTCGCAACCAGAACAACGCAGTCGGGGCTTAGATCCGCAAACCTGCACTTGATGTCGAGAAACTTTTCAGCGCCTAAGTCTGCGCCGAAGCCTGCCTCAGTAATGCAGTAATCACCCAGTTTAAGCGCCAGCTTAGTAGCTCTTATAGAGTTACAGCCGTGTGCAATATTTGCAAAAGGACCTCCGTGCATAATTGCAGGATTGTTCTCAAGAGTCTGAACGAGGTTCGGCTTTAAAGCGTCCTTCAAAAGTGCGGTCATTGCACCGCAGCCTTTTAACTGCTTTGCATAGACAGGATTGCCGTCTAAGTCATAAGCTACCAAAATACGCTCAAGCCGTTTCTTTAAATCGTCCAAATTTGACGCCAAGCACAGTACAGCCATTATCTCGGTCGCAACGGTTATCTGAAATCCGTCCTCACGGGGAATGCCGTTTACCTTGCCTCCAAGACCTACATTTATATATCTTAACGCTCTGTCATTCATATCAAGGCAGCGCTTTATGAGAATTCTTCTCTGGTCTATTCTAAGCTCGTTGCCCTGCTGAAGATGATTGTCAATTAGAGCACAAAGCAGATTGTTTGCAGAGGTTATTGCGTGCATATCTCCGGTAAAATGCAAATTTATGTCTTCCATCGGCACCACCTGAGCGTATCCGCCGCCTGCCGCACCGCCCTTTATTCCGAATACAGGACCGAGTGAAGGTTCTCTCAATGCCAAAACGGCATTTTTATTTATCTTTGCCATTGCCTGAGCAAGACCAACTGAAATTGTTGTTTTTCCCTCTCCGGCAGGAGTAGGATTGATAGCTGTAACCAAAATCAGCTTGCCGTCGTTTTTGTTCTCCAGCTTTTTAAAAAGAGACTCCGAAAGCTTAGCTTTATAATGTCCGTAAGGCTCAATATCCTCTTCAGACACTCCCAGCTTTTCAGCGATTTCGGTAATTTTCATCATCTTGGCATTTGAAGCAATCTCAATATCAGATAACATAAAAACCCTCCTAATATATGAAAGTATATTTACCAAATAACGTATTATACAATACTTATAGATAGTATATCACACATTGATGATTTTTGCAAAAATTTTTTGTATATGATATAATTTAAGAAAGTAACAAAAATTATTGAAAGGAAATCAATATGCCCAGATTTTTTGTTCAAAGAAACAGCATAGAAGGCAATCACATACGAATAGACGGCAGCGACGCTTTACATATAGGACGGTCGCTTAGAATGAAAATAGGCGACGAGCTTATTCTCTGCTGCGACAGGATTGATTATAAAACAAAAATTCTCAGCATAAGCAGTGATAATGTGCTTTGTGAAATTCTATCAACGTCTGAAATATGTTCAGAAGCAAATATAAATCTCACATTATATCAGGCAATGCCGAAAAGTGATAAGCTGGAGCTTATTATACAAAAGTCGGTCGAGCTGGGAGTGATGAGAATAGTTCCAGTTATAACCTCTCGCTGTATTTCCCGACCTGATAAAAAGAGCTTTGCAAAGAAGAAGGAACGTCTTAATAAAATTTCGCTTGAAGCGGCTAAACAATCCGGCAGAGGAATAATTCCGGAGGTTTCGGATATAATAGACTTTAAAACCGCAGTTTCTCAGCTTTCAGAAAAGGATTTTTCATTTGTCTGCTATGAAAAGGGCGGAGTGCCTTTTTCAAGCGTTGTTAATACTTCTGAGTTTAATAACAAAAGCATCGGTCTTTTTATAGGCAGCGAGGGCGGCTTTGAAGAAAGCGAAATAAAGGTCTGTGAGAATAAGGGTATAAAAATTATCAGTATGGGAAAACGCATTTTAAGATGCGAGACCGCCCCGATAAGTGCTGTAAGCATAATTATGGCTCTTAGCGGTAATATGTAATCCTTTGCTGTTAAAAACAGGTTAGCTGTATTAAAAATATAAATACTGCAAAAAATGTTCGCTGCAGGAATAAAATTCATCAAAGGTCTTGAAATTGAAAGACTAACGTGTTATAATTTTGTTGTAATAATGATAAAATATTATCATCTAAATAAGTTAGCGTGTAACATTACGCTGGAAAGGAAGCCTTTGCAAAGCAGAGGTACGGTGATCAATATGAGTAAATTAAAAGCTATTCTTGGCATTTCAGCAATTGCAGGTGCAATTGGAGCATTGTTTGCCTATAAGAAGAAAAAAGAAATGGAAGAGTATGATTACGAAGAAGAATTTGACGAATGTTTCTGCGACGATTGCTGCTATCCTGACGAGGAATCAGCAGAAAAGGCTATAAACGAATCGGCTGAAAATTCCGCTGAATCTGATGAAGCTGAAAATTTATCTGAAGAGGCTCCTGAAGAAATAGCTGAAAGCGCAGCACCCGAAGCTGAAGTAGATCAGGCAGAAGAATAGAATATACAAAAATTAAATAAAAATAACCGATGGCGATTAAACTTTACGTTTTATAAACCATCGGTTTTTGTTTTTTTATCTTATCACAGCTTCATATTGTCGATTATATTTTTTAGCTCTGAAAGCTGCTCCTCGCTGCCGCCTATCACCGATCTTATTTCGTCTATCGTTGCCGACTTCAGCGCCTCTTTGGTTTTAAAGTGCATGATCAGCTTCTTTGCCTTTGCGTCTCCTATTCCCCTGACTTTGGTAAGCTCAAGCTGATAAGTATTCTGTTTATGCTTAGCTGTCTGAAAGGTTATCGCATAGCGGTGAACCTCGTCCTGAATACGGGTAATAAGGTTAAACGCCGCCTTCATCTGAGAAACGCTTATCTCTCCGCCTCCTGTGGCGATCGCCCGTGTTCGGTGCCTTGAATCCTTTACCAAGCCGTAAAGAGGAATATCCAGATGATATTTTTCCAAAACGGCGCTTACCGCATTTACATGACCCTTTCCGCCGTCTAAGAATATAAGGTCGGGGAGCGTTTTAAAACCCTCGTCTGTTTCGTCAGGGTCGAGATAACGCTTTATACGGCGTTCGATGACCTCCTGCATACAAGCATAATCATTTTGCTCAAAAACGGTTTTTATAGTGAATTTCTTATAGTTTTTCTTAAAAGGTCTTGCGTTTTTAAAAACTACCATTCCCGCAACCATATTGGCAGACGCTAGATTTGAAATATCGTAGCATTCGATATACTTAGGCGGACTTTGGAGACCTAAAAGCTTTGAAAGCTCGTCTAAAGCGATAATTTCTTTGCCTGTTCTACCGACCTTTATTGAGATCTGCTCGCCTGCATTGGCACGAGCCATTTCAACAAGCCTTAGCATATCTCCTCTCTGAGGTATTTTTATATGAACCGCCCTGCCCGACTTCTCCCGCAGAAACTTCTCGGCAAGCTCTATGTCCTCAATCTCGCCGTCTAAGAATATGTTCTTAGGTATATCAGCCTTATCCGAATAGAACTGATACAGAAAATCCCCACGCATTTTTTTAGTATCCTCTATCTCGCCGAGCATAAAGCTGACTTTATCAAACAGACGTCCGCCGCGATACATCAAAACGCTTGCACATGCGATCTCTACATTCTCAGCTAATGCAATTATATCGGCGTTTTGCATATTCTCGTCGATAATCTTCTGGTTTTCCGAAATTTTTTCAATCGCACGAATTCTGTCTCTTAAACTCGCCGCCTGCTCGAAATCAAGCTCCTCAGCAGCTTTTTCCATAAGCGAGGTAAGCCTCTCAACCGACTTTGCAGAGCCGTTTTTCATATAATCCACAGCCTGACTGATAATTTCCCTGTAATCCTCTTTGGAAATTCTTCCTCTGCAAAGACCCATACACTTATTTATGTGATGATTAAGACAAGGTCTGCCCTTTTTAAAATCTCTCGGGAAAACCTTGTGGCAGGTAGGCAGCTTAAAGACCCTATTCGCCTCCTCGACAGCCTGTTTAACGGCATAGCTGCTGGTATAAGGTCCTATATAGAATGCGTTGTCGCTGTCCTTTTGCAAAGCCGCTGAAATTCTCGGATAATCCTCGTTGGTGATCTTTATATAGCTGTAGCCCTTATCGTCCTTTAACAGAATATTATATCTCGGCATATTCTGTTTAATAAGCGAGCATTCAAGCACCAACGCTTCAAACTCACTGTCCGTTACGATAAAGTCGTAGTCATAAACTTGAGACACCATTTTTGCGACCTTGGGCAAATGATCTGCCGACGCACGAAAATAGCTAGTAACCCGCTTTCTCAGAGACTTAGCCTTGCCGATATAAATAATTTTACCCTTTTCATTTTTCATCAGGTAGCAACCGGGCGAAAGAGTTAGCTTTGATGTTTTTTCTCTTAAAAAGGGAAGTCTTTTATTTTCATTTTCAGTTACTTTCATAAAAATCACCGTTTTGTGAAATGTCTATATATATTATAGTATAATACACAGCGAATAAATAATATTAAAATTTATTAATTATTAAATTAATAAATTTAAGTTGTTATTGAATTTATATATTTTAGGATATATAATGTATAAAGTTTGATTACTGGGAAAGGAAGTTGTTATATGCACGCTTTTATAAACAACCTTATAAATTCTGATTTCAGCTATATGCTGTTTATTGCAATAATTTTACTGTCGACAAAATTTTTAGGTCTTGTAACAATGAAGTTCCGTATGCCCCAGGTAGTAGGAGCTTTGATTGCAGGCTTCATACTGGGGCCTGCGGTTTTGAATTTAGTCAGAGACACCGATCTAATATCATCTCTTGCGGAGATAGGGGTAATAGTTTTAATGTTCTGTGCAGGGCTTGAAACAGACTTAAACGAGATGAAAAAGACAGGTGCCGCCTCGTTTGTGATAGCGCTTATCGGAGTTTTACTGCCGTTAGCAGGAGGCTTCGGAGTTGCATACTTTGCAAACAGCGATCCTGATTTAATACTTCACGACGTATTTATAGGAATTATCTTAACGGCGACGTCTGTCAGCATTACCGTTGAGACTTTAAAAGAGCTTGGCAAGCTAAACTCTCATGCAGGAAATGCTATTCTCGGAGCGGCAATTATAGATGATGTTCTGGGAATTATCGGCTTAACTATTGTTATGAGCTTGGCAGACTCGTCTGTAAGCATACTGATAGTGCTTTTGAAAATAATTGCTTTCTTTATATTTGCTGTTATTGCGTGTTATCTGTTCCGCAAGCTATACTCTAAATGGACTTCAAGAACAGAAAAGGATCTGCGCAGATACTCTATAACCGCATTTGCATTTTGTCTGCTTTTATCCTTTTGCGCAGAATTTTTCTTCGGCGTTGCAGACATCACGGGTGCATACATTGCAGGTCTTGCAATTGCAAAGACCTCGAAAACCGAGTATGTTACCAAAAAATTTGACACCCTTTCTTATCTGCTTTTATCGCCTATTTTCTTTGCAAGCATAGGCTTAAAGGTCAACTTCTCAGGTATGACCTCGACCATCTGGATATTTGCTATTGTTCTTACGCTGGTTGCAATTATAACTAAAATTCTCGGCTGCGGTCTGGGAGCAAAGCTGTTCAGATTTACTACCAAAGAAAGCCTGCAGATAGGCATTGGAATGATCTCAAGAGGCGAGGTCGCACTTATCGTTGCAAGCAAGGGTGAAAAAATGGGACTTATGCCGCCTCAATATTTCGGTCCTGTAGTTCTAATGGTCATTGTCACGACTATTATCACCCCTGTGCTTTTAAAAATAGTCTTCAAAGACCGCCGAGCCGGCGGTGGCTCTGCCGCCTTTGGGAAGTTAGCATAATGTGTTTTCTTTGCATAACGGCAGGCTAATACAAAGTGAATAAGGTAAGTTCTAGCCTCTTACCTCTAAATTTCTAGCTTCTAATCGGTAACGTTGCATCCGATCTGCCTTTGGAAAGTTAGCATAATGTGCTTATTTTGTACAACGGCAGTTATTTGTGTGAAAAATAAGTGGCAACGGTAACTGCCGAGTCGGTGGTGGCTCTCTGCCTTTAGAAAGCTAGCACAATGTATTACTTTGTACAAAAGCAGGCTAGAACCTAGAGGCAAGAAACAAGAAATTAGAGGTTAGATTAATAAAAATTAAAACTTCTGCTTGACAAATTAAAATTATATGTTATAATGTAGATGTAAAAAGAGAGTACTGCACATGGGCAATTGATTGCCGTGGCGGTTTTACTCCCTGTTTAGTGTTAGAAACACCGCAACTTTGGGAGCGCGGCGGTGTTTCTTATTTTATTTAATAATAAAAAACTTCTATTATTACTTATGAAATATAAGGTAACATAGAGCGATAACGCTGATAAGCATATTCGTATATGTAATTAATATCGAACAATCTACCATTGCTATCACCTCCCTGTTTTCAGGGAGAAACCGCCTACCGTTTATGTACAGTACTCTCGCATTTATTATAATTTAAAATAATTACTTTGTCAAATTAAGCCGAACGGAAACCCCGTTCGGCTCTTATTTTATCACTATACTATTTTGACTTGATATACTCGTCTATCGCCTTAGCTGCGTCCTTTCCCGCGCCCATAGCAAGAATAACAGTCGCAGCACCCGTAACTGCATCTCCGCCTGCATAGATTCCCTCACGAGATGTCTTTCCCGTTTCCTCCTCGACTACAAAACATCCGTGCTTGTTGGTTTCAAGACCCTCTGTAGTGTTTCTGATAAGAGGGTTCGGTGAAGTTCCTATTGCCATAACAACGCAGTCAACATCGAGAACAAACTCGCTGCCCTCTTTCGGAACAGGTCTGCGACGTCCACTTTCATCAGGCTCGCCGAGCTCCATTTCAATGCACTTCATACCCTTTACAAAATTGTGTTCGTCGCCTAGAATTTCAACAGGGTTGTTGAGCGTTTTGAATATAATACCCTCTTCTTCGGCGTGTTCAACCTCTTCTGCACGGGCAGGAAGCTCGTTCATAGAACGGCGGTAAACTATATACACATTCTCCGCGCCCAGCCTTTTTGCGCTCCTTGCAGCATCCATTGCAACGTTTCCTCCGCCGACAACGGCAACGCTTTTTGAGTTATGTATCGGGGTATCGCTGCCGCTTTTGTAAGCCTTCATAAGGTTTACCCTTGTTAAATACTCGTTTGCGGAATATACGCCTTTAAGGTTTTCGCCAGGTATTCGCATAAATCTCGGAAGTCCGGCTCCGGAGCCGATAAACACAGCCTCATATCCCATATCGAACAGCTCGTCAACAGAAATCGTCTTGCCCACAACTGTATTTGTCATTATCTTAACGCCCATTGCTTCGAGGTTTTTAATTTCCTTCTGAACGATAGCTTTAGGCAGTCTGAACTCAGGTATGCCGTAAACTAAGACTCCTCCTGCCAAGTGGAGCGCCTCATAAACCGTAACTTCATATCCCAGTCTTGCCAGATCTCCAGCACAGGTAAGACCCGAAGGTCCTGCACCTATTATAGCGACCTTGCGTCCGTTTTGGTCGGGCTTTTTAGGTTCTTCTATGCAGTTGTTCATATGATAATCGGCAACAAACCTCTCAAGTCTTCCGATAGCTACAGGCTCACCCTTTATCCCTCTTACACACTTGCTTTCGCACTGCGTTTCCTGCGGGCATACCCTACCGCATACAGCAGGGAGCGAGCTCGACCTTGATATTATTTGATATGCGCCCTCGAAGTCCTCTTCTCTTATCTTAGCGATAAATTCGGGTATATCTATAGCAACAGGACATCCGCCTACGCAAGGCTTGTTCTTACAGTTCAAGCACCTGTTTGCTTCGTCTATTGCCTGCTCTTTGGTGTAGCCGAGTGCTACCTCTTTAAAGTTTTTATTTCTCACGTCAGGAGCCTGAGACGGCATTTCATTTTTCTTTAATGACATATTAGGCATAAAATCTACACGCTCCTTTCCTGATTCTTGAACAGATTGCAGGTTTCCTCATATCTTTGTCTTTCAAAGTCCTTGTACATATTAGAACGCTCGATAGCCTCGTCGAAATCAACAAGATGACCGTCAAAATCAGGTCCGTCAACACAGGCGAACTTTGTTTCTCCCCCGACAGAAAGACGGCAGCCTCCGCACATACCCGTGCCGTCAATCATAATTGGGTTCATAGAAACCATAGTCTTTATATCATATTCTTTGGTAAGCCTGCAAACAAACTTCATCATAACAAGCGGTCCTATCGCTATGACCTCATCATACTTCTCACCGCTTTCGATAAGCTTTTTCAAAGCGTCAGTAACAAGACCCTTTTCGCCATAGCTTCCGTCGTCTGTCATCACAACATATTTGTCGCTCACAGCCTTGAACTCGTCCTCAAGAATGAGCAGATCCTTATTTCTAAAGCCCACTACCGAGTGAACCTCACAGCCTGAATTATGCAGCTTCTTTGCAACAGGATATGCAATCGCACAGCCTACTCCTCCGCCTACAACAGCTACCTTTTTAAGTCCCTCTGTATGAGTAGGAACTCCCAGCGGACCGACAAAATCCTTTATCTCGTCGCCCTCGTTTAAGTGATTCAGCTTTTCGGTCGTACTTCCCACAATTTGAAAAATAATCGTTACCGTACCTGCTTCCCTGTCGAAATCTGCAACAGTAAGCGGAATACGCTCTCCCTCGTCGTCAACGCGAAGTATTATAAATTGTCCAGGTTCAGCCTTTTTTGCAACCAAAGGCGCAGATATTTCCATAAGAGTAACCGTTGGGTTAAGCTCTTTTTTCTTAATTATTTTATACATTTTATTCTTCACCGCTTATAAATAAATATAATAGGGTCAAAGCCCTGAAATCTCACCGCTATTAATTATACTTTAGATACTGCACTTTGTCAATGTTAGAAGTTAGATATTAGATATTAGATGTTAGATTTAGAGGTTAGAAGCAAGAATTTATCTATTCCTATAAATTCTAATTAATTATCAATCTCATTAGGTATTATTATCTGCTCTCCGCCTGAAAGACCGCTTATTATTTCAGTTTCAGTATCCCCCTCAATACCTATTTCCACATCTGTCTGAATTTTCATACCGTCAACAAGAACATCAACATAATTGTTTCCGTCTACTGTTTTAATGGCGTCCGTAGGAACTGTAACCACATCTTCCTTTGTATAGACGTCGATAGACGCATTTATCGTATCTCCATATCTGACGAGCTTTGAATTTTTCTTATCAGGCGTGATCACATAGTAATAAGCGTCGTAATCTCCGCCTCCCGCTTGGAAAACTATGTCTGTAACCTTTCCTGTTTCGGTTACATCACCCTGCGTTAGAGTGCAGTTCATACCGAAGCTTACATCTGAAAACTTCTCGTCATCATACACCATCATACATAATTTCTCGCCGTTGGCAGCTTGCATATTGCAAAGCTGCTGCCCTGCCGATACATGAGAGCCCTTTTTGATTTCCGTTTCCTCTTCTGAAGTCTGTATGCTTACCTCGCCCTTGTATGGCGCCCTAACAGTGTACTTTTCATACTCAGACATTAGACTGTCATAAGCGTTCTGCTCTATCTGAACATCATATTCAGCAGATTTCTTTTCATACTTATCTGCCTTTTTATTTTTTCTAAGTTTTGACAAAGTCTTTTTTGCTGAATTTAATCTCAGCTTTTGTTCCTCAATTCTCTTGTCTATTTCGTCGGTATTCAAATGTGCCAGAACAGCTCCTTTTTTCACCTTTTGACCGTCCTCAATATCAATTGAAGATACAATGCCGTCTGTTTCAAAAGTGATGGCTTCTGTGTATGGATTTACATAGTCAGCTTCGTGATAATACTGCTCGCTTATCGTTCCCAGCTTTGCTTCGACAACTTTGTCTTCATCAGTTTCAGAGCTGACCTCCGGTGTGTAAATCTCTTTTGAAACATCTGCCGCTTTACTTTGCTGTTCACAGCCCGAACAGAATAAGCTAAAGCATAAAACCGTCAGCAACCAAAAAGCCAATAAAGTTTTTTTCATAAATTTACACCCCTTAAATCAAATTAATCACTAATTTAACAGCCTTGATATCACTGTGTTTGAAACCAAAAAGCCCCTTTCGGTCAACGACAAATGCTTTCCGTTTTGCGAAATGTTTATAAGCCTTTCATCTGCAAGCCTGTTTATCTCTATTGCATTTGAAACAATATTTCCGTATCTGCCCTCATTATCCAAGCCTGCGAGCCTGTCGGTATCAAGTCCCTTTGCAAGCCGTAACGAAAGCATAATATACTCCTTTGCCTTATCAACGTCAGTATCGGTATAAGTAATTTTAGGATAGCCCTTACGCTTAATAAAAGTAAACACATCACAGTCCTCAAAGTATCTCTTGTTGTCAATGTAAGAATGTGCGTGCGGTCCGAAACCCAAATACTCCTCGCATCTCCAGTATTTCAGATTATGTCTGCTTTCAAAGCCGGACTTTGCGAAGTTAGAAATCTCATAATGCAAAAAGCCTTTTTCCTCAAGAAGCCTACACATAAGCAGATACCTGTCTGACATTTCATCGTCATCGGCAATACTTTTTAAAATACTGCCGTCTGTTTTTATCATCTCATCAAGCGGAGTATTCTCCTCGACCTTTAACATATAAGCCGATATGTGAGAAACAGGAAGCGAAGTTATCTTTTCTATAGAATCAGCCAAGCTCTGCCTTGTCTGATTTAAAATACCTATCATAATATCTGCTGATATGTTTGTAAATCCTGCTTTCTTGGCATTTAACACAGCCTCTCTCGCCTGCTTATAATTATGAAGCCGAGACAGTGCTGACAATTCATCATCATTTGCAGACTGAATACCGAATGATATTCTGTTAAAACCGCTGTTAAAAAGCCCGCTCAAACTTTCTGCCGTAACCGTACACGGGTTAGACTCAACGGTTATCTCAGCATTCGGTGTAACATCAAAGCAATTTTTAACGGTGTTAAGTATTAACGCCAGCTGACTGCTTTTTAAAACTGTCGGCGTACCTCCGCCGAAATAGACAGTATCGACCGCAATTCTCTTATCTTTGCGCCTTTCTATCGACCTATTGAGTGCTGAAACAAAATCGCTGTAAAGATTATCGTCTCCGCAAACCGAATAAAAATCGCAATATATACATTTTCTTTTACAAAACGGAATGTGAATATAAATACCGCACATCAGAATTTATCCTCTTTAGAATTAACGTCGTCAAACGCATTGTCGATATAGCTTTTAGCAGCCCTTTGATTATCCTTAAATTTTCTGACAAGACCTTTAAACCCAAATATAAGCAAGCAAACTGCATAGCTTGACAGCAAGATAACCGCTTCCAAAACATAATATTTAAGGTGCTCGGCCGCTGTAAGATGAAAGTATTTTGAATTTCTCTCTAAGAAACTTACAATGCTGTTATGCACAAAAAGATAAATGCAAACGCCCAAAACAGATGAAACGGCAAGCGTTACCGTAATTCCGAGAAGAGCCTCCTTAAAGCTGAACTGTGAAAGTTTGACAGTCATAGCCAGAACAAGAACCGCAAGCAGCAAAAGCGAGAAGGTTCTGCCGATATTTGCATAGCTTTCGTGGATAAGCGGTAATAATACCGCACCGATAAAGCCGAAAATAAGCGAGCACTTAATTGTTTTTTGAATATTAGTCATTAAGCTGAGAATATCCTTTCAATATTGTTGTATTTATACAAATTCTACTCGTCCAGCTTCAAAACGCTCATAAACGCCTCCTGCGGAACCTCTACCGAGCCTAGCTGACGCATTTTCTTTTTACCCTCTTTTTGCTTTTCAAGCAGCTTTTTCTTTCTGGTAATATCGCCGCCGTAGCACTTAGCCAATACGTCCTTTCTCAAAGCCTTAACGGTTTCTCTGGCGATAATTTTTCCGCCTATTGCCGCCTGAACAGGAACCTCAAATAACTGACGTGGAATAGTTTCCTTCAGCTTTTCGCATATACGCCTGCCCCTTGCATAAGCCTTATCGGTATGAACGATAAATGAAAGAGCATCTACGACTTCGCCGTTTAGTAAAATATCCAGCTTTACAAGCTTGCTTACCCGATAGCCTTTCATCTCATAGTCAAAAGAGGCATATCCTCTTGTTCGTGATTTCAAAGCGTCGAAGAAGTCGTAAACTATCTCATTGAGCGGAAGCTCATAGTGAAGCTCTACTCTTGTTTCGTCTAAATACTTCATATCCTTGAACGTACCCCGTCTGTCCTGACAAAGCTCCATAATATTTCCCACAAACTCACTGGGAGTAAGTATATTTGAACTTACAACAGGCTCCTCTGCAGAAGCAATAAGCCCGGGGTCAGGGTAATTTGTCGGGTTGTCTATATAAAGAACTTCCCCATTTGTCATTGTTACCTTATAAATAACCGACGGTGCGGTCGTTATCAAATCGAGGTTATATTCTCTCTCAAGACGTTCTGCAATTATCTCCATATGCAAAAGACCTAAAAATCCGCATCTAAAACCAAAGCCCAAAGCAATTGAAGTTTCAGGCTCAAAAGACAAAGAAGCGTCATTAAGTCTCAGCTTTTCGAGAGCGTCACGCAGGTCGGGGTATTTAGCGCCGTCTGCGGGATAAATTCCCGAATAGACCATTGGGTTTACCTTTTTATATCCCTCCAGAGGTTCTGAGCAGGTATGCTCAACCGACGTTACTGTATCGCCCACACGGGTATCGCCGATATCCTTTATTGAAGCCGCTATATAACCTACCTCGCCCGATCTAAGCTTGCCCGACGGCACTAAGCTGGTAGCGCCCATATAGCCTATCTCAACTGTCTGAAACTCGGCGCCTGTTGCAAAAAGCTTTATAGTATCACCGACCTTCAGCGTACCCTCTTTAACTCTGACAAATATGATTACGCCCTTATACTGGTCGTAATAGCTGTCGAAGATAAGAGCCTTTAAAGGAGCGTTATCATCGCCCTTTGGCGCAGGAATATCAGTGATTACCCTTTCTAAGACCTCTTCGATATTCGTTCCCATTTTAGCCGAGATCCTCGGTGCGTCAAGAGCAGGGATCCCTATTACGTTTTCAATTTCCTCGCAGGCATTCTGAGGGTCGGCGCTTGGCAGGTCTATCTTATTCACCACAGGAAGGACCTCAAGGTCGTGCTCAATGGCGAGATAGGTATTAGCAAGCGTCTGAGCTTCTATTCCTTGAGAAGCATCAACGACCAAAATTGCTCCCTCGCACGCCGCAAGAGAACGTGAGACCTCATAATTAAAATCGACATGACCGGGTGTATCTATCAAATTAAAAACATAAGTCTCTCCGTTTTTCGACTTATAGTTTAGCCTTACTGCTCTTGCTTTTATGGTTATGCCGCGCTCACGCTCGATGTCCATATTGTCAAGAAGCTGTTCCTCCATATCTCTCAGCTCGACTGAAGATGTAAGCTCTAAAATCCTGTCGGCAAGAGTAGATTTACCGTGATCTATATGTGCGATTATGCAGAAATTTCTTATCTGTTCTTTTCTCATAAAAATTCATCCATTCATTGATATATACAAAATTATTGTAACACAATCACAGCAAAAAATCAACTGATGGTCAACAGTATTGTTGCTGCTAAATGTAATTATGCAAAAGACAACAAAATAGAAATTAAAAGCAAAAAGCGTTCGGAAATAATTCAGGACGCTTTTAACATTTGCAAATATATTCTATAAAATATTTATTGTTATATTTATTAATACTAAGAAAGTTTATATACAAATTGTGCATTTTCATTATTTTTCAGTTTTATTACTTCACTAGTATATCCTTCAGGAATTATTGCATCGCTTGTAACTATATCAAACTCAATGCTACTTCCATTATAAGAAAATGTATACCCACCAAATTCATCACGTCTATATTTACTAAATTCTATACCAACCTCTTCTCCTGAAAATCTATACATATCATCTTCTTTTTCAAAATAACTTATTCTAATTGAATCATCATCAAAATAATATAGAATAAAAGCGAAATTGTCAAAATCAAAAGTTGCTATTTTATCTCTGTCATCAATTTTTATATCCTCAGAATTTTCATATGCTTCATATATATCTTCATAGAATTCATCACCTGTAGAAAAGAAATCTGAAAACTTTGTTCGTCCAGTTGCTATTCCAATAATTATTATAGCAATTAATATTGCTGGAATTATTATTTTTATTTTACTCATATTTTCCTCCAAACTTTACTATTGAAGGGTATACCCTTCAATATTTTTATCCGCAAAGTCATTTTACTACGCTTTTATATAATAAGTTAAAATAATTAAAAAATTAATCTAGTGCCAAATATTTTATATTGCTTTTTATTATTTGCCACAATTACACGCTTAAAATTGCAACTACGCCTTTTTCACCTCATACTCTTTTCCTATACAAGTGTCAAAAATCACCGCTCCGTCTTTTTTCTCACAGCTAATCTCCTCGCCGCCGCAGAAGACCTTAACAGGTACATTAACAACAAGCCTGCAAGTCCCTCCGCAGTTTGAAACTATCAAAGCCTCTTGGAATTCTGAATTTTCCCACTCGCAGGAAACAGTAAAGCCGCCCCTTGCTTTTAGGTTTTCAAACGAACCGTTTCCCCACTCTTTAGGCAATGCAGGAAGTAAAATAAGCTCTTGATTAATACTTTGTAATAAAGCCTCTAATATTCCAGCCGCACCGCCGAAATTGCCGTCGATCTGAAACGGCGGGTGATTATCAAACATATTCTTGTTTGTCGAATGAGACAAAAGTGCCTCAATGTTTTCATAAACCTTTTCGCCGTCGTTAAGCCTTGCCCAAAGATTAATTATCCACGCTCTGCTCCAACCTGTATGACCTCCTCCGTGAGAAAGCCTTCTTTCGATCGTTGCTCTAGCAGCGTCTGCCAGCTTAGGCGTTTTTCTCACAGAAATCATATCCGCAGGATATAATGCAAAAAGCTGCGAAATGTGTCTATGACCCGGCTCTGCTTCATCATAGTCTACAGCCCATTCCTTTATCTGACCGTACTTTCCTATCTCAGGTTTTGGAAGTTTCTCACGCATTGACTTCAGCTTTTCGGCATAGTCAAAATCAATGCCCAAAATTTCACTCGCCTTAATAACTGCCGTAAAAAGTCTGTAAATTATCTGACTGTCCATAGAAGGCCCTATGCAAAGCGAACCCTTTCCACCTGATTCTGTAATATATGTATTCTCAGGAGAAACAGACGGGCAGGTTACAAGCTGACCGTTTTTATTCTCGATAAGAAAATCCGTAAAAAACTCGCTTGCCTCTTTTATGGTTTCATATTTTTCCCTTAAAAAGTCCTTATCCATAGTGAACATATAATGTTCCCATATATGCAAACAAAGCCATGCCGCACCCATAGGCCACTGTGTTGCAGGCATCCACAAATCCTGCGGTGCAGTATCACCCCAAAGGTCAGTGTTATGATGGCAGACAAAGCCTTTGCAGTCATACATTTCTCTTGCAGTTATTCTGCCGTTCGGGCGCATTTTCTCTATAAGGTCAAAAAGCGGATTTGCCAGTTCTGATAAATCTGCACTTTCGACAGGCCAGTAATTCATCTCAGTATTTATATTAATCGTAAACTTACAGCCCCACGCAGGCCACATATCCTTGTTCCATATTCCCTGAAGATTTAATGGCAGCGTTCCCTCACGGCTTCCAGCAATCATAAGATACCTTGCAAAGTTATAGTAAAGCTCAATCAGCTTATTGTCCTTTCCTACGCTTTGTATATTGGCAAGCCGTTCGTCCGTCGGAAGAGTCGATTTTCCACCACTGTTATCCTCAAGTTCTATTTTGACCCTGTCATAATATTTTTTATAGTCCTTTATATGACTTTCTTTTATATTGTCGAATGTCAGTTTTGAAGCCTTTTCAATATCCTTTTTTGCCTCTTTTTTATAATCCTCATATCTATAGTTTGTCCGGCAGGAGATCAAAATGGTTACCTCATCACATTTTTCAGCCTTTATATAACTTCCCCAGCGTTTGACTGTACCAGAAGCCGCAATAACTTTAATATAAGAGGCAAAATTTATTCCGTCCTCTCCGCCCATACCGCCGTAATAGAATATTTCGTCGTCAGACACAGGCGAGTTATCGTCAAAGTAATCATCTCTGCCGTCAATATGTATGCGAATATTAATGCTTTCCTTTTTATCAGCCCTGATATTGACAGCCAGAACATTATCCGGATATGACGCTATGACCTCACGAATATATTTTACTCCGTTTGACGAAAACTCAACAGACTGCACCGCTGTTTCAAGGTCAAGACTTCTCTTATAATTCTGTATATCGCCTAAACCTCTTTGGTCGATAATAAAATCTCCCAACGGCATATAATGACGCTGATTTATAGGAGTTCCGCAGAATGCATCATGCACTATCTCTTCCGCCTCAGAAATTTTCTCCTCAAACAAAAGCTGTCTTACCTTTTGAAGATTTTCAAAAGCAGATTTATTATTCCTTTTTCGATATCCGCCCGACCATATTGAATCCTCATTTAGTGAAATCGTATCATAATACGGATTGCCGTATATCATACCGCCTATTCTTCCGTTTCCGACAGGAAGCGCCTCATTCCAGTCCTCAGCCCATTTATTATACCAAAGCTCTGTTGATTTTTTCATAATCTACTCCTCATATTCCAGTTTGTTACTGTCTGCTCATTGATTTGCAGAAATAACTATTCTGAAATCATTATACCATATTCTCGATATTCTTTACAACTACATACACGGTATTTTTATATATTTTCAGCATTAACATCAACAAATAACAAAAAAGCCGACCGAATAAATCGGTCGGCTGATTATTAAGTATTAAGTTTATCCAACAAGTCCCGAACGCTCAATACCTTCAGTAAAGTATTTCTGCAAGAATACATACATAACAAGTATCGGCGTTATTGCAAGAATACATCCTGACTCAAGCCAAACAATCATCTGACGTGGTCCGACTGTCTGATTATCAAACAGCTCTGACTGCAATGTAGAAGTCAGATTTTTGAGCATCAATGCAACGGTATCATTCTGATTGAAGAATGAAGACGATACATAGTAGTCATTCCAGTACCATACAACTGAGAACAGAAATACTGTCAAGAATGACGATGCAGCGTTAGGAACCATTACAACGATAAATGTTTTAAGCGGTCCGCATCCGTCAAGATAAGCTGCGTCCTCAAGTTCCTTAGGAAGTCCCCTGAAGAACTGCCTGAATATAAGGATAAACAATCCGGCTCTCAAACCGTTAGCGAACAGCGCCGGCAAGTACATTGTGAGTCCGCTGTTTATGAGTGAGACCGTATCTCCTGTGAACAGCTTAACCAATCCCAGCGGATTGAAGTATGAATACTGCATATACAGCGGGATAGTAGTAATCTGAGGCGGTACTATGATCATTAAAACAACAATCACAAACAACAAGCCCTTGCCCTTGAAGTTAAATCTTGCAAATCCATAACCAGTAATTGCACAGGTAATAACCTGAAGAATTGAAGCCACAAGGTTCAGCTTTATTGTGTTGAGAACAGTTGCACCGTATTTCATAACATCCCAAGTTTCCCGAATGTTTTGAAGTGTCAAACTCTTTGGAATCCATACAATTGACGGGTCATTCATCTGATCATTAGGTCTGAATGCTGTAGAAACCATAAATATCAAGGGATACAGAATGATAAAACACAAACCAAACAGAATTAAAAATCTGAATATCGGCCAAACTGAACTTGTAAAGGCTTTACGTCTGTTATACCTTTTTTGTTCGGGGGTAATCTCTATAGTTATTCCGGCTTCTTTCATAGCTTTTAACTTAGCTTTTTTAGCGGCTTTCATTTCTTTTTCAAAGCGCTTTTCTTCTTTTTTAGTTGCCATCTATATCCCCCCTTATCCTACTTCGTAATATACAAACTTGTTTATAATAGCAACAAGTATCGCCAACGCCACTCCGACTATCAGGAAGTATGCCCATGCCATCGCAGACATATATCCGTAGTTCCAGTCGCTTCCCTGCGTCAGAATAAGTTTCATAACCTTATTCTCAGGGTCAACGAACGAGTCGATAACTGTGTAAACTAAGCTTGCTAATATCATCGGGCTTATGTACGGAATAGTAATCTTCCAGAAGTATTCCCAAGCAGTAGCACCCTCCATCTGAGCTGCTTCCTTTGCTGAGAACGGTATATTCTGCAAAGCCGCAAGGAATAGAAGTATCTGAATTCCTGAGTTCCATACAAGGTTGAATATATCAGAAGTTACCGATGTGATCGTATTGGTAAGAGCATCGCTTATTCCGTATATTCCGAGAAACTCCAGCAATTGATCGACCAAATCGGTTTCAAAGAGCGTGTTGAACTGCTCTCCGCCTCCTGCTGCATATCCGCCTGTATCCATATTACCGTTAATTACTTCAATAACAGGTCCCGTTGCAATAATAACCGGCAGGAAGAAAACTGCTCTTGCAAAGGTTCTTCCCCTGAACTTCTGATTTAATATAACTGCCACGAAAATCGAGAATATAATTATCAGCGGCGTTTTCAAAGCTGTAGAACCAAGTATCTCAACTAAATACTGTGAATAATACTGGTCTTTTCTAAAGGCGTCATGATAGTGTCCAAGACCGTTCCATTCAAGCTGCATAACTCCTCTTTGAGGCTGAGTCTCATTAAACGAATAAACCAGCGATTCAAACAGCGGCAATATGAAGAAATAAATCGTTCCTATAAGCCAAAGTGCTATAAACGCATATCCGTAAAGTGCCTTTCTTCTTTCATACGGAATTTTTAGTCCCTTTTGCTTAACGCCTTTCGGAGGTTTCAGGGCCTTTACTTCTTCCTTTGTAGGTGTTGAAACAACATTTTCCGTGTTTGTCATTAGCCTTGTGCGCCTCCTTCCTTAATAACCTGACTGACATCAACATTAGCTCCGTCGATTGAAACCGTTCCTTTGTTCAAATCGACCTGTACAACTGTTTCTGCTGTACTTCCGTCTTCGCTTCCATAGGTCGTTTTCAAAATGTTGTTCTGTCTGTCAACATCAAAATTAGTAATTACCTTATTGCTTACTGCTCCCAAAACCTGCTTCGCAGCCTTTGATTCAGCAGCGGCAGTATCGATCCAGCCCTCATAATTTGCATAGTACAAATCACCGTATGCCGTATCAGACAGCTTTGAACTCTGCTCATACAACATATCATAGTGCAATGACGAACCGTATGCAAGTGCCAGCAAAAATGTTTCTTCTGAATTAGAGCTCTTGTTTATTGCCTGTGTTGAATAAGGTACATATCCGTGAACTACCATCTGATAGAACGGTATATCATAGTCAACAATGTTGAAACCGCTTGAATTAACAGGAACATTTGTAACGTGGTCAACATACGGAAGAATATAAGAATTTGCACCATCTGCCAAAACTGAACCTACATCTTTATTAGCCTTTTCATAACCCTCAAGAATGGTGTTCATCGTATCTTGTCTGCTGGAAAAGTTTTTAAGCGAGAAGTCTGAAACTAACTTTGAAGAGAAACCGCCGAATGAAATATTTTTCAGCTCCTCGTCCTTATAGCTTGTAACAATCTCGTCAAAAACTTTCGAATAAACTGTCGGCGTCAAAAGTGCAGGAGCAGTGTCTGTAGCTCCGCCGAATGCCGGATTATACTGAATCTGTCTCGAGTAAGAATTGGAAACTCTAGTAGCTGTGCTGGAGAATGTCCAATATCCCCATGAACTGCTTTCCATTTCCATATTGTCAAGAGCCGGGAAAATCTTAATTCCGTTAGACTCGGCAAAGGACATCAGATCTTCAAAATCTTTTCTTCCTCCGAGAGTTCCAGCCGGCTTTGCCTTTGTTGAAATCTTCTTTGCTATAGACTTATCCGTCCAGTCGTTATAGTTTGCAATTATGTCTGTAACTCCGCTGTCCTGCAGCTTCTCGAGAATAGTTTTTGCCTGACTGAATGAAGTAACAGAGGTTTTCAAATCAAACGGTATTCCAAGAATTGATTTCTGCATCACAACTCCGCCGTACAAGTCTACATAAAGATTTGACTGATTTTCCTCTACCTTAGAAGCAAGACCCTTATTATTGATCAGATAGTTTCTGTAAACCTTTGCACAGTCTGCATAATTTACATCGTTCTTCTTAGCGATTGGATAATAGGTTACTGCGATTTCCTCCTGAGCAATGTTGCCCTTTTGGAATACCTCCAGAGGATCCAACTCACCGCTTAAATAGTAGTCGTCGGAAGTTCTTACCTCAAAGCTGAAATAAGAATTATTGTAAGTCTGATTGTTCTGTCCGCTCACCTGTGCATTTACAGAAACATTTGCGTCTCCGCTAGTTGCAACCGCTACAAGCGCCTTATTGCCTGAAACAGTTGCCGTTACCGGCATATAAGCCTGCTCTGTAGTTTTAGAAGCCGTCAGCGGTACAGTTGTATAGTCTCTTCCGTAAACCTTTTGAGAATACGCGCTTGAGTAACTTGATTTTCCGTTGTTATACTCAATAACTGCTCCGCTTCCGTCAGGCACTATCATATAACCGTTTACTGTTTTTCCGTTTATGTCTGTAGCCGGAGCCGCACCAAATGAAGGCGTTAACATAATTTGAGTTATAACTTTTCCGTCTACAACTGAAATGTTATCCTCCTTTATCTTTGATGTATCACACGAAACCTTCAATGAGTCCTCGCCCAAAGTGTATTCAACCGGAACCGTGAACCCGTCTGTGAAGTCGTATGTAAAAATAACACCGTCGCTTTTCGTTTCTATTTTAGTTTTGCAAGTATCTCTTGTTCTTGAAGCCACTCCGGAATACAGAGGAGAAGTTGTTCTTTTAGCCTGATTGCCGTATTCAAGTGCCAGACCTGAGTTTAACTGCTGTCTCTGGGTATCCTTCATATAGGATTCTCCCCTTGACGTTTTGCCAAGCGATGTATCGTCTGCCAAAGCATTAATAGGAGTACTCCACCAATAGTTGGGCGCCGATAATGATTTGTCAAGAAGACAAACCCTTTCATTTTCTTCATCATACCAAAGCTCGAGATTTCCGGCTTGTGCAGCTTTTTTGCAGTTTTTTAACGCCTGCTCGTCAGTAATCTTTGCCGGAAGTTCATTTGTACTTGTACTCTGAGCCGCTGAAGAAGTACTTTTATCCGCTGCATCAGTCTCTTCGTCAGTTGAACCTACCAAAGTTCCGATAGGAAGCATCATGGTAACAACTAATGCAGATATAATTATTTTTCTTAATCTCTCACGCATAATTATTACCTCCTTTAGCCCCTGAACCGATATGTCAACTCTGTGTAGATCGAAGCGATAAACACATATACCTGCTGGAACAAGCTAATCAAAAGAACTAATAAGAACAGAATTATAAGCATTGCCACCAGCGTGAATGCAATTGATAAAAGCGTTTTTGGGAACGAGTACTGATGAACCGTCCTTATTGCCTGAATCATCAGAACAACCGACCATCCCAATCCTACATAGTAAATTACATTCATCCAAACTATCTCATCTTTAACTATAAAGTTGGATATGAATACGCTTAAATATGTACCAACGATATACGGTACCAACGCATATGCCGAATAAATGCAAATTCTTTTGATGGTTCCCTCTCCGTTAAAAAGTGTACACAAAGCCCAGTTTGCTATTACCCATGTAAAGAAATAAACAATACTTTGTACAAATAACGGAACTACATTAAATATCTTTACATATGAATCATTAAACTGAAATCCTGTAAGCTGTCTGTTTACAACCATAGCTACAAATAGCAATAATACAATTACTAAGGATATTTTCATTGAGCCTTTTTTCTTCCACCTTAAATCATCATATCCTTCAACCGGATGGAAAATAACATGCTTTAACCAACCGAGCTGTGAAAATTCATACATATTATTTACCCTCCTTTTCCGGTTTCTTTTTTAACTTTGGCATTTTTATTATGCCCTTCTTGAAAAGCTTCCGCAATACTATGATTGCAACTATTATAATAATTAAAATTATTATTATCATAGTGAAATTCGCTCTCAAAAAATCGTCTCGTTCATATTTATAAGCTCTGTCGTATGAGCTTTTTGCAACAGAAACCTTGAAGTTTTCCATAGCCTTATCATATTCACCCGTGTTAAGATAAGCCTTTCCGAGACCGAAATATGCTAATGAATATCCGCCGTCTCTCTTGATTACCTCGTTCCACGGATCAATAGCCTGCTCATAAAGTCCCTTCTCGTAAAGGGCAGCCGCCTCGTGAACATATTTTCCGAAAGTCGTTTCAACGAAAATTGTTATATCGTTTTTCTTACCGTCAATAACATAAATCTTTTCGCCTATTGCTTCAATACCGTTCGGTGCTGTAAAAGTACCTCTCTGGTCTGATGTTCCGTTCTTTGAACCGAATATGAACAGCAAATCATTATCCTGAGTGTACTGGAACACACGTCCTGTTTCATAGTCAAGAAGATTGATAATTCCATCAGCTCCGACTGCAATATCAGTCAGTCTTGAAGCGTATTTACTTGTGTCGCAATCTGCAAACTCAGGCAAATCACCAAATTTATACTCGTTTCCGGTAGCGGTATTCCAAATGTTTTCACCGGCAGGATTCAGCTTTTTAACTGCGTCTGTAGAAGCGTTTGCAGCTTCTGTTACTGTATAAATAAATCCTTCGCTGTCAATATCGAAGTTTGCATACTCAACAGGAACATTTCTCGTCATTGAAGCTATCTGCTCGTTTGAAGCAAATTTTCTCCAGATTGCCTGACGAATAACAGCAGCAGTCTGTTCAACTCTGTTAGCTCCGTAGAAACCAGTAAATTCACCCGTTTCACCGAATACAACTGCTCCCGTTGTTACCGATGAAACAACTACATATAGAATTCCTGCACTGTCAACCAAAATCTTTGACGGATTAAATGTTCTTGAAGCATTTGCATAAAGCTCTGAATCAGGCTTTGTATACTCAAGAGTACATTTTGCCGAGTTCTTTGACTCCACCACAGCCTTTACAACTCTTGCGTTTTTATTGTCCGCAACAAAGATAATAGGCTTATTTGTTTCCTTATCTATGTTTACATATATACCTGTCGGATTTGAAAAGGTCGAAAGACTTGTTTCTGCATCAAGTGATGTTTGGGAATTTGAAACTCCCTTATAGCATCCGATAACCTTTAAGTTAGAGTCGGTTCTAAGAATTCTGTTATTACCCGAATCTGCTATCCAGAATTCTTTTGTGTTCTCCTCATAAAATATATCGGAAGCACCTGAAAGATTAGTAGGCTCATTTTCGCTGACAAACAAATCGCTCTTAGGATCAGCCAGCTTATCAAGCTCCATTTCATAGCCGGTAATAGTCTCATCAACTCTGTATCCGCTCTGAGACGGAATAGCGTCTCCCCAAGCATCATAGTTGTATGATACATACGGTTCACCCGCATAAGCAGTTATAGTCATTGCTGCGGTTATGCTTAGTGCGAGTCCGACTGAGATAATATTTTTTATACGTTTTTTCATTCTCGACACCATTATCACCTTTTTCCTTTTTATATTTTATCTGAATAATTATCCGTTAGTCTTTAATTCCTGAATTAGCCATTGTTTCCATTACGTTACCTTGAGCTATCATGAATACGACCAGCGGAGGAATTAAAAGCAATACTGCTGTCGCAAACGTTACGCCCTGACGGGCAATACCTGCAGCTGTTATCTGCTGCAAAATTGTCGGAAGCGTTTTAAGTTCCTCTGAATAAATCAGAGATCCGCCTTGAATCTGCCATGCTGCCTGGAATGCAAAGATGATAAGCGTCATCAATGCGGGCTTTGAGTTCGGAATAACTATTCCCCAGCAGATTCTGAAAAGTCCTGCACCGTCAACCTTAGCCGCTTCTATCATCGAATCGTGAATTGTAGAGATGCTCTGTCTCATCAAGAACAGGTTCATAGGAGTTGCTATACTCGGAAGTATCAGTGCCCAATATGTATCGATCATACCGAGTTTTGCCATTACTAAGAACTGCATAATCCACAATGCCTGCGATGTAAACAGAAGAGCTGTTACAATAATTTTGTTAATTACATTGCTTCCCGGAAATCTGCATTTTGCAAGTACGAATGCTGCCATACAAGATACAAACAGATTGGCAACCGTTACAACAATCGTAACAAATACGCTGTTGAAAATGTATCTGGAAAGCGGAACCCATAAACTTGCAGCAATTTTAAACATATCCGAATAGTTAGTTAAAGTTGGATCTAAAACATAAAGCTTAGGCGGGAATACGAATAGCTCATGCACCGGTTTAAAGGATTGAATAAGTGCATAGTAAATAGGGAAAATCATAAATATTCCGAGCAAGCACAGAAACAGGAAAATCACTATATCTCCGCCAAGAGAACCGTTTACTCTCTTTTTCTTGTCTCTGACCTTCAGCTTTTCAATATCCTTCTTCTTTCTCTTTTTTGACATATCGTATTCACCTCCCCTAATCTAAGTATTTGGCAAGCAGCCAGTTAATAAACTTATTTACCAACAGCATCGCGGCGAATAATACGAAACATATTGCCGAAGCATATCCCATTTCGTAACGTATTGTTCCGTAGTCGGTAGCGTGGTTCATTATTGTGTGTACCTTGTAGTCTGTAGATGGCAAACCGATAAGCGATTGTCCTACAACTCCGACTGTGAATGCTGCTGAAATCTGGAGTACAGCTGCGAACAACAGCTGCGGTCCCATTGAAGGAATAGTGATGGTGAAAAGCTCCTGCCATCTGTTTTTGATTCCTTCGATTGCTCCTGCCTCGTACATCGACTTGTCAATGTTCTGGAAACCTGCACGGAGTGCCAAGAATCCTGCACCCATTGAAATCCATAACTGAACCACAATAACAACTCCGAACATATAAGCCGTATCTGTCAGCCACTGAACAGGTGCGTTTATAAAGCCTAAGTCTAGTAATACCGAGTTGAAATATCCGTATGTATCTCCCGAGAACAGCAACTGCCATATTACATAAACAGAAGGCGTCATTGAAGGAGCGTAGAATACGAATGTAAAAATTGTTTTCAAAGCAGGGTGCATTTCATTTATGAGCCAAGCCAAGAAAAAGCTTAGAACATAACTGAACGGACCTGTAAAAATTGCAAATACCAATGTGTTTTTAACTGCTGTTAAGAATATATCGTCATTCAAAAACAGGGTATAAAAGTTTGATAAACCGATAAACTTTGGAAATTGCACCATATTAAAGTTTGTAAATCCCATAGGTAGCGACATTATAACAGGGATTATCATAAATATTGTAAACAATATCATAAAAGGAGCAAGCATTCCATAGCAACCGATATTTACTCTCATCTGATGCAGCGTATATCTGACTTTGCCCTGATCTCTCATCAATACAGGCTTTTCTGCAACAGCCGTATCTGTTTTAGCCATTATTAATTACTCCCTCCTATTCATCATAGTCGTACATACTAAGGTCTTCAAGCTTACGAGTGATCTCGGCATTGATATCCTTGTTGTACCACATTAACGTATCTCTTGGATTAGATGCGTTGTTTACAGTTTCTCTGAATGCGTTCATTACGTTTCTTGTAACTGCATATGAAGCCGGTATAACCGGGATTTCAACCTGCTCTGCAAACTGAGATTTAATTTTTGAAACCTCTGTAGTAGACCATGACTCACCGTCTAAAGCCTCTAGGTTTGCAGTATCAAATCTACCCATTGTACCCATAATAGCTTCAATATCATTTGCATATTCAACCTGCGATTCAGTAGAAGTAAACCACTTTAAGAAATTCCATGCAGCCTCTTGGTTCTTACACTTCTTGAAAATAACTCCGCAGGTTCCCGAAGAGTTTGAAGCGTGGCTTATCGAGCCGTCTTCCTGAACTGTTCCAGGTATCTGTTTAAAGTTCCAGCAACCTTTGATTTCAGGAGCCGCAACAGCCAACTGATTGTAGAAGTTGTATTCCTTAATCAAAATCGGCATATCTCCCGTTCTAAATCTCGAGAATGCGTCATAAGTCTGGTCAAAGCTGTATGTAGTATAGAACTTCGTCCACTTTTCAAATGCAGAAACTGCTTCCTGAGTATCGAACGTAGTCTTTGTCTCGTCCTCAGTGTAGTAGTTCAAGCCCTGCTGTAAAATCAGCGATGCGAATGTGCTTCCACACTCGGTAGTTGTAGAAACTGTAGTAATTCCATTACCTAAGTTCTGTGCGATCGGAAGTATCAATCCTACCTCCATATAGTTTCTCTGCAGCTGCGGAAGTATTGAGATCAACTGATCCCAAGTCTGCAAATCACGTTCAGGGTTAATGCCCTGCTCAGCCAAAATGTCTGTACGATAGAACATCATAGGAACAAGCTGGCTTATAGGAAGTCCATAAGTTCCTTTATTATATTTATATAATGTAGATGCGTCAGGTTGGAAACGCGTCATAACCTCATCATAATCATCAAACTTAGTTAAGTCGGTCAAAACTCCTCTTGCAGCAAGCTGTATCGGGAAGTCTCCGCCGAGGAACAATACCGCATCAGGACCTTTTCCTGCAAGTGTTGCTTCAACGACTCCTCCTTGTACAAGGTTTATCGAAACCTTTGTATCAGATTTAGGGTTAAAATCGCTGTCAACCATCTGGTTTACGACCTGTGCCTGATCACGTCCAAGCGAAACCCATACGGTAATGCTGTCCTCACTCTCTTTAGAAAGCGAGTTATAGTCTGAGAAGAACGAACCTACAAATGAGTCAAATCCGAACTTGAGTCCTCCGAAGAAAGTCTTATCTGCTGAAGTGAAATCCTTTCCTGCGGGAGCAAACTCAATCATATCGACTTCAAGCGGCTGACCTCTGTATTCTCTTACCCACGAAGAAACAGATGTGATATTATCCTTTATCTGTGAAAGAAGCGACGGAATATCATCAGGTCTTTCTATACACTGGTCAAGAACCAACGCCATTTTTTCAAGTGTAACAGCTTCTGTTCCTGCAGTACCTGTCAGCCCTTCGATATATGCCTTTGTATCTCTTAGCGTCTTAGCAAGCTTTTTGAAATCAGGAACGATAGACGGAATAGCAACATCGATCATATAGTTGTTATACTCGTCAGGATCAGGTCCTGTTATCTGTCTTATTCTTCGGTAATAGCTTGTCGTTTCATAAACTACATCGTCAAGCTCTGACATAACCTCGCCTATCTCACCTGGAACAGCTTCCATTGTAAACTCGTGCTCTCCGGCTTCTAGGTAGTAGTAAATAATGTTTCCGTCAGCGTCTTTCGGAGTTGTTACGACCCATTCGGTATTGTAATAGAACTTAACCTGATCAGATTCAGCATTAGGAACAACCCCGTCTATGAGAATTCTTCTGTTTGAATAGAATCCTCTCATCTGATTTTGTCTGCCTCTTATTCCGATTTTATAATAACCTGAGGTTTTAACATTTACCTTCCAGGTAATTGCCTGCGTAGCTTGTGTCCAGTTTGCAGAGCCGATAGTATTATACTTTGTTTTGTTCGGGTCTGAAGGAGATGTCAGATAAGAATCCTTATCACTGGTAGGATATAAAACTCTGTCTGTTTTATATGCTGCCCCTTCACCCTCAATCTTAATAATATCGGCGTCTTTATTTTGTGAAAGCTCTGATTCCGACGGTGCCTGATAAGCGTCGGGTTCTGCCTGCTGATACAGCTTAATACTCTCAATTGCAAACATAGCTTTTGTTGATTCTAATGTAATAGTGTGCTTACCCTGTTCAAGATAGAACCAAAGCGGATCATCATAAAGTCCGTCTATATCTGCAAAGTATTTTTCCTGCCAGCATACCTGCTCAACCTGTCCCGGTCTTATATCATTGCCGTGATAGTCCTGCTGGATCTCATTTTTATTTACCCATCTTTTATCAAGAGTAATTCTAGATGCAGTGTCATAAGGAGTTTTACCGTCGATTTTAAAATCAAACTCAACTCCCGTTGCTCCTCCTGCAAGAATTTCATAAACTATCTTTATGTTATAAATACCGGTTTTGGAAACTTTAATGGGAAAAGAAACCTTTCCCTCCTGATTAGCCCATTCAAGAGCATTTCTTCCGTCAACAGTTTTTTGAGAAATCTTTGCTCCGTTTCCGGCTTCAAATTTTGTTTGGTTTCCCCCGTAGATGTACCCATCATTATCTGAAACAGCAGGTCTTTCTGCTTCAGCATATTGTTCACGGTACTCAGTGTAAGAAATAGTATCGCCTGAAGATGTTGACGCAAGTTCAATATCTTCATTAGAAGTTGTCTGCGCACTTGTATCGGCATTAGAATTTGCAGCGTCATCCGCCATTGCAGTTGGAACGAATGCCGCCGTCATAGATAGCGCCAATACAAAAGAAAGCGTGCGCTTGAACAATTTGTTCTTCACTATAAATCCACCTTTCTAAAATAAATTCTGCTTTTGGTTTAAGTCAAGCTACGACTTAATAAAAAACCTCTGATATATTCACCATAGGATTAATAAAGAAAGTTAACTGCCCGATTTGAAAATTTCAATTTTACCGGTTTTCTCATCAAGCTCTGCCTTGACCTTATCTCCGCCCTTTATACCAAGTGCTTTGATATAGTCTTTTGGAATCTGAAGCCTTCCGCTTCTGTCAAGAACGATAAGCTCTTCATGCGAATCTTCAGAATCCTCATCAGCATTGACAATATCGCCAAGCTCACCGAGCTCTTCCGCCATAGACCTTTTCCGTATAATTTCAGAACTGGTCCTGCCGTCTCTTATAGCAACCACACGGTCTATATGTTTAGCCAATTTTAAATCGTGGGTAACTATAACTATTGTAATGCCTTCTGTTTTATTTAGATTTTTAAAGATATTCAAAATCATTTCCGACGTCTTTGTATCAACCGCACCCGTAGGCTCATCGGCAAGAATCAGCTTAGGGTTATTAGCAAGAGCTATCGCAATTGCAACTCTCTGCTGTTCTCCTCCCGAAAGCTGATCCAGCTTTGAATTTACCCTGTGCGAAAGACCGACCTTATCTAAAAGCTCTAAAGCTCTTTCCCGTCTCTTTTTAGAGCCTTTCAAAAGCATCGGCATCTCAACATTCTGAAGTGCAGTCAAATACGGAATAAGATTTCTCGCATTATTCTGCCAGACAAAACCCACAGTATTTCGCTTGTAGTCCATATAGTCCTTGTCAGAAAACTTGAGAAGGTTCTTTCCGTCAACTATCAGCTTTCCCGCAGACGGCTTATCAAGTCCGCCCAGCATATTCAAAAGCGTCGACTTTCCGCTTCCCGAATTTCCGACAATTCCTACAAGCTCGCCTTTTTCAACGTCCAGATCCAGCCCCTGCAGGGCAACTACCTCAACTTCCGACGTCTTATAAATTTTAACTAGATTTTCACATCTTATCATATATTTATCATTTTCAGATGGTACTGTTTCATCATCGGACAAATTATTCTCCGACAGATCAACATAATTTTCGACTTCTGTTTGATTATCAAAATTCCTGTCAGAATTACCATTGTCGACAGTACCGTTCAAAGTGAAATCATCAGCCAACAATCTCACCGTCCTCTAATGTATAAACCCTGTCCGCAACCTCCATCATACTCGGATCGTGAGTGGTCATAACAATTGTCATACCCTCTTTTTCAACAAGTTCTTTAAACAGTTTTACTATATGTAAAGAGGTAGTTGAATCAAGTTCGGCAGTTGGCTCATCAGCAAAAACTATTTTAGGCTTATGAGCAATTGCCCTTGCAATAGCCGTTCTCTGCTGCTCTCCTCCCGACATTTCCCCCGGGCGGTGGAACATGCGCTTTTCGAGATTAACATTTTTCATAACCTCACGGGTACGCTTATCACGTTCAGAATAAGGAACATCTGCAAGCCTAAGCCCAAACTCAACATTTTCATACGCAGTCATACTCGACATAAGAGCAATCGACTGGAAAACAAACGCCATATCATATCGCCTTAATTCATCCCGTTTCTTTTCAGAAAGCTCTGTAATATCCTTGCCGTCAAACCAAACCTCGCCGCTCGACGGCTTGTCAAGTGCGCCCAGAATGTTAATAAGAGTTGTCTTTCCGCTGCCGGAAGGTCCTCTCAAAACTGTAAGTTTGCCTTCCTCAATATCAATACTGATATTCTTCAAAGCATTTACAACAATATTATTTCCTGTCTTGAAGTCCCGACAAACGTCTTTTGTAGAAAGAATAGTGCCCATAGTTTTTCACCGGCATACTTAAAATTAATCATGATTTTGTGCATTTTGCACATATTGTATATTTTGAACAAAATACGCACCGCATTTAGAGAAAATCGCCGCAAAGATGATGTAAAATCGCAATTTCATAAGTATGTTATTGTGATTTTGCTCAAAATAGATATAATTTTCTAGTTATAATTATAGCAATATTACTACTGTTTGTCAAGGTTTTTGCTTGTTTTAATAATATTCTTTTTTTGTGCAATTTAACATAAACTGTTTACTTTATACAAATATATAATTATTTCTTTGTGTAAAATGCACTTAAATTAATAAATATTTTATAAATTTATCGGTTCTGTTTTTAAAAATCAATCTTATTCACAATTTATTAAGTGTTTTAAATTATAAAACTGACAATAATTCATATAAGTTAATGAATTTATTGACAAAGTATTATATATCCAATTTATCTGCTTAAAAAAATAAGAGCAATCTGAAATTCAGACTGCTCTTTTAATTTACATAAAATTATCTTACTTTTGATTCTATTTCCATTATCAATTTAGAAACAAGCTCATCTACAGACATTTTTCCTATGTCTCCGTCTTTTCTCGACCGAACAGACACAGTACCGTCCTCCATCTCCTTGTCTCCGACAACAAGCATATATGGTATTTTTTCAAGCTGAGCCTGACGGATCTTATATCCCATCTTCTCACTTCTGTCGTCTATTGAAGCCCTGATGTGAGCGTTTTGGAGCCTTGACAATAAATTCTCGGCATAATCAAGCTGCTTATCTGACACAGGAATGATTTTAACCTGTTCAGGCGCAAGCCAAATCGGAAATGCTCCGGCAAAGTGTTCAATCAAAATTCCTATAAATCTTTCTATACTTCCGAACACAACTCGATGTATCATTACCGGACGGTGCTTTTCTCCGTCTGCGCCCATATACTCAAGCTCAAATCTCTCAGGAAGCTGGAAGTCAAGCTGGATAGTTCCGCACTGCCATGTTCTTCCCAGCGAATCCTCCAAGTGGAAGTCTATCTTAGGTCCGTAGAACGCTCCGTCTCCCTCATTTATAACAAAATCAAGACCTATTTCCTCAAGTGCGTCCTTCAGTGAATCGGTAGCTACCTCCCAATCCTCATCGCTTCCCATACTGTCCTCAGGGCGGGTAGAAAGCTCAACGTGATACTTAAACCCGAACAGACTGTAAACCTCGTCGATAAGTGCAACTACGCCCTTTATCTCGTCCTTTATCTGTTCCTTTGTCATAAAAATATGAGCGTCGTCCTGAGTAAAGCATCGCACCCTCATAAGCCCATGCAATGCTCCCGAAAGTTCATGACGGTGAACAAGACCAAGCTCACCAAGCCTTAAAGGCAGATCACGATACGAGTGAAGTTGAGTTTTATAAACCAGAAGTCCGCCCGGACAGTTCATAGGTTTTATCGCAAAATCAGTCTCGTCTATCACGGTAGTGTACATATTATCCTTATAGTGATCCCAATGTCCTGAACGCTCCCACAAAGCTCTGTTCATCATCATCGGAGTAGAAATTTCCTGATACCCTGCTCTTGTGTGAACCTCTCTCCAGTAATCAATAAGCGTGTTCTTTAAAATCATTCCCTTTGGCAGGAAAAACGGAAATCCCGGGCCTTCGTCCATAAGAGCGAAAAGACCAAGTTCTTTTCCCAGCTTTCTATGATCTCTCTTTTTAGCTTCCTCTAGACGGTCTAGATATTCCTGAAGCTCGCTTGCCTTTGGAAATGCCGTTGCATAAATTCTTGAAAGCATCTTGTTCTTTTCGCTGCCCCGCCAATAAGCGCCTGTACAAGAGGTCAGTTTAAACGCCTTGACAGGTGCTGTCGTCATAAGGTGAGGGCCAGCACAAAGGTCAGTGAACTCTCCCTGCTTATAAAAAGAAATCGGCTCGCCCTTGTCTGAATGTTCCCGACATAATTCTACTTTATATATTTCGCCCTTGTCTTCAAGATACTTTATTGCCTCATCAGGGGGAAGCTCAAACTGCTCAAGCTCCAGACCCTCCTTAACGATTTTTTTCATTTCTGTCTCGATTTTTTCAAGTTCCTCAGTTGTAAAAGGCGTTTCCCTGTCAAAATCATAATAGAAACCATTGTCGATTGCCGGCCCTATTGCAAGAAGAGTTTCCGGGTAAAGACGTTTAACAGCCTGTGCAAGAATATGAGACGCCGTATGCCAGAAGGTTTTCTTACCGTCTATGTCATCAAAGGTCAGCACCTCAAATTCACAGTCATCATTAATAATAGTTCTGATGTCCTTGACTTCACCGTTAATTTTGACTGAGCAAGCTGCCTTATAAAGACCCATTCCTATGCCCTTTATGATCTCGGCAGCTGAAATACCGCTTTCAACTTCTTTAACGCTTCCGTCCTTTAATGTTAACTTAATCATATTTTTCATCCTCCATTTTAATATAAATAAATTTTATCGCTTACTGAAAATAGGATAATAGTAATAATCCAAAAAGACAAGAACTCCCACAACTAAAAGAGCTATACTGAAAATTGCGCTTACTATATTGAAAACTAATCTTGTTCGCTTTGAGAGAATGCTCTCGCCTTCTTTATTTACGCTTAATTCATTAAACGCTGTATTAGACCAATAAACAAAAACAAAAAGCATTATCGACAAAAGAAGTGCAACATACATAATCATTTTGTGATTCACCGCAAGCAAAAACATTACCATAATTGCAATCTCAGCAGCAATCGACGCAAAGAAAGTTATAAACGCACCTTTTTTCTTTAAGTTCATAAAGCGTCCTCCTTAACAGAAAAACAAAAGTCCCAAGGATAATACCTTGGGACGATAAATCGTGGTTCCACCCAATTTCTTGCAGCCTAAGCCGCAACTCATTAATGCCTTTAACGCAGACTTACGTCGCTTATTAAACGAAGCTCAAAGGCGGTATCTGAAAATCACATATTTATTTCGTTTTCAGCCTTGACGAAATTCTCTTTAAAATACGATATTGAAATTCAGCTTCCTTATCATAGCATTTAATATTAACACATCTATAGTTTAACACTAATAGACCTAAAAGTCAACACATTTATATTTAATAAATATACTAGACTTTTACATAATTCATCATAAATTATTTTAAACACATAATAAATATTTGTCCTTTTAGTCTTGACAGAATACACAAAATATTGTATAATTAGCGTGTATATTATTGTATTTATACAACAAGGGCTGATTTCAACTGAAATAATCCTTATTGACGTATAGATATTATTACTTTATTACACTTTACTTTTGAAGGTAAATGTTACTATAAAATTTATTTAAAATTTAATAAGCGAATAGGGCATGCCTTCCTAAGTAATATTACTTATAGAAGGAGGAAGCTGTTAAATGGACACATGGTTTATTATACTATTGTGTTGCGGTGCTTTTTTAATTGGTGCTCTTGTATGCGGATTTATTGCGTTTAAACTGGGTATTAAATCAAGAATGCGTACTGCGGAAGCAGAAATAGGTTCTGCCGAAAAAGAAGCAGAACGCATTGTTAATGAAGCAAAGAAGAATGCGGAAAATATTAAAAAAGAAACTTTAATTGAAGCTAAAGAAGAAATACATAAACATCGTTCTGAAGCTGAAAAAGAAATTAAAGACCGCCGCAATGAAGTATCCAGACAAGAGCGACGTATCCAGCAAAAAGAAGAATCTATGGACAGAAAACTGGATAACATCGAAAAGAAAGAGGAAGTTTTACAATCTAAGCTTAAAAAAGCTGACGAAACTTTAGCTGAATCAGACAGAATCAAAAAGAGCCAGCTCGATATGCTTGAGAAAATTTCCGAGTTTACAAAAGAACAGGCAAAAGAACATCTTTTGTCCAGTCTTGAGGACGAGCTGATACACGAAAAGGCTGTTAAAATTCAGGCATATGAGTCTCAAATCAAAGAGGAATGTGAAAATAAAGCAAGACAATATATTTCTCTTGCAATTGCCAGATGCTCTGCCGAGCAGGTATCTGAAACAGCGGTATCGGTAGTTCCGCTCCCGAATGATGAGATGAAGGGAAGAATTATCGGTCGTGAAGGAAGAAATATACGAACAATTGAAACATTAACAGGTGTTGATTTGATTATTGATGATACGCCTGAAGCAATTACTTTATCCTGTTTTGATCAGGTAAGACGTGAAATTGCAAGGATTGCTCTTGAAAAGCTCATTCAAGACGGTCGTATTCATCCGACACGAATTGAAGAAGCTGTCGATAAGGCAAGACGTGAAGTAGAGTACAAAATCAAACAAGAAGGTGAACGTGCAATACTTGAAACTAACGTTCACGGCATAAACAACGAGTTGATTAAACTGCTAGGAAGACTCCATTACAGAACAAGCTATCGCCAGAATGTTCTTAATCATTCTATTGAGGTCTCACACCTCGCAGGAATGATGGCTTCAGAACTTGGCGTTGACGCTAATCTCGCAAGAAGAGCGGGACTTCTCCACGACATTGGTAAAGCTCTAAGCTATGAAATTGAAGGCTCGCATGTTCAGATCGGTGTAGATGTTTGTAAAAAATATAAAGAGAATCCTGATGTAATTCACGCTATTGAAGCTCATCACGGAGACGTTGAAACAAAAACTGTTGTTGCGGCACTTGTTCAGGCTGCTGACGCTATCTCGGCTGCTAGACCGGCTGCAAGAAGTGAAAATTACGAAAACTATATTAAGCGTTTAGAGAAACTTGAAGAACTGTGTTCATCATATGACGGCGTAGATAAATCCTACGCAATTCAGGCAGGTCGTGAGGTTAGAATTATGGTTCAGCCTGAAAAGATTAACGATGAAAAAATGGTTATCATTGCTCGCGAAATAGTCAATAAGATTGAAAACGAAATGGACTATCCGGGACAAATCAAGGTTCATTTAATTCGTGAAAGCAGAGCTGTAGAGTATGCTAAATAATAACGCATTAAACCCCGATAAGTAATTACTTATCGGGGTTTTTCTGTGCCGTAATTTATACATTCAGCTTTTTCCCTTGCTCTGTACGATGAATTAACTTGGCTATTTTTATAATGCAGACCTTCAACTGTCATACTGTAAATT
This sequence comes from uncultured Clostridia bacterium, assembly GCA_947627045.1. GTDB lineage: Bacteria > Bacillota > Clostridia > Oscillospirales > Ruminococcaceae > UMGS1601. Next base: position 120,842 of record CANQUM010000002.1, read on the forward strand.
GCAAATTGCACAAAAAAGGAGACTAAGCACTTTGCTTAGTCTCCTATATTTTGAAGTAAACAATCAATTAAGTCTAACTAGAAACTATTCGTAAAACTACTTAACTTTAACTTTTCTTAATACGTAGTTCCAACTACTATAAGCCTTATTTGTACTGTTACCGCTCTTGTATGTTGTATATGCTCTTACACGTACATAATAGGTCTTCTTGCTCTTTATCTTTTTATTCTTAATTGTTAGTTTCAGCTTCTTAGTAGTCTTCTTGAGTACTCTAGCATTTTTCTTAAACTTGCTGCTCTTAGAAACTTCAACCTCATAACCCTTAGCGCCGCTAACCTTCTTCCAGTTGACATTAATAGTCTTCTTAGCCTTGCTCTTAACTTTCAGCTTCTTAATCTTAGCCTGTTTTACCTTTAATGCCTTTGCAGGAATCTTATTTGCAGGTTTAGTAGTTATATTGCTGTTACTATTTGAATTGTTGCCAGTATTAGAATTGCCATTGTCAACTGATGAATTAGCTACATAGTTAGGATCTTTTACTCCGTCTCTTGTGCAAACACCATTCTTATAATTGTGTCCTAATGCAGGAATTACTGACTGTACTACAATAACTCCACCGCATACTGAACAATGTTTACCCTCTGTTAAACCAGACTTAGTACAAGTTGCTTCAACTGCTTCATCAGTAACAGGTGTGTGTAACTTCATTGGTATTACAATCTGTTCCTTGATTACAGTGTTGCAGACTGAACAGTGTGAACCCTCTGTGTATCCAATCTTTGTACATGTCGCCTCAACTGCTTCATCTACTACAACTGTATGAGCTATCTTCTCAATTACTAATTCAGCAGCAGTTACTTCTTTCTTAGTCGTTACAGAAGTACCGTCGTCTTGTGTTGTGTTTTCATCTACAAATAGCTTCTCACATTCTGAACACTGGTAATGTGCCTTAGTACCTTCTTCTGTACAAGTTGCAGGTACTTCTTCAATAAGCTCACCATATTCGTGATCTTTTGTAGTTACTACCTTGTCAGCAGTTACTTCGTTCTTAACGCCTTCAACTTCAACGAACAGCTTAGTACATCTTGAACACTTGTAATATTCAATGTTACCAGGTTCTGTGCAGGTTGCTTCTTTAGCTTCAACCTTTTGATATTCGTGACCAAGCGGTTCTGAGTCAGGCTTTTCTCTTGTCTGCGTTACATCGCAGCGAGTACATTTAGCCTCCTGAATTTCTTTTTCCTCGCAGGTTGCAGGAGTCTTTGTCTTATAATTCTCTTCTTTGAATTCGTGTCCCAATTTAGGAGTTACTGTCGGTGGGATAAGTACTACATTACAAACACTACACCTTGTACCTTCTGTTGAACCAGGATCTGTACAGGTAGCAGCCTTTGCCTGAACGTAAACTTCAGACTGGTGTCCCTTTGCAGGAATTACTAATTTCTCTCTTTCAATTTCACTCTCTGGGTTCTTGTCTGTGAAGTACTTTTCACATTCTGAACACTGATAGTGATCCTTCATTCCCGGTTCTGTACAAACATTACGGTCTTTATCCTCAGCAATAAGTTCGCCATACTGGTGTCCCTTTGCAGTAATCACTAAACCGCTTGCGTCTGTTTCCGTCTTATCATCGTCATTTTTAAAGAGTTTTTCACATGCTGAACACTTGTAATGTGCAGCAGTTCCTTCATCTGTGCAAGTAGCAGGAACTTCGTCAATAAGCTCGCCGTAATCGTGGCCTAATGCAGCAATTACAAGCTCTTCAGGATTAGAAATCTCAACGTAATTTAATTCACTTTCAATAGGATTGCCCTTGTCATCAGTTGTTTTGTATGTTGCATTACACTCTGAACATGTAACTGAACCATAATTACCAATGTCTTCGCATGTCGGAGCTTTATAAGCAGTCCTATCGGGATTCCATGTATGTTGACCAGCCTTGAGCACTTCAGTAATTGATTCAATATACTTCAGATATACACTGCCGTCAAGTGTTTCATTTTCTTCACCTGACACTTCTAGAATCTTTGCAAGCTGTCCGCATACTGTACAATAGTAATATGCTTCTCTTGTACATGAAGCCTCAACTTTTTGCCAGCTATGACCTGTAGCCTCAACATTAAAATCATCTAAGCTATCAACTTCAGTTTCAGCATTAGCATCTTTGAAATATTTTTTACAAGCCTCGCATTGCCAACCGTCAATTGCTCCGCCATCTGTACAAGTGGCATCACCACGCTCTGATACTTGCGTTAGTGGGAATTGGTGGCCCTTTGCAGGTATCTTTAATTGCTCAGCAGTTGGTTCTTTTCCGCCTTCAACTGCTACATATCCGTTAGGATTAGCTTCAGTGATAGCCTCTGGCTTAATTAGAATGTATTGTTGACAGTATTTGCATTGGAAATATGCGTATTTACCGTCTGCTTCGCAAGTAGCTTCCTGAGCTTCATCTGCTAAACTGTCATAAGCGTGTCCGTATTCGTTTATAGGGAGAGTTTTCTTAGAATTATCCGGATCCATCTCTCCACACCACTTACACTGCTTGTAGCTTGAGTATCCAGACTCGGTGCAAGTTGGAGCTTTTCCCTCAACTTCTATACTGTATGCCGTATCTGGGTCTTCAGGATCACTTCTATGCTGATATTTTGCAATTTTAACATCATCGTGATTTTCAATTATATCTTCGCCATCTGCATCCCATGACCATACATCGCAATTAGCACACTCCCAGTGGAGTTTTGTTCCGTCAGTATCGCACTTAGCTTCAACTTGTGCTTTAATTTTAAAGTCATGGCCTTTAGCTTCAATTACATCTGTCTCGGTTGCTGTACAATATGGATTAGTACATTTCTTTGTGCCTTGACCTGGATTTGTACAATCTGCATCATGATCGTCTGTATCCGGAACAACTGTAGGTTCGCTCCAGTTATGAGCTTCCTTAGGTGTTACATAAGCATATTTATGTGCGCCGCACTCTTCACATACCTGACGTGTCCAGCCGCCCTGTGTACAATCAAAGTTGCCGTCAGCGTCAAGTCCCGGATATTGCGTTGCCTTATCATCATCTGTAGGATTTAGCTCTGCTTCGCCCCAAGCGTCTTCGCCATTTGCGTCAACGTGATTTTCTGGATTACGCAGTGTAGTCTCTTGTCTGATGAAGACTTCACCGCAGGCACTACATTTTAAACCTTTAGTCAAACCTGTTTGTGAACACGTAGCAGCTTTCTCATCTAATACTACAGGTGTATGTCCGTTAGCAGTTGCCTGTTTCTGTAGTTCTGTCACTGCTTGTTCAATGCTTCCGTCGCCAATTTTTGTGCCACTTTCATCACTGAAGTATCCTCCGCAAACTTCACAAACGTAGTAAGTATATTCAGGACCATCAGCACTTGCTGTTGGATTAGGACATTTTTCTATTTTTTGTACTTTATATGTATGTGCCTTCAACTCGGTCTCAAAGTCTGCCATGCCGCCTTTCGCTTCTTGTTCACAATCATCTTTGAAATACTTATTGCAGTTTTGGCACTGCCATCCGTCTGTTGAACCTTTTTCTGTACAAGTAGATTCTTTTGCAAATGCTACTTGCTTTAAATTGTGTTCACACAAAACACCTATATTTGCTTCTGCAAAATCTTCTGATAAATTAACATCAGCTTCTTTTGATATCTCTAAATTAAATGTACCTTTAGCCTCAGCGTCAATTACATCATCGCCCGATTTACCGGGAGCCAAACTTTCAACTGTACCGCCTGTTACCTTTACAGTAGAAGAAGTGATCGTTCCTTTAACGTCATCAGCATCTTCTCCGCCGATGAAAAGTTCACCAATAGTACCACCGCTAACATCAATTTCAGCAGAATCCATTGTTCCTCTGTTTACAGACTGAACAAGATCGATATTTCCGCCTTCAATATTTACATTAGCTGTTCCGGTACGACCGTTAGAACCGCCTGCACCAACAAATTTAATATCTCCGCCCTTGATATTTACCGTTGTATTTTTGGTATTACTAATACCTTCGCCGCCACCGAATACACTACTTACGGTAGCACCGTCCTCAACAGTAATAGTTGCGTTGTCAACTACACAAGGAGAACTATTAGCATCCCCTTTGTAAAAAGCATCGCTACAATCTTCAGTACACTTAGTTATAGCACTATTTGAAGCAGAACCGCCGCCTTGTACGACTTTTACATTTGAACCGCTCTTTACAACGATTTCTACATTACTAACATGCGACTTGTGCATTCCGCCGCCCCAAACACTGCCTATCTTAGCACCGTCAACTGTTATTTTAACCGGACCTTTTTCTGCATCAGTATTGTGACTGCCAGCAAAAATATGTATACCGGTAGAAACAGACATAGTGCTTCCGTCATCATCACAAGTTACGATATTCTGATTAGGATTATCCGGATCAGGCTTAACTGTGATAGAAATACCATTTGCAAAAAGAATATTTCCTGTTGTAGATTCCTGGAAGTCCTCACTAGTCATAAGAGTTAGTTGTTGAGCTTTACCATCTATTGCAGAAACAAAGACCGCAGTAGAAGGTATTGAACTAACCAATAGTGCAAAACAGCTTATTAAACTTAAAGCTATTCTTTTGATCTTCAATGTTGTTTACCTCTTTTCTTTTATTAATTTAATTCATTATAAAATGTATATATAATACTAAACGTGGGATAACGCCTAGAATTATAACTAAAATAAGTATACAGTATTGCCTAATTAAACAAGTAAAAATTTTAAAAACTTATTTTTACATTTGTGTGAATTAGATTGGGCACATAACATAATTGATTATTCGACAATAATTTTAGTATGTACAAAACACAAATCTCAAAACTGTAGGTTAATTATATCATATAGTAAACCAAATTGCAACACTTAATTATTAACAATTTTATTTTAATATTTACACCAGAACATATTTAATCTGTCAAATAGAAAATAAGCAATTTGTAAAATATGAACAATTTAGTATTACAATTATACCACCTTTAGACATAAAATGCAATAGTAAATTTGCTTAAAATTGAATTTTATTTTATTAAATTTAAGATAGCTATGCAGTATTAATTTATCATAGGCTAAATGCAAAGAGAGACTAAGTATAAAACTTAGCCTCTCTTTAGGAAGTAAACAAATCCATTGAAAATCTGTATACTTGTAATCTTATAGGATAATTATTTAACCTTAACTTTCCTTAATACGTAGTTCCAACTACTATAAGCCTTATTTGTACTGTTACCGCTCTTGTATGTTGTGTATGCTCTTACACGTACATAATAGGTCTTCTTGCTCTTGATCTTTTTATTCTTAATTTTCAGTTTCAGCTTCTTAGTAGTCTTCTTGAGTACTCTAGCATTTTTCTTAAACTTGCTGCTCTTAGAAACTTCAACCTCATAACCCTTAGCGCCGCTAACCTTCTTCCAGCTGACATTAATAGTCTTCTTAGCCTTGCTCTTAACTTTCAGCTTATTAATCTTAGCCTGTTTTACCTTTAATGCCTTTGCAGGAATCTTATTTGCAGGTGTAGTAGTTATATTGCTGTTGTTATTGTTATTGTTATTATTCGTGATATTGCCAGGCTTAGAATTGCCATTGTCAACTGGTGTATCATCGCCATAGCTTGGCTCATTTTCGTTACATCTTGTGCAGACGCCGTTTACAAAATTATGACCAAGTGCAGGTATTACTGCCTGTGCAACGAGAGTTCCCTCGCATACTGAGCAATGTTTACCTTCTGTTAAACCTGTTTTTGTACAAGTTGGATCAACTTTAGCATCAGTTACAGGTGTATGGTCGATCATAGGTGTTACTGCCTGAGCAACAAGTACTTCACCGCATACATCACAAACTGAACCTTCTGTCAAACCTGGCTTTGTACAAGTAGCAGCTACAGCTTCAACTGCTTTTGGTGTATGAGCAATCTTTTCGATTACTAAATCTACAGCAGTAACTTCCTTCTTAATCGTTACAGAAGTTTCGCCCTGCATTGTAGTTTCATCTACAAACAGCTTCTCACATACAGAACACTTGTAATGTGCCTTAGTACCTTCTTCAGTACAAGTTGCAGGTACTTCTTCAATAAGCTCACCATATTCGTGATCTTTTGTAGTTACTACCTTGTCAGCAGTTATCTCTTTCTTAGCGCCTTCTTCATCAACAAACAACTTAGTACATCTTGAACACTTGTAATATTCAATATTTCCCGGTTCTGTGCAGGTTGCTTCTTTAGCTTCAACCTTTTGATAATCGTGACCAAGAGGTTCTGAATTAGGCTTTTCTCTTGTCTGCGTTACGTCGCAGCGTGAACATTGAGCCTCCTGAATTTCTTTGGTCTCGCAAGTTGCAGGAGTTTTTGTCTTATAACTTTCTTCCTTGAAGTCGTGTCCAAGTGCAGGAATTACCTTTCTCGGTGTGAGTATTGTCTTGCAGACTGAACATCTTGTTCCGCCCGTAAGACCCTCGCCGGTACATGTAGCAGCTACATCTTCAGATGCAGGTATAGCTTCCTCTTGATGTCCCGGTGCAGGAACTATTAACTCGTTTTCAGTTACTTCCTTCTTATCGCTGCCTTCATCTATAAACAGCTTATTACATGCTGAACACTCATAATATGCTTTCTTGCCGTTTTCTGTACAAGCTGCAGCTCCCTCAGGAGTATATGCCGGATGCAGGTCGCCATAAATATGACCTACTACGTCAATAACAAAGTCATCTTCAGTGATTTCGCCATCGCTGTTTTTATCATTATCCTCAACAGTCCACGGTGTATAATCGTAATCTGCCGGATTATCTGAACCTTCACTAGCCTCTGCTTTTAGAGTTGCTAAAGCATAAACTCCGCAACCGTCGTTCTTACATACTGCATATGAATTGAGACCAGGTTGTGTACATGGATCAGGAGATGCATAACCTTTAACAAAACCAGCTTCAAAGTTATGTCCTGTTGCCTTTTTAACAAAGTCAGCATCAGTGATTACGCCATCGCCGTCTTTATCATCAGCAGCGGTCCACTCTTTATAACCACCTTCAGCTAATTTCTCTGCGAATGCGTTGCACTTATCACACTGTGCATATGCATAAGTACCATTCTCTGTACAATTCGGCTCTTTTGCTTCAGTTACCTTATCTACCCAGTTATGAGAAGCTTCTGGTTTTTTAGCTTCGTCTTCAGAGCTGATATACTTAACCTTGACATCTTCAAGAATTGTAGCATCTTCACTCTCAGTTACTACCATAGCGATCTTGCCGCAATCACGAGTACACTTATAGTACTCATATGTTGTACAATTATCAGCGAAATGGTGTGTAGCATCTGCGCTCGACCATTCGTGGCCTAAAGCAGCAATTTCAAGATCGGTGTCTGAATTAACCTTAACGTATTCATCTTCGTTTTCAATTGCTACGCCTTGGTCATCAGTTGTCTTAAATTTTGCTTGACATACTGTACACTGAACTGAACCGTAATTACCTTTAGCCTCACATTCAGGTGCTTTATACTCTACAGGTGTACCCCATTTGTGTTCTGCCAAAGGTTTGAGTGCCAATTCGTCTTCAGTAGGTGTATCACTTGCTGGATGAATTTCTTCTATATCAGTGTAATTTTCCCATTCATCTTTAGCATCTGATTTAACTATATATGTCTTATTGCAAAGATCACACTTAAAGTATTGATATTTACCCTTTTTAAGACATGTAGACTCTGTAGCCTCACCCTGCAGACCACTACTATAAACGTGTCCGAACTCATTTGCAGGAGCATAAAAATCACTTACTTGCTTTCCGCCTTCAATATCTCCGCATTTGCTGCACTGCTTATAGCTGTACTGTCCAGATGCCTGACAAGTAGGAGCTTTTCCAGGAATTGTTATGCTGAAATCATGCTCTTCTGTTTTAAAGATAGAATCGTGATCTACAATTTCCTGTGTACATGCTGCATCGCTGAACCATTTATACTCATCATTTTCATGCTTGCTCTCGTATGTACCTTCTTCACGCTTACATTGTGTACAATACCAATAACGGTCGTGTCCTTCTGTACCTTCGCCCTTACAGCTTGCTTCTACCATTGGTACAGCTACAATAGTAGATTCACCTCTACTATCTGTATGATTTAATGCAGGAATAACTACTTTCTCTTCATACGGGCAATTCTTACAGGTTTTTGTCTTTTGACCCGGTTCTGTACAAGTAGCTTCTTTATCGGTCTCATCGCCCTCTTTGATTACAGCGTCGCCAAACTCATGCTCTTTAGGTTCAACATATTTATAATGTTTTGCACCACAACCGCGAGAACATTCTTCTACTTGCCAGCCGCCTTCTTTACAATTGGTAACCGCAGTATATCCTTTTGCTGTGTCTTCATCATCAAGTGTGCCTTTCCAAGTTTCAGGCCAACTATGATTATCATTACGATTGAGCACTTGCGGCTCAATAACAATCTGACCACATTCCTTGCACTTATAACCAGGAGTTATACCGGTTTCCATACAAGTAGCCTCTTTTGCTTCTGAGGTTTTTTCGAGGTCTTTATGATTTCCTAATTCCTTGACTCTCGCCTCAATATCCTCAATTTCTGTTTCTTTATTATCCTCAAAGTACTTGCCGCAAACTTCACATACATAATATGTATATTCGCTTTTACCGTCGCACTTCTTAGCTTTCTTTTCAACAAGCTTGTGATCTACAACATATGACTCTTCACTTACTATAACGTCATATTTTTCCGAAGTAACATTTGCAGTATGACCTTTCCTTTGAATCGTCAACTTCTTATCAGCTTTTACTTCTGGTTCTTTGCTGTTCTCACCCATAACGATAATATCGTTTTCTTCTGCATTTGCAACAGCCTCTGAAAGTTTGTCATAAGTTTGCTTGAAATTACCTTCACTGTCATTTAAAGTGAATCCGGGTACTGTAGCTTTTTCACCAATCACTACAGCCGGTGTTTCAGGAGCATTGTCTATATCTCCACTTTGTGAATAAGTAAAGTATAAATCTAAGTCACTCGGATTATTCTCTACAGAAATGGTTCCGTCAATAGTCAGCTTGTTGTTATCAGTGCTATAGAAAGATGCAACATACTGAGCTTTGCCGTCCTCACCTGAACCCTTACATTCAATAGATGAAGATTCGTCAAGTGTTACACTATCATTTTTACCTGAGAAGCAAATAGCCGCAAAGTTATTAACACCTTCGCTAAAAGGATTTGTAGATGTTATCTTGGATTTGTTTTTAATTGTTACAGTGTTGCCTGTTGACTTATAATTGTTATTGCCATCCATAAAATAGATAGCGCCCCAAGATTCTACCTCACTGTTGTCAATTGTAATATTTGCCTCTTGACTGAAAACACTTATGCCATATCTTTTTGGCACAACGATTTTACTGCCGTTTTGAATTTTTACAGCAGCACCCTTAGCCAAAATGTCAATACCTACAGCATTTCCGCCTTGATCCTCGTTAGCTTTAACAGTTGTATTGTCAAGCGTTAAAGTTCCGCTTCCTGTTCCTGCAGTTCCCTCATCGCTGAGAACTATAGCTCTAGCTCTATCTTTCACATTGGCGTTACTGTTTACTGTAATGTTACAGTCTTTAAGCGTAACATTAGGTGTAACATTAGTTTTGGAGTTAATCCAAATTGTAGTAACAATATCCTTGCTCTCACTAGGCGCAGTTTGAGTAATTGTTACACCTTCAAGTGTTACGGTATTAGCATTAATAGCGTCACCAATTATAACAGCATTCTTCTTGTTGTCAGTAGTAAAAGTCAAATTCTTTAATGTAACATTACCTTTTAGATTAAAGCCACCTCCGGTAATAGCGTTACTGCCACCGTCGATTACAACTTTTTTTGGAAAATCAACTGTTATAAATTCATCAGTACTAAAGCCGCTTGTCAGCTTAATATAACTAACACCGTCTTCATCAACACCTGATTTACCTAAAGCTTCAGTCAATTCATCATAATTTGAAGCCGTATACGGGTCAGCCGCTTTTCCATTGCCTGACGTTTCTGCAGAAACAAAAACCGCCGTAGATGGTATTGAACTAACCAACAGCGCAAAACAGCTTATTAAATTCAAAGCTATTCTTTTGATCTTCAATGTTGTTTACCTCTTTTCTTTTATTAATTTGATTCATTATAAAATGTATATATAATACTAAACGTGGGATAACGCCTAGAATTATAACTAAAATAAGTATACAGTATTGCCTAATTAAACAAGTAAAAATTTTAAAAACTTATTTTTACATTTGTGTGAATTAGATTTTGCACATAACAAAATAGAATATTCGACAATAATTTTAGTATGTACAAAACACAAATCTCAAAACTGTAGGCTAATTATATCATACTGAATATAAAATTGCAATACTTAATTATTAACAATTTTACTTTGCAAATTTCGCCAACAGCTTGAATAACAATCAAAAACAGGTTTTGATTATTGTTAAACTTATCCGAGAGCAAATGCTATTATAACACTGTTGCTAAAAAAAATCAATACCCAATTTTACATTTTTTTAAATAAACCAAACACTTTACGATCTGCATACTTAATTAAACTACAACCCCCGAAGCCGGATTAAAAACCAAGCCGCGGGGGTTATAAAACTGAATTCAAATGAAAACTTAATTAATAACTGCCTTTTCGGTATCCTTTTCAAATATATGAATTCTATTCGGGTCGATAGCAACTTTAATTTTATCCTGTGGTCTTACATTATTTCTTGGAGAAACTCTTGCGGTCATTTGAATACCAACGCAATTGAGATATAGGTAAGTTTCAGCGCCCATCATTTCGGCAACCTCAACGGTAGTATCAATAATACCAGTCTTAGCGGAAGAAATAAACATTTCCTCATCGTGAATACACTCAGGACGGATACCCATAACAACTTCCTTACCAACCAGCGGCTCAAGGAGTTTTTCATCTGATTTAGACTCAGGAACCTCAACAGTATATTTAACTCCTCGGGTCTCCTTAGTGTCCTCAGTACCGAACTCGATAACATATTTTCCGTCTACCTTAATGAGCTTTGAGTCGATAAAGTTCATCTGAGGCGAACCGATAAATCCGGCAACGAACTGATTAACAGGGTGCTGATAGAGGTTATTCGGGGTATCGACCTGCTGAATGAAGCCGTCCTTCATAACGACGATTCTGTCAGCCATAGTCATAGCCTCTGTCTGGTCGTGGGTAACGTAGATGAATGTAGTACCCAATCTCTTATGGAGCTTAGATATCTCGGTTCTCATCTGAGCTCTCAGCTTAGCGTCGAGGTTTGAGAGCGGCTCGTCGAGCAAGAACACCTGCGGTTCACGAACGATAGCTCTACCCAAAGCAACACGCTGTCTCTGACCTCCGGACAAAGCCTTAGGTTTTCTGTCGAGCAGGTGAGCTATATCGAGTATCTTAGCAGCCTCTTCAACTTTTTTAGCGATTTGGTCTTTAGGAACTTTTCTAAGTTTCAAACCGAACGCCATATTCTCAAAAACAGTCATATGAGGATAGAGAGCGTAGTTTTGGAAAACCATAGCAATATCTCTGTCCTTAGGAGCTATATCGTTTACCAATCTGTCTCCGATATAGAGTTCTCCGTCGCTGATTTCCTCAAGACCGGCGATCATTCTCAGTGTTGTTGATTTTCCGCATCCTGACGGACCAACAAGAATAATAAATTCCTTATCCTTAATTTCGATGTTGAAGTCTGAAACAGCTACAACATTACCCGGATATTTTTTATAAATACCCTTTAGTGATACACTTGCCATTTATGTATGACCTCCCGTTAATATATTTAAAGTAAATTTGCTCAATAATATAATAACAAATTTAAAAGGGTAATTTCAACGGTTTTTTCACTAAAGTTTTAACACAGAAATTATTTATAATTACTAAATCTGTAACATTCTATTACCAAGTCCTACAAAATCTTTTCAACATCTTTGTGCAAAAGTTCCAAACACTGACCAAGTGCAAGATTAGGGTTCAACTCAAGACCACCTATCTTAACGCGCTTCAAAAAAACGACCTTGTTTGACAATTTATCAAACATTCTTTTAACCTGATGGTACATACCCTCTTTAAGGTACACATAACAAGTCTTATCATTTCCCGCAATAAATTCTATTCTCGCAGGAAGACAAACATCACCGCCGTCGATTTCCAAACCTTTTTCAAATTCATTAATATAATAGTCCTGAACAGGGTGTTCAAGCTCGACGTAATACTTTTTCTCAACATGGCTTTTAGGCGAAAGCATTTTATGAGCAAGCTCGCCGTCATCGGTCAACAGCACAAGCCCCTCGGTATCCTTATCGAGCCTGCCTGCGGGAAACAGTCCCGTTTTATAAAGCTCAGGAGGAACAAGCTCTAACACCGTAGGAGATTTACCGTCCTTTGTGGAACAAACATACCCCTTAGGCTTATTCAGCATAATATATACATACTTTTTATAAGCTACATTCTCGCCCTGAACAGTAACAGTATCCTTACCTGCAGCTATTTTTTCGTCGCTGTCTCTCACAACTGACCCATTCACCAAGACCTCGCCTTTTCTGCAAAGAGCCTTAGCGTCTTTTCTTGAGACGCCGTTCAGCTGATTTGAAATATACTTATCAACACGCATTATTTCCGATTTCATTTTTAATTCCCTTATTATTCCTGAAATTATAACATTACCACTGTTGAGAACTGCTTTCTGCTGATGTATTTTCAGATGACGGCTCGGTACTGCTTTCCTCCGCATTATTATCGGTTACATTAGCAGTCTCTGTTTCTGTTTCTTCATCGTTCATATCCGATTCCGCACTGCTGCTGTCGAAAGCGTTCTTAACTTGCTTTTTGTCAGATTTAGAATCAACATCTGAACTGCTGTTATCTGCTTTTTCCTTATCCTTTTTAGATTTCGCCGCAGAACTTTCAGAATCCTCTGATTCTTCTTCAACGATCTCCTCCTCAGAATCCTTTTCATCTAACGACGCTTTAGAATCAGGGTCGGAATTTTTCAAACCCTGCATAAAGCCGTCAAGCTCATTACATGAGACGTCTCCGCCTATCAAGCTGCCGTCAAACACCATCAGATTAATAACTACATTCTCAGAGTTTCCGGGATAATTATACACTGCATATGTATAAATTTCTACCATCTCGCCCTTATATTTTTTGAGATTAAAGCCCTGCTCTTTCTGAAGTTCGTTATAGCTTTCGTATGTTTCGTTAAACTCCTCAGGTATTGAAACTACCTTACAGCTTGTATATTCCTCTGAGACCTCCCAGCCCATTTCACTCATAAATGCCTGTCTTTCACGTTCTGTTTTCATAGGATAGGTTTTTGCCGTAGCTTTATGTACGATTCCGCAAACGATAAGTATCACCAAAAGTGCAATAAGTATTCCGCCGCATATTACTAAACCTTTTTTTCTTACTTTAAATGTTTTTACAATCATAATTAATGCCCCGCTTTCTATACAGTTTTTCACTTATGTATATGAAAGTACGGGCATAAATATGTCCTATTAGAAGTTAGAAGCAAGAAGTTAGAGGTTAGAGGCAAGAAAAAGGAGGCAAGACTGATGAGCCGCCGTCGGCTCAGCGGTCAGCCCTGCTGTCCATAGTATGCGTTATCGCCGTGTTTTCTTAAAAAGTGCTTGTCCAAAAGCTGCTGCTGCATTTTAAGAGTGGTTGTTTCCTTTTTGTACGCAAGCATTTCAGTATGCCAAGCCATAAAGGCTATTTCTTCGAGAATAACCGCCTTTTCAACAGTTGATATTGCGTCGTCGCCCCAAAGAAACGGCCCGTGCGAGTGTACAAGACAAGCGTTCATCTTAGAAGGACTCGTTCTGTGAGAAACAAAGGTCTCTACAATAACGCGCCCCGTATTTCTCTCGTATTCAGAGGAGATCTCCTCATCCGTCATTTTTCTCGTAATAGGAATCGCTCCGTAAAAATAATCTGCATGAGTAGTGCCGTAAGCACTTATGCTCTTGCCTGCCTGTGCCCAAATAGTTGCCCATCTAGAATGTGTATGCACAACAGCGTTTGCATTGGTGAAATTCTTATAGATTTCAAGATGAGTGGGCATATCAGAGCTTGGCTTTAAATTGCCTTCAACCACGCTTCCCTTTAAATCGCATATAACTATTTTGTCAGGAGTAAGTTCTTCGTATGCCACTCCGCTCGGCTTGATTGCAAAAAGACCTTTTTCACGGTCGATCTCCGAAACATTGCCCCAGGTTGAAATAACAAGATTATTCTGAGGCAGCATCATATTTGCACGATAAACTCTTTCCTTTAATTCTTCTAACATATCAATTTTCCCTTTCGGATTTTATTTTCTTCAGCGTTTTCATAACATTGTTTTCTCCTCTGCCGAAATAATCGTGCAGTTTTTTATATTCTGCATAAAGCCTATCATAAACCTCTGCATTTTCTTTTATAGGAGAATAGTATTTTTCTCGAACCTTGCCCAGCTTTCGTGCGGCGTCAAAAACGCTGTCATAACCGCCGTTTTCGGACCCTGCCGCAACACTTGCAAATATAGCGCTTCCCAGCGCTGGGCCCTGTGCCGAGCCTGCAATTTTAACAGGCATATTCAAAACGTCGCTGTAAATCTGCATAGCCATTTCGTTTTTTACAGCTATACCTCCGCTTGCATAAAACTCTTTAACAGGAACTCCGTTGTCTCTGAAATTCTCAACTATCATTCTAGTGCCGTATGCGGTAGCTTCTATCAAAGCACGGTACATTTCCTCAGGCTTTGTCGAAAGAGTCATACCCAGCATACAGCCTGTTAAATCAGCGTCAACAAGCACCGAACGGTTTCCGTTCCACCAATCAAGCGCCAACAGACCGCTTTCTCCTGCCTTCAGCTTTTCAGCCAGCGAAGTCAGATACTGATGGATATTCATACCGTTAGCCTTTGCAGCTTTATAATAGCTTTCGGGAACACAATTGTCAACCAGCCACGCAAAGTGGTCTCCCACGCAGGACTGACCTGCCTCATAACCGAAAAGTCCCGGCATAACGCCGTCCTCGACAACTCCGCACATTCCTGGAACCTGCTTTTCCTGTTCTCCCATAAGAATGTGGCAGGTCGAAGTTCCGATTATTGCAAGCATTTTCTCAGGTCCGTCGATCGAAACAGAAGGTACGCAGACATGAGCGTCAACATTTCCTATGCAAACGACAGTACCCTCTGCAAGACCTGTTTTTTCTGCAAATTTAGAGGTTATTGTTCCTGCCTTTTCTCCAAGCGGAGTTATCACCGTTCCCAGTTTTTCTTCTACGCAGTTTTTAAGCATAGGATTAAGAGCTTTAAAAAACTCCTTTGACGGATAGCCTTTGCGCTTATTCCATATAGCCTTATATCCCGCTGTACACGAGTTTCTCGTTTCTACTCCCGTCATCATCCAGACTATCCAGTCGGCGGCTTCTATCCACCTGTCTGTTGCTCTGTATATCTCGGGAGCTTCGTCGCATATCTGCATAAGCTTTGGTATCGCCCACTCGCTTGAAATTTTACCTCCGTAGTTTTTAAGCCATTCTTCCCCTCTTTGTTCGGCAATCTCATTCAGCCTGTTAGCCTCATACTGTGCAGCATGATGTTTCCACAGCTTTACCCACGAATGAGGATTATGCTTATATTCATCTAAAAAGCAAAGAGGGGTTCCGTCTGCCTTACAGGGTATCATAGTACAAGCCGTGAAATCCGTTCCTATTGCAACTATATCAATTGGATTAACTCCGCTTGACTTTATTACTTCCGGTATTGTATGATACAAAACATCTAAATAATCCTGCGGGTGCTGAAGCGCATAATCGCTTGCCAGTTTTTCACCGCTTGGCAATTCCTCGTCCATAACTCCGTGAGGGTATTCATATACCGATGATGCCATCTCCTCACCGTTTGAAATATCCAAAAGCAGTGCTCTTCCCGATAACGACCCGAAATCAATGCCAATAGTATATTTCCCCATATAATCACCATTCCTTTATGAATACCTGCTTTTCAAAATATCAATTGTATTGTAGCATATTGAAAAGTTCAAATCAATATATTATCCAAAATTAGTTATGGACTTAGCCAAAATTTTATGCTACAATGTATTTCAAACTTCATTAAAAGGGATATAAAAAATGAAAAATAAGAAAATTAAAATAATAGCTGTTATGTCAGTTTTATTAATGCTTTTGATTTCAGGGTGCAATAAAAGCAACGATACAGAATCATCTTTATCAACCGATGAATCATCTGTCAGTTCATCGTCATCGGTTAAACAGCCTGCTGTGAAAGCATTCGCTAAGGCTCATTCAACAGAGGTTATCGACGGCGTAACCTACGTTGACGGTATTTTGATTGTCAACAAAACATACTCTTTGCCGAAAAGCTATAATTACGGTCTTACCGATGAAACGCTAAAAGCGTTCAATAAGATGAAAAATGCTGCGGCAAAAGACAATATTTATCTTGAAATAGCGTCCGGCTTCAGAAGCTATGAAGAACAGGAAGCACTGTATAATGAATATAAGTCCGAGAACGGTCAGAAAAAAGCGGATACATACTCTGCTCGCCCGGGGCATTCCGAACACCAGTCAGGTATGGCTATTGATGTAAACGGCGCAGATTTCAGTATGGTGGGTCAAAAAGATATGAAATGGCTCGGAAAACACTGCGCTGAATACGGCTTTATTATTCGTTTCCCAAAGAATAAGGAAAGTATAACAGGATACAGCTATGAACCATGGCATATAAGATATGTAGGCAAAAAAACTGCAAAGGAAATAAAAAAACAAGGTATATGCCTTGAAGAGTATCTTGGTGTTACATCGAAATATAACCCCCAGTGAACCGGCGTGACGCCGGATGCTCTGCCGCCTTTGGGTAGTTTTTAAAATGTTACAGTTTGTGCAACGGCGGGCTGTACTTTGTTAAAACGATGAGCAAGAGTTTAGTTTTATATTGATAACTACCAGCGTGCTGATAGACTATATTAATTAATCTTTTTTGCTCTGAAAACGGAGGCACAAGAGCCCCCAGCGGCTCGCTGGTTGTTGATTTTTTGTAAAAGATAATGTATAATATGTTAAAATCCAAATTAAAGAATTTTAAAGGTGGGAATTTAAAGCTTGGAAATACTTGATAAGAATAACAAAAAGCTGTGCGACGAATATGAGGAATTTGCAAGCACAGATAAAAACGGAGTTTTTTTGCAGTCTTTAAACTGGACTAAGGTAAAGGACAACTGGGACTGGGACGCTGTAATATCAAGAGATGCTGACGGTAAAATACAGGGCACTTGTCTAGTGCTTGTGAAAAAGATACCGATATTCGGCTGTTCATTTTTATATGCTTCACACGGCCCTGTTTGCGACTATCATAACAAAGCTGTTATTGAGGATCTGTTCGAGGGCATAAAGGTTCTTGCAAAAAAGCATAACTGCTATGAATTTATGTGGGATCCGTGCTTTTCTGAAAAAGATGAAACTGCAAAAAACATTCTTAGGGAAATGGGATTTTCACATATTGAAAATGCTCCTGAGCTTTCTACAATTCAGGCGAGAAATAACTATATGCTCTTGAATATAGAGGGCAAAACTCCTGATGAGGTGATGGCAAGTTTTCATTCAAAGTGGAGATACAATATACGTTTAGCGTCAAGAAAGGGAGTTGTCTGCAAGGCGTGTGGACCTGAGGCTATAGACGATTTTTACCCAATGATGGCAGAAACAGGAACACGAGACGGCTTTGCAATAAGACCAAAAGAATACTTTGTCAAAATGCTGAATTCTCTCGGCGAAGATCATTGCAGACTTTATATGTGTTACCTGCAGAACGAGGACGGAACAGAAACTCCTGTTTCGGGGGCAATAACCACACAGTATGCAGGTAAAACCTGCTATGTTTACGGAGCTTCTTCAAACAAGCACCGAAATGTTATGCCTAATCATCTTATGCAGTGGACTATGATCCAGTGGGCACTTGAAAACAACAATTTCATTTATGATTTTCAGGGCATACCCTTTTATACTGATGAAACCCACCCGAACTACGGCGTATATAAATTCAAAAAAGGCTTTAACGGCGAAGTAGTTACCTATGCCGGTGAATTTTATTACACATTCTCACCGTTTAAGAAAAAGCTTGTAAACTTTTTTGAGAAAATATACAGAGGCCTTCACGAACTTCAGAGAAAAATCAAACTTATAACCAGACACAAGTAAATATATGACTTGCATTTTATATCTTATTTGGTTATAATATAAATGAGAAAAATCTCATTTTTTTAACGATATAAAATTGTGAAAGGATGTATAAATTATGGCATTTGAAGTTAAAAAAGATACAATTATCGGCGACGTTCTTGACGCTGACAGAGATACCGCTCCCTTCTTTTTAGAAATGGGTATGCACTGTCTCGGCTGTCCGTCATCAAGAGGGGAAACTATCGAACAGGCATGTGCTGTTCACGGTGTTGACGCAGACGAGCTTGTTGAAAAGCTGAACGCACATTTCGGGAACTAAAACAAAACTTCAGGGGCGGCAAAACTGCCGCCCTTAAATTTTAACCGTAAATTAATAAGGATTAACTATGATAAACTTAGACAACAGATTAAAGCAATGCGCCGAATTTGTATCGGGAAAAGGCTGTGCAGTCGACGTTGGTACTGACCACGCATATCTTGCTGTTCACCTTATTTCAAGCGGCATTTGCAAAAAAGTCATCGCCTGTGATTTAAGAGAGGGACCTTTGCAAAGTGCAAAAGAGCATATCTTAGTCGAGGGCTTGCAGAATAAAATCAAAACTGCACTTTCAGACGGCCTTGACAATATCCCTCCCGACGGCGTAAGCGACATTATAATTGCAGGTATGGGCGGAGAGCTTATTGCAAAAATAATCTCAAGAGCAGAATGGATCAAAAAAAATAAAGTAAATCTTATTCTTCAGCCGATGACAAAAGCCAATGACTTAAGAAAATTTCTTTTTGAAAACGGCTTTAAAATAAAATGCGAAAAGGCTGTCAGAAGCGAATCGTTTATATATTCAGTGATAGATGCTGAATACTCGGAAATCTCTGATGATTACGAGGATTATGAAATTTATACCGGCGGTCTTGATTTCCACAATGAACTTGACAGAGAGTATCTAAAAATTCAGGCAAACAGACTTATAATTGCAGGACAGGGTATGTTAAAAGCCGAAAAGAAAAATAAAGACATCATTTTAAACGGCAAGGAAAAAATACGTCTCGGAAAATTCATTTTAGACAAATTGATTAACACAGGAAAGGACTGAACTTATGACACAAACAAATGATATTTTCTTAGCTCTAGATAAGCTTGCTCCATTTTCTTCTCAAGTATCTTGGGATAACAGCGGAATTTTAGTTGGAAATAAATTAAACACCGTAAAGAAAATTATGCTCACTTTAGATATTACATACGAAACGGCAGTTGAAGCTTGTGAAATCAACGCTGACCTTGTTATTTCGCATCACCCTGTTATATTCTCGCCACTAAAGTTCCTTGACGAATCAAACCCTGCTGTTATTTTGTCAAAAAACAACATTAACGCCATTTGTATGCACACAAATTTTGATATTGCAAACGGCGGTATGAATGATATTTTGTGTGAAAGACTGGGGCTTGTTCCGAATAAGGGAGAGGTTCTTAATGAGAGCGATAATATAGGCAGAATATGTAATCTTTCAAAGTCTGCTGATGTTCTCACAATCGCAAAATGGGTAAAAGACGCTCTCGGATGCAGGGTAGTGAGATATAATGACACAGGCAAGAAAGTCTCAAGAGTAGGAATTTGCTCAGGTGCGGGAGCGGAATACTTCACTGACGCACTTCAAAAGGGCTGTCAGCTTTTAATTACCGGAGACATAAAACACCACGACTTTATTGACGCTCGGAATGCAGGTATCTCACTAATAGACGCAGGTCATTTTTACACAGAAAATATTTTTTACGACAAACTTAAAGCATATCTGCTTAACAGGTTTCCCGAATTAGAGATAAAAGTCAGCGAAAAGAACATTGATATTGTAAATGTAATATAATTGCAAACAGACGGCTTTTGTGTTATACTTATAAAAAATAAATTCAGAAACGAAACGAGGACATTATTATGAAACTTTTAGAAAGAATCAGACGTATGGAGCTTCTTATGGCGGTTATCAGCCTTGTACTCGGTATTATAATGGTTATTTTTCCGCAAAAGACTATGAGCGTTATTTGCTACGTTATAGCAGGGGCTATTCTCCTTTACGGTGTAATAGATATAATAAGCTATTTTACCTCAAAGTCTTACGAGGGGAATTTCAGTCTGACACTGTTAAGGGGCGTAGTAGCGTCTGTAATAGGAATAATAATTTTCATTAGACCGTCTTACCTTTCAACATTTATTCCTATTGTTTTGGGAATACTCCTTATCATCGACGGCATTACCTCCATTCAGAAATCGGTTTTTCTGAAAAACAACAACGTATATTTCTGGCACATCAGTATGATTGAATCTATTCTGACGCTTGCGCTGGGTATATTTGTTCTTATCAACCCGCTTTCGGCACAGAATGCTATAATTATTTGTTTGGGCATCTCATTTATCTGGTACGGTATTACAAGCGTTTGGAACTACCTATATGTGCAAAAGAAAATCAACTTCATTAGAGAAGCCGAGTTAAAGAACGAGATTATAGATATAAACTAAAACAAGTAAAATAAGGACCTCCCGCCGTTTTGGTGAGAGGTCCTTTTAGTTTATTTTGCTTTTTTCTTATTGTAATACTATTTTTTATCATTTTCGGTTGTGTTGTTTACAATGTCCCGCTATTTTAACAAATCAATACACTTTCTTATAACAGGAAAAGAATTCTCAAATAATGATAATAAGGCATAAAAAATTAATCCGGATATCAAAACGATATCCGGATTTTATGTTTGTCAACGTAAGCATTAACCTTTAACTTTTTAATGTTACAATTATCTTAATTTTATTCTTATTTTTTGAACACCGCCTGCATATGGGGCAATTTCATACGGATTAAATATAACATACATATAGCTGTCTTTCAAATAATAATTATAATCTTTAATCCGCTGATTTTTTACAGTTTGTAGTGCATCTTCAAAATAATTATCCGGATAGGCTTCTATTTTTCGCCTAAACTTTGAAACTATTTTAGATTTAATCTTGGTTTTGTATTTACTCACTTTAGAAATATTAATTCGTTTACCAGTTTTTAAATTGAATGTATAACCTTTGATCAAATTGATTCCGTGTGCTCCGCCTGTATAATCATCATAAGTTTCTTTTATAGAAACAATATTTCCTTTATTATATGTCAATTTTAATATTGATCTAACATGATAACTCTCTGAGTCCGGTGCAATATCTTTTGCATAATTTAAAATGTTTGAAACATATTCCGACTGTATTTTCTTCAAATAGTTATTTATTTTTTTATAAGATTTTTTATTTCCTTTTATTATAGGTCTTTTTAATGTTATTTTACATATTTGCTTACCACTATCCGAATAATAAGTTTTGTTGAAAGATTTGTAACTAACCGCCGCATCACTTGCCGAAGCATTAACTGTCGGCAAAACTCCTGTTAAGCTGATAATCATTACTAATGTTGTAATTA
This sequence comes from uncultured Clostridia bacterium, assembly GCA_947627045.1. Taxonomy (GTDB): domain Bacteria; phylum Bacillota; class Clostridia; order Oscillospirales; family Ruminococcaceae; genus UMGS1601. The sequence goes on from CANQUM010000002.1 coordinate 142,513, forward strand.
AACTGAAAATTCTTTTTTGCATTAAAAATTCCTCCAGTGCATTTGATATTGTATGATAATTAATATCAACGTTAATTAAATTTCCTATAATTATTATATCCTTGGGAAAATATCAAATACAATAACAAAGAAATTACATTTTTCATCAAAATAATTACAACAGCAACAAAATAATTACAATTACAAAATTAATCCGGATACCATTTGATATCCGGATTTTTTCTGTTTTTTGTTTATTAAGCCTTCGATACTCGCCGTTGCTTCCCATTTTCTCTTATGCAAAGTAAAGCCTGCCGTTGTACAAAGTAAACACATTGTGCTAACTTTCCAAAGGCAGAGAGCGTGCAGGGCTCAGACCTGCCAATTAATAGGCTCTTGACCTGTTGAGATTAAAAACTGATTGACCTTTGAAAAATGTCTGCACCCGAAAAATCCGTTAAACGCAGAAAGCGGACTTGGGTGTGCGGCTTCAAAAATTTTATGTGCAGGATTAGTGATAAGAGCTTTCTTTGCTCGGGCGTTTCCGCCCCAAAGGATAAACGCAATGGGCTTATTGCGCTGATTTAACTTTCTTACAACCTCGTCGGTTAGGATCTCCCAGCCCATACCCTTGTGGCTGTTAGCCTGACCTTCCCGAACAGTAAGCACCGTGTTCATAAGCAACACCCCTTGCTTTGCCCAAGAGGTAAGGGTTCCGTTCTTAGGCAAAGTACAGCCCAAATCAGCATTAAGCTCTTTAAATATGTTTTTAAGCGACGGCGGAAAGGGTACTCCCTCCTTGACTGAAAAACAAAGTCCGTGAGCCTGTCCTGCACCGTGATAAGGGTCCTGCCCTAAGATAACCGCCTTAACATCACTGTAGGAAGTGTATTTAAGTGCGTTGAAAATATCGTACATATCAGGATATATGGTTTTTGTTGCATACTCACGCTTTAAAAACTCCCTGAGCCTTAAATAATATTCCTTTTTAAATTCATCCTTGAGGATTTCGTCCCACTCGTTTCCTATATTTACCATTATATTCTCCTTTACATTGAGCCTGCTGCACCCTGATATACTGCTGCAGCAACTATTCCTATGACCATTACAGCCACCACCGAAAGTACTATGATCCGCATTATAAGGCTTTTCTTCTCACTGTTTTTCATAAGGTTTCCTCCGTATCTAAAAGTATTTATTGTTCGACCGTCTTGTCAGACTGATTTGTATTTTTCTTTATATCCTCAGCCATAGCCTTGAAGATTTCATACGCCTTGTCGTAATTTTTCTGCATATCGTCCTTGCTGTCTTTAAGAGTTTTGAGAGGTTCTCTCATACCCAGATAAATATCCTGAGGATAGTTCGTGTGATACTTAAACACGTCCTCGATATAACCGCCCTTTAAAGAAAGACCCTTGTTGGTAACAAATTCATTGTCTGCAAAGTCAGTTGACACATCAGACAGCAGATTGTCGCTCTCGTTTTCGCTGTAAATATCACCGTCGGTTTTATCATCAGTCAGTATAAAAATCACCTCGCCCGTCTGCATATTTGCAAGATAAACCTCCTGATACTGCTGAATCTGTACATAATCGTCAGTATTCTCTGTCAGCGGTGCGGAAAGGATCTGCACATTAACCTCACCGTCTCCGTTTATGTCAGGGCAGAACCTCTCAAAATAATCCGCAACCTCTTGGGTTCGGTTTACAAGACCGTTGTTTACAGTCATCATAACCTTAATGTCAGGCTTTACCCTTGTAAGACTGTCGTAGGTTATATAAGATACAACCGCAATTGCAAATATAATCAGAATTATAATTATCTTATTGTGCCACCAAAAGTTTTTCAGCCACTCCATTTTGCTTAGCTTAATTACTTCAGGTGCTTCTTCTTTTATGATCTCGCTCTCATCAATTACTCCGCTCTTCAGCTTAACAAGCTCGATCTTTTCGCTGTCAAGCTGCTTTTCATAGTCTTTTCGCTCCTGTTCTTGTCGCTCGTTGTATTCAATAAGCTCCTTTTGATAGCGCTCATACGCCTTTTCCTCGTCCTCAAAACGCTTGCGCTCATAATCATAATCGTCCTCAGGAATTAGACTTCTGTCTTGAATTGTATTCATTTTTTTTGCCCTATCATTGTTCTTATCAACATTATTTTTGCTCATTTTTCATCACCTTTCCAAAGAAAAGTTAAACATATTAAAAATAGTATACCGCCAAATTGTGAACTAGTGATTAATTTTGAGCGTATTCGCTCACTATTTTCTATTTTAGATGAAAAAAGTGATAAGCCGTGCTATAATATTAGAATACTCGCAATTGGAGAAATTAATATGACAAATCAAAAAAACTTCGGCTTCAATGAAGCTATGAATTTTATAATGAGCTTTTCACGTCTCGGGAAAAAGGTGAACGACCTCTCACGCGTAAAAAGACTTCTTGATTTAATTGATAATCCGCAGGACTCCTTAAAGTTTATACACATAGCAGGAACAAACGGAAAAGGCTCTGTTGCTGAAATGCTCAGCGAAATTTTATATGACGCTGGCATAAAAACAGGTACTTTTACATCGCCATATATTGTAGAATTCCGTGACAGAATTCGTCTTATGAGAAAAGTTATACCAAAAGACGAGCTAGCAAAAATATGCTGTTATATTAAATCAAGACTTGACAATTTAAGTGATAAGAATGATTTCTCAGGCTTTGAAATAACTATGGCTATTGCTCTTTTATATTTCAAAAAATCAGACTGCGATGCAGTCGTTTTTGAAACGGGGTTAGGAGGTCTTTTAGACTGCACAAATGTTATAAAAAGGCCTCTTGTTTCAGTTATTACCTCGATTTCTCACGACCATACCGCAATTCTCGGTAAGACTATTCGTGAAATTGCAAAGCAAAAAGCAGGTATAATAAAAGACGACCGCCCTGTAGTTTTATCAATTAACAATCCTGATGAAGCCGTAGAAACAGTATCCGAAACTGCAAAGAAAAAAGATTCAAAACTTATTATCCCCGACAAGTCAAGTCTTAAAATCAAAAGCACTCGGCTTGGAGATACTTCCTTTGAATATAAAAAAATTCCCTACTCTCTTTCAATGAGCGGGGAACACCAGATTACAAATGCACTGACTGCTGTCGAAACGGCTTATCTGCTTCAAAGCAGATTTAAAATAACAGAACAGAATATTCAGAACGGTCTTAAAAGGGCTTTTGTTATCGGCAGAACCGAGATTTTAGCTTCGCCCCTTGAAGGCAAAGATTACTATGTAATTTTAGACGGAAGTCATAACGATGGCGGTGTGGAGGCTCTGTCAAAGGTTCTTAAAGAGATACCAAAGCCTGTTACAGCTATTGTCGGCTCGCTTAAACGAAAGAATGTCAGAGGCTCTCTGCCTAAGCTGTTTGGTAGTGTAGACAAAATAGTCTGCGTTGACGGCTTCACATCAGATACAATTCCAAAGCGAGAACTGTGCAATATTTTAAATGAGGAGTATTCAAAAAGTAATATTGATAAAGACAAAAAAACAATTGCCTTTTGCGGAGAAGATACAAGATCAGAATTTAAAAAGGCAATGAGCGGCGAATACAAAAATACCGTTATCTGCGGAACGCTTTACTTAGTTTCCTATATAAAGAATCTATAAGCAACACAAAAAAAGGCTGACGAAATTAACGTCAGCCTATTATTTTGCTATTCTTTGTCTAAATGCTTTTCTCTTACGTCTATATAGGTTATCATAAGGTCAACCGCACCGTCGATACCTATTCGTGATGAATTGATGCAAAGGTCGTAATTCTTTGCCTCGCCCCACTTCATATCAGAGTAGTAGTTATAGTAGTTCGCTCTGTTTTTATCAGTCTTTTTTATGAAATCACGAACCTTATCCTTTTCAATATCATAACGCTCAAGAATTCTTTTTTTCTTATTCTGCATATCCGAATTTATAAAGAAATTTATAACATTTTTGTGATCCTTCAAAACATAGTCTGCACATCTTCCCACAATTACGCAGGGACCCTGCTCGGCTATATTTTTTATTGTTTCAAACTGAGCCAAAAATAGCTTGTGATTAAGTGGCATATTAGGACGGATCTTTCCGTCAGAACTCAACGGATAAGTTCCCATAACTAATGAGTATAGAAGGCTGTTTGATTGTGATTCATCATTTCTGTAAAACAGCTCCTCACAAATTCCGCTTTGTTTTGACGCCATTTCAAGCAGCTCTTTATCGTAAAACGGAATATTAAGCCTTTCTGATAACTTTTTCCCGATTTCACGGCCGCCGCTTCCGAATTCCCTGCTGATAGTAATAATTGATCTCACAACAAAAACCTCCTTTCAAAATTTACAATGATAATTGTTGTAAACTAAGTATAACATACTTTATTATACTTTTCACTGATTTTTTTATACAATTTTATGCAGATATCTTTGTGCAATAAGTCAATAAGTATTCTGAATACATTTAACTTTTATGGGGAAAATATTATTGAAACAACCCAAAAGGTTTACAGGTAAAAATCTAAAGCCGGAAAGGTATGGTATAAAATGAAAATAAGTCAGTCACAATACAGTGAATTATACAAAGAAGCGTCAACGGGAACAAAGTCGTGGATAACTATTCCAAAGGCATTTGTAATAGGAGGTTTGATCTGCACATTAGGACAAGTATTTCTTAATCTATACGAGCATTTCGGGCTGAGTAAAGATAACACTGCAATGCTCACCTCAATAACTTTGATTTTTCTGTCAGCACTGTTTACAGGGCTAGGTCTTTATCAGAAACTCGCAAAGCACGGAGGTGCAGGAACTCTCGTTCCCATCACCGGTTTTGCAAACTCGGTCGTTGCTCCTGCAATTGAATTTAAAACCGAAGGTATGATACTAGGTCTGGGAGCAAAGATATTTATTATTTCAGGACCGGTTATTCTTTACGGAACATTAGCATCGATGGTATACGGGCTTATATACTATATCTGCACAAGACTGTTTTAAAGACAAACTGTAATTACCGACTGTAATTGAATTATTTGCCTTGTTGTGATACAATGTAAACGAGGTGAAATAAATGCTGTCTAAGATTTTAACAAAGCAAGACTGTTCTAAATGTAAAATATGCTGTGAATTTGACGACAACGATCTATGGGAAAATCCCATAATATATGACGACTGCGCCGAAAGTGTTCTGAAAATAAATCCGCTGCAGGAATTTACTCAAGCCGAACACAACGGCAATAAGTACAAGGTTCTCAAACTAAAAAAGGAAAATAATATATATCCCTGCGCTATGCTTGATAGAGCAAAGGGCTGTAAACTGGGTTCTGAAAACAAGCCGTTCGACTGCAAAATATGGCCTTTAAGAGTAATGAAAAAGAACGGCAAAACAGTCATTGCACTTTCGCCTGTATGTCCTGTCGTGTCGGCAAAGCCATTAGATAAAATAATGTGTGCCGCCGGCGAATTGTCAGACTTGATTTTTTCTCAAGCGAGACTTCACCCTGAAATGATAAAGGATTATATCGACGGCTACAAAGTATTAATAGAAGAAAAAGATTAAAATTAAATCCGATGAGCTTTTTTAGTTCATCGGATTTTTTTATTCTCAGATAAAAAAGACCTCTGCATAGCAAAGGTCTTTCTTAATTCTAAAAGCAATGTTTTACTTTTTCTTTTTAGTTCCTGCCTGAGCCAGCAGCTTTTTCTGTCTGTGTTCCTGCCAGCATACCCAAAGAGTAGGTGCAATGCAGTTTGAAGAATAAACTCCGGCGAGCATTCCGATAATAAGCGGGAACGCAAAGCTCATAATTGATGAAACTCCGGCAACAACACATACTATACATACAATTGCCATTGCCATAATAGTTGTTACGTTTGTATGGATAGAACGTCCGATAGTCTGCGTAACCGACATATTAACAAGCTCGTCAACATCTGCTTTTCTGCCGTAGATCTTCTTGTTTTCACGGATACGGTCGTAGATAATGATAGTAGCGTTTATCGAATATCCCAGAATTGTCAGTAAAACCGCCATAAAGTTAGCGTCAATGTCAAATCCGCAGATAACAAAGCATCCAAATACCATCAACATATCATGTACAAGCGCTACAACAGCCATACATCCGGCTGAAATACCGCCGATTTTTCTGAATCTGAAGCCGATATAGATAATCATAATAATTACCGAGAATATTACGGCAACCAAACACTTGATAAAGAACTCTTTACCGTTTGAAGGCGAAACGTCGTTAGAGCCGTATACCTCTAACTTGTTGTCCTTCAATTCGCTTTGGAGTGCGTCAGTAAGCTTTGTCTGTATTGAGTTTGTAAGTCCCTTTTCAGATGCAAATGAAAGTGTAACCGTTTTTGAAGAGTCAGCCATACTCTCACCTGTTGTTACGGTTGCTTTCTGACCAATAGAGTCATTAACTATACTTGCGACCTTTGAAGTGTCTATCTCGCCTTCATATGAATAGGTGATCTCTGTTCCGCCCTTGAATTGAATTGCAAGATTTAATCTTCCGCAAAACGCAACAACTATAGATATAACTATAAGTGTTATCGAAACAATATAAAATATCTTTCTGTGTCCGCAAACGTTAAGCGGCTTCTTTTCTTTAGTTACTTCCTGTGCATTTTCAGCATTTACAGCTTCCACTTCAGGATTTATAGCATTTTTCTTCTTACTCATGCTTAGCACCTCCGTAAAGTCTTGGATTTTTGAAGCACTTGAACTTTGAAAGTGACGAAAGCATCAGTCTTGACGCAAATATTCCGAATACAAAGTTCAGAATAATTCCGACAAGCAGCGTATAGCCAAGTGAATAAATTGTTCCCGCAGTAGACGCTCCGAATGAGAAGAATATAAAGTTCAGCATCTTAGCGAACAAACTGTCGGTAGGTCCAAAAGCTCCCATCAATATAACAGCTACGAATACTACTGTTATATTACTGTCGAATACAGCCGACCACGCTCTCTTGTAACCTACTTCAATAGCACCGTTAAGAGTCTTTCCGTTATTCAGCTCTTCTTTAATTCTCTCAAATGAAACTACGTTGGCGTCAACGCCCATTCCGACAGCAAGTATAATACCCGCAATACCCGGAATTGTAAGCGTGAAGCTTTCAATGCTCGGAATAAATCCCGATATAGCAGCAATTGTGCATATAACTTGTCCTGCAAGAGCTATTGATGCAACTGCTCCTGCCAGTTTGTATACGAATATCATATACAAGCAGATAAGTGCAAATGCAATTACTCCTGCAATAAGCATTGCGTTCAATGCTCCTGTTCCGAGCGTCGGAGAAATAATGTCTGTACTCGTTGCTTCTAATTTAAACGGAAGTGATCCTGCATTGATTTTGTCAGCAAGTGCCTTTGCACTATCGTATGTAAAGTCGCCCTCGATAATGCACTTTCCGTCTGTTATAGCCGTATTAACTGATGGTGCAGATATACAATCCTCGTCCATATAGATAGAGATGTATCCGTTTCCTGCAAGCTCAGAAGTTGCCTGAGCAAACGCATTTGCACCTGCACTGTCAAATTCAAGACTTACAACATATTCCGACGTGTTGTTTTCGGTCTGCTGCATAGTAGCCTCTGCTTTAGTAACCTGGTCTCCTGTCAGAATAACTTCGCCGTTTATATCCTGCTGACCTTTTTTAAAGCTCAGTATAGCAGTTTCGCCTAATTCTTCTACAGCTGCCTCAGGGTCAAAGCTGGTGTCTCCTGCCTGCCATGGAAATTCAACTACAACTCTTTTGTTGTTATAGTCAACATAAACCTCACTGTCGGTGATGTTAAGACTGACAAGTCTTTGCTCGATAACTGATTTTGCTGCGTCCATGTTTTTTTCGGTGGCATCATATCCGTTTACCGGCTCAAAAGTAGCGTTTACTCCGCCTCGAATATCAATACCCCATCTGATTTCATCTACGCCCTTAATATAAGATGTTTTCGTATCGCCGTATTGTGAATGTATACCAAAGAATGTAAGATACCCTATTATGGCTATAACAACCACGACGATGAAAAACACGGGCTTTTTTACTTTTCGCACTGTACGTCCTCCTAGTATGATAAATTGTAAAATTGCGGTCGAAATCGCAAATATATTCACTAATCAATTATAACTAATAAAATTCGGCTTGTCAAGTGGTGGAAACAAATATTATTCTTAACTTTCCAAAAAAGCCCTATCCCAGTATCTGGCATAGGGCTCGAATGGATAATTTTATTAAAATTATTTGAATACGTAAAGAATTGATTGATGATATACAGATTTATGTTATTCTTCCATTTGTTTTCCCAAGAACATTGCCGCCGCTTTTGTTAAAATCAATTTGTTCTGATCTCCCTTAGCGTTGTCATCGCCCGCAAGCAAAGCAACAGCACCTGTAACTGTACCTTCTGAAATAATAGGAGATATAGCCAGTGCTTTTTTTGAAACTCCCTCGATAGGCATAACAGGATTTTCCCCGTCCTCATAGGTGAACGACTTTCCGCTCTGAAAAAAATCCTCAAGTGCCTGAGAAACCCTGCGTTCGGAATATTCTTTTTTGCCCTGCCCCGAAACCGCAACTACATGGTCACGGTCAAATACAACAACAGTTCCTCCGTCCAGCTTGTGAATTACATCAGCTGCCTGTGTTGCTGTTTCACTAAGCTCGTGAACGGGCGAGTATTTTCTGAATATTACATTGCCGTCGTTGTCTGTGTAAATTTCAAGCGGACTTCCTTCCCTTATTCTTAGTGTTCTTCTTATTTCCTTTGGAATAACTACTCTTCCGAGATCATCAATTCTTCTTACTATTCCGGTAGCTTTCATTTTTATTTCCTCCAATTGTTTTAAAAAGTCAAGGTAGTAATATTGTTTACACAAAACTAAAATTTATACGATTTTTTTGTGTCTCAATTATATGTTAAATTTTATTAAATAAATTTGCTAAATTAAAAGGCTCGGTTTTATTTCCGAGCCTTTAATATATGTATTATACTTTTTCTGTTTCTTTTTCTGTTTTCTGTTCTCTTGCTTCTTGCTCCTCATCTCTTGCCTCTTGCTTCTGGTCTCTTGCCTCAGCTTTTAGATGCTAGATGCTAGAAGCCAGATGCCAGATGTTACTTTAGGACATAGTGTTAATTTATTTCCTCTTGCCTATATATGTATTATACTTTTTCTGTTTCTTTTTCTGTTTTCTGTTTTCTTGCTTCTTGCTCCTCATCTCTTGCCTCAGCTTTTAGATGCTAGATGCTAGAAACCAGATGCCAGATGTTACTTTAGGACATAGTGTTAATTTATTTCCTCTTGCCTATATATGTATTATACTTTTTCTGTTTCTTTTTCTGTTTTTTGTTCTCTTGCTTCTTGCTCCTCATCTCTTGCCTCTTGATTCTGGTCTCTTGCCTCTAAAAGCAAATCTCTTATTTCGGTAAGAAGTGATATATCTGTAACAGGAGGTGCTGTTTCCTCCTCCGGCTCTTCATCTTTTCTTTTGGTTAACTCCTGTGCTTTATTTACAAACTTAACAATCAAGAATACTGTAAACGATATAAGCAAAAAGCTGATAATCGCATTTATAAAGCTGCCTATTCCGAATCCGCCCGGAGCCCAGTCTGCAAATTTTTCGATACCGGCTTTTCGGAGTATTACACCTATAATAGGCGTAAGAACATCCTGAACCAATGATGTTACAATTGCTGTAAAAGCGGAACCTATGATCAAACCTACTGCAAGGTCAAGAACATTTCCTCTTGAAATAAATTCTTTAAATTCGGCAATAAAGCCTTTTTTCTTCTCCATTTTTACCCTCCTGTTTAGATGTATTTATATAATTAAGTATATCATATTTATTTCGACATATCAACTTTTCATTTTACAAAAACACCTGTCGGTTTCGGTAACACCTATGCAGTTTTTTTCTTGCTTTTTTATACCAAAGGTAGTATAATAAGTTAAATATGTAAAAAAGGATGATGAAATGTGATAAGTAATTTAATACCCGCACAATTTTTAAACATATATTACGGAATTTTAATTCTTGGAAGTTTTTTTATAGCTTTCTTTGGTATAAAGCTGTTTCGTGGGGCCCTTCCTAAAGATCAGGGAAGAGAATACGCTGTAAACGGTCAGCTTTCTGAGGGAAAGCCTAGAGGTGCGGGTATCATACTGATTATTTCATTTATTCTTTCATCTGTTTTATTTGTTCCGCTTAATTCAGAGCTTATCATTTATCTTGCACTGATTTTTATAGAAATGCTGAGCGGTTATCTTGACGACGGTTCAAAGGTTCCGTGGGGAGAGTACAAAAAGGGTCTTATTGACCTTGTTGTCGCAGTAGGAATTTCTGTTACATATTACTCGTTCAACGGAAGCGTGATAAATTTCGCTATGCTGGGGATAAGAAACGTAAAAATCCCTGCTGCAGTATTTATCATTCTCGGTGTGATACTGGTATGGGCTGCAATTAACGTAACAAACTGCTCAGACGGAGTCGACGGACTTTGCGGAAGTCTTTCAACGATCTCTCTTTTAACGGCGTTTGTAATGCTTTTCTTTATGGGAAAAGGACAAAGCTTAAGTCCTATGCTTCTTATAATGGTAATTACAATTACGGCTTATCTTTGGTTTAACGCTTCGCCGAGCAAGCTGCTTATGGGAGACGCAGGTTCAAGAGCACTGGGCGTAGTTCTTGCAATCGCCTTTTTAAAAACAGGCTCGCCGTTTACGTTTATATTTGCGGCATTTATGCTGATACTTGACGGCGGTCTCGGATTGATAAAGGTAAGTGCCATCAGATATTTAAAGTTAAAAGGCTTTATGAAAAACATCAGAACCCCCATTCACGACCATATGAGAAAGGTAAAAGGCTGGAGCGACACTCAGGTCGTATTCAGATTCAGCATACTGCAAATTATTATATCATTGGTAGTTATTGCGTTTGCACTTAAAATATAGTTGATTAAATAGTAATGTAAATTTTGTCGGTTTGAAATAGAAAATTCCAGCCGCATCAAATGACTGCAATATAGTTTTGCAGTCATTAAATTTTGAGAGGCTAAAAGTATAATTTACCGCAAACAGTTTAAATTATTTATTATAATTTTAAAGGATAGGATAAATTTAATGAACATTCAGGACTATGAAAAGTTTGACAGGGAAAACGCTTATTACGGCAATGATCTGGGTGCCGTTATCATTGATAATGAGACTCATTTCAAGGTATGGGCTCCTGAGTCGGCAATTGTTATCTTAAATTTGTACAGAGAGGGCGAAGGGGATAATCTTATTGAGAGTGTTCCTATGCGCAAGCTTGAAAAGGGCGTATGGTTTGTAACTGTTCCAAAGAACTTAGACGGAACATTCTATACCTACACATTTGAGTATAACGGTCAGCGTCGGGAGACTATTGACATATATGCTAAGGCTTGCGGCGTCAACGGAGACAGAGGAGCAGTTGTTGATTTTAATACGACTAATCCCGAAAACTGGGAGAAAGTAAAAAATCCCGAATGCAAAAACCCCTGCGACACTGTTATATATGAAACAAACGTCAGAGATTTTTCCATTGACAAGACAAGCGGGGTAAGCGAAAAAAACCGAGGCAGGTTTACGGCGTTCACCGAAAGCGGAACGTCTTATAAAGGTACGGCGACCTGCCTTGACCATTTAAAGTCTTTGGGAATCACACACGTTCATCTGCTTCCTGTATTTGATTTTGCAACTATAGACGAGAGAATTCCCATAACCGAAAATCAAAATTACAACTGGGGTTATGACCCAAAAAATTATAACTGCTTAGAAGGTTCATATTCAACAAACCCGTATGATCCCAAAATCAGAATAAGAGAGTTCAAGATGCTCATTCAGTCTCTTCACGAAAATAATATCGGTGTGATAATGGATGTGGTTTATAATCATACATATGAAAGTGAAAATTCCTCCTTTCATAAAACATTTCCATTCTACTATCACAGAACTTCTCAAGGCTGGTTTTCAAACGGGTCAGGCTGCGGAAACGAGCTCGCCTCCGAACGTGCAATGGTCAGAAAATACATTCTCAATTCGGTTGAATTTTGGGCAAGAGAATACAAAATAGACGGCTTCAGGTTCGACCTTATGGGGCTTATTGATATTGAAACAGTCAACTTAATAAGAGATAAGCTGAATGAGATAAATCCTCAGATACTTATGTATGGTGAAGGCTGGACAGGCGGTGAATCTCCGCTTTCCTCTGCAAAGCTCTGCTTTAAGTGGAATTCTTATCAATTTGCAAGAGTAGGTCTGTTCAATGATAATTTAAGAGACGCTGTAAAGGGTTCGGTTTTTAATATTTACGACAAGGGTTTTGTAAGCGGAAATCTAAACACTGTAAATACAATAAAACGAGGTCTTGCGGGAAGTGTTCCGCACAGCCAACTGATCGGCAATGATGAGGCTTGCTTTGCCTATAATCCCTCCCAGACTGTTAATTACTGCGAGGCTCACGACAATCATACGCTTTGGGATAAGCTCACAGTCAGTGCGGAGAACTTCACTGCTGATGAGCGAATAAAAATGGATAAGCTCTCGGCAGCAATCGTTTTACTCTCTCAGGGTGTTCCGTTTTTAGAGCTTGGTCAGGATTTCCTGCGTTCAAAGCCCAAAATCCCGAACGACCGAGAAACATTAGATAATAAATACATTCCGTTTAACGGCAACAGCTATAATGCGCCTGATGAAACAAACTCTATAAAGTGGGATCAGAAAGCGGAAAATATCAGCGTATTCAGATATTACAAGGCATTGATTGCACTGAGAAAAAAATATCCGCAGTTAAGGCTCAGAAAAAGAGAATGCGTTGAATCGCAAATGAGATTTTTCGACACGGGAGACAGCAGCATAATTGGCTATACACTTAAAAACAACGACCCAAAAAACAAATCTGTTATTGCAATACTGCTTAACCCGTATACTAATGATAGAATTGCTTATCTTCCCGAAGGGGAGTATACAATCATACTGAACTCCGACGGAAAAGACGAATCAAAATCTAACAGAACTATATCAGGTCAGGTTCAGCTTGACGCTATATCTGCTCTTGTTCTTTTGAAAAAATAAACATAAACGGTTAATATATTTAGGTGTCAATTTTAATTGGCACCTTTTTTGTATATGAAAAATCCGCCTTTGATATACTTATCAGAGGCGGATTTAATGTACAGCATTAGCGTTGCTTATTTGAATTTAACCTTACCAAGATTCTTCCAATCACTGTATTTTGCTTTACCTGACTTACCATAATTAGCAAACGCTCTTACTCTTACATAGTAAGTCTTGCCCTTCTTGAGCTTCTTGCTCTTAATTGTAATCTTAGTATTTTTAACTGACTTCTTGTTTACAACTATATTCTTATTCTTGAACTTATTGCTTTTAGATACCTGCACTTGGTAACCGTTAGCCTTGCTGACCTTCTTCCATTTAACTGTGATCTTCTTAGCTTTGCTCTTAAGCGTAACCTTCTTGATTTTAGCCTTAGTCATTGCCTGCTTAGCCTGCTTCTTGCTTATTGTCTTAGGAACTGCAGGTGTTACCTTGTTTCCAGGTGTTGTTGTTCCCGGTTTAGCTGTTTGGTTTCCTTTGTTATTACTGCTGTTATTAGTGTTATTGTTGTTGTTATTGTTGTTATTAGTGTCAGACGGCTTCTTTACTTTGCCAATCGTTTTTAGTATTTTACCGTCTGCGTCAAGAAATTCAATGCGTCTGATTAAGAATACATAGTCCGAAGCCGTTTCCCATGCAATCGTTGATGCAGAAACGCTATAGCTGTCTCCCTCTTTTATAGGGTCGGCAAGCTCTAACACTGCATTCAATGCAGTTTGTCCCAACATTTGATCTTCGCCAGATTTTGAATCTGTTGTTGTTTTTTCGCCGATTGTCGCTGACAAATCAATAAATGCCCAAGGATTCAGCGAAGTATCAGGTGCACTGTCAAATATATATCTGATTGAAGTTGCTCCTGCCATAGATGCGTCTGCAATTCCGCTTGCCAAGACAACCGAGCCTTTGCCGCTGTAAATCAAACCGAGAGCATCTTCCTTTGACATAGGCGGAACATAAATATTTTCTGTATCTAAAGGAACAAAAGTTCCGTCTGTAAGTTCTTTAGATAACTGATCTATAACCTTTGCGTTAGATTCTAATTGTATTTTATAGTTAGTTCTTGAATAAAAGCCATTATTTGTATCCCACAAAACAGGAATAAAATTATAACTTTTAATCAGTCTAAGCATATAATCCAGTGCTTCTGATGAATCGGTAACATCTGCATCACTGGCAAAATGACCGTTATAGCTTCCAGTTGTCTCGCCGATAAATACCGGTACTCCCTTTGATGTAAACGCACTCTTTAAACGTTCCAGCTCAATAACACTGTATTTTCTCCAGTTATCATTACCTATTGAATTCTGCCAGTATATACTGTTATCCACATAATGTACAGATACCATCAATCTGTCCTTAGTTTTATCTGTAGGCATAATGAATTTATCACTTGTGGTATTGTCAATGTTCGTAAAATATCCTGATGCAATCAACATTCTCTTTTCATTATTTCCGCCAGTAGCTCTTACTGCGTCCACAAACGCCTGATTTAATGTATTAGTCCACTTATATGCCTCGTCAGCCGGAAGGTCAATAATTGTTGCAGTATCATTGATTGATTTATTTTCTCCAACCAAATTTCCATTATTATCATACTTTTGAGTATAAATTGTGCCGTCTTCGTTAAGCTTATAAGAGCCTCCGCCTAAATATTCATTAAATCCCTCAAAAATCAGATAATCGGAATAATCCTTGAAATATTCCGCGATCTGCGTCCAGAGATGCTTGATTGTTTCAGCACACTCATCTAGAGTACCAAAAGTCGTGTAGTGCCTTATTACGAACTCATCATAATGGTGCATATTTATAACAGCATACAACCCCGCATTACGGCAATAATCAACTATTTCCTTAACTCTGCCTATATACTGAGGATTTATAGTATAAGTTCCGTCCTCAACCATCATATTACCCCAATATACAGGAATTCTAACAGTCTTAAAGCCTGCATCTCTCATTCCATTAATAATTTCCTGTGTAGTAACAACCGCTCCCCAGCATTTTTCAAAATCCTGAGGCTTTGTTCCCGGACCTGAGGAAGAGCCCGAAGTAACATTGTTTCTTTCAAGCCAGTAGCCCTCCATAGTGTTACCGAGATTGATACCCAATCCCATATCATCAGCATACTGCTGTGCAGTCATATTGTCACGCATAGCGCCATTATCAGCACCATCAGCCGACCCTATCACAACTCCCTGCAACGACAAAGAGCCCAACATCGTACAAGACGCCAATAAACAAGAAATAATTTTCTTTACTCTCATAATATAGCTCCTTATTATTTATATTTGTAAATTCACCGTTGTTTATTTTGCTTTAAATTTAACTTTCTTCCAAGAACCTGTTGCCTTATTGGTCTTGCCATTAGCTTTATAAGTCTTATAAGCCTGAACTCTTACCCAGTAAGTCTTGCCCTTCTTGAGCTTATTAACCTTAATTGTAACCTTCTTAGCGTTCTTCTTTAAGGTCTTCTTTGCAAGTATATTCTTGAAGTTCTTCTTAGCTGATACCTGTACAATGTAACCGGTAACCTTGCTTGCCTTCTTCCACTTAACTGTTACCTTCTTACCCTTAGCACTAGCTTTAAGATTCTTTATCTTAGCTTTGTTTACTATCTTCTGAGCGTCTGCCTTAGCGTTTGACTTTGGAGCAACAGTTGTTCCCTTGTTTGCAGGCGTTACAGGCTTAACTGTGCTTCCACCGGTATTTCCGCCGATATTATTGTTATTATTATTGTTGTTATTATTACTGCCGCTTGACGGTTTGTTTGACTTATCAATCGTTTTTATAACATTACCCTGTGAGTCTAGGAACTCAATACATCTTATCAAAAATACATAGTCTTTTGCATTGCTCCAGGATGCAGTATATGCAGAAACACTATAACTATCGTCCGCTTTTATAGAATTTTTTAAATTTAAAACGGCTGTCAAATTAGTTGCGCCTTCAATATCACTGCTGCCTGTTACAGAAACCTCTGAATCTATTCCGGCAACCGTTGCCATAAGATCAAATCCCGAATACTGATTGAAAGCAACGTCAGAAGCGCAGTCGAATACATATCTGATTTGAACAGCGCCTTCCATTGATTTATCAGCTTTTCCGCTTACCAACTCGGTGAGCTTATTATAATTAACAACTCCAAGAGCTTCTTCTTTGGTCATAGAGGTAATTATCTCAGGTGCCGGTTCAGCCTCGCCCTTATATGCGTCCATAATAGAATTTATAATACCCTGCTGAGTAACCGCATATGTCGCTCTGTTAAACAAACCAAATCCGTGTACTCCATTCCAGCCATTATCCCAATATTCAGTAATCATTCCCATACTTCTTGCTGCCTTGCAAACCTCGTTTGCGAACAATTGACGGGATTGATTATTATCAGCATTATAAGTTGTCTTATCGATAGAACCCCATTCGCCGATAACTACAGGATAACCATTCATAACAAATTTAGCATAGCATCTCTTGAATTGATCTTTCAATGCATTGATCTGCTCATCTGTTCCCCAAGTAGTAACTTTTCCATCCTCTTGTCCGCAGAAATCCCAAGGAGCATAGTAGTGTACAGAAATCATTATTCTCTTCTCGTCAGCAGGAATGGACTCGTCTCTGTTAGTATCGCTTGGGATAACAAAGCCATAGTCGCCTACAGTGTAATTGATGTCGGTATTCCATCCCGGAATAAGAAGCCATCTTTTTGCATTGTTTCCGCCTGTCTTTCGAACTGAATCAACAAATATCTGATTATAATTATTGATTCTATTATAAATAGTAGCATCAGGTTTGTTATATGTACCGTCAAATACCTCGTTCATTGACTCATATATGAGATGCTCGTCATAATCTTTGAACGTATTTGCAATCTGTTCCCATACCAAACCGTACTTTTTATTGATCTCTACCTGTTCTTCATCAGTGTAATATACACGGGTTTTGTCATCCTTTATTTCCTTGTCTGTATATCTCGGCTTACTTATCATCCAGCCGCCATATACAGTAGTATATCCGTCGCCGTGCATATTGATAATTGCGTATAGACCTTCATCTACACAGTAATTAACAACCTCTTTGATTCTAGCAAGCCAATCGGCGTTAATGGTATAATCAGGACCGTCGCCAATATAATCCAGATAAGAAATAGGAATTCTTACTGACTTAAATCCCTGTGCCTTTACTGCCTGGATAAGCTCTTTTGTGATTTTTGTACTTTGCCAAGCTGTTTCGTTAGGTGTTCCTGTGTTTGTTGCCTCAAGCTGATTTCCTACGTTCCAGCCTGGCTCCATAGCCTGTGTGATCTGTTTTTGATCCAAATTATCAAAAACATCGTTTGCAGGTTCTGCCGAAACAGTTGAAAAAGCTGAGAATGACATTGCACTTACAGCCATTACAACTGCCGAAATTCCTGCAATTATTCTTCTAAATTTCATAACAATACCTCTTTCTTCATAAAAATTATTAATACCAAAATAAGCATACGGTATACGCTTATTTTGGGTGTAGATAAAGTCTTTTTAGGGGAAGCCCTCTCTTGCAGGGCTTCCCCTCTTTTAAAATAGTCCACTGGACTATTTTAAAATTCACCCTTTTCGGAACGCCCTACGGATAATGAGTATTTCGCCGACTGAGGTCGGCGACAGGGCTCCGCCCTTGACCCGCAAGCCTTTTGAAAAAGGCTTAACCGAAAACTTTTAGTTGATTAAACTGAACCTTCTTCGACAGATTGAAAAATCATACGGTATACGCTTATAATTATTATACAATAATTTTGTATAACAAGTCAATAATTTTATAAAATTTTTCTATAAAAAATCAGAAGCAAGTTTTATGTCTTACTCCTGATTTTCTCTAAAAGTAAAATTTTAATTACTTATTTGACTTATCAATAGTTTTGATAACATTTCCGTTTGAGTCAAGAAACTCAAGACTTCTTATCAGGAAAACGTAATCGCTTGCATTAGCCCATGAAACTGTGTATGCGGATATATTATAACTATCGCCTTGTTTTACCGCATTAGTCAGATTTAATGTCGCTGTTAGTTTAGTAACGCCTGTCTCGTAATTGCTGCCCTTTGCACTTATTTGTGAATTTGTTCCGGCAATTGTTGACGACAGATTAAGATATGTGTACGGATTAAACGAAACATCCGATGCACAGTCAAAAACACATCTTACCTTTACAGCTCCCGCCATAGACGCATCAGCAGTTCCGCTTGCTAATGTTGTAGCATTTTTTGTACTGTAAATTACCGCAAGAGCTTTATCCTTTGTCATAATATCAGGAGCAGACTCAGGATTTCCGCTGAATGCACTCATAATTGCATTTATTATTCCCTGCTGAGTAACTTGATTTGACCATCTGTCAAATAATCCGAATGAGTCTGCACCTGTACCGTTTCCGTTATTATCCCAGATAACAGGTATCATTCCCATGCTTCTTGAAGCCTTACATAACTCGCTTACAAATTTAACCCTGCTGCTCTCGTTATTCTTATTAATTGCTCCGTATTCTCCGACAACTACAGGATAGCCCTTTATTACAAATGATGCGTAACATTTTGTCAACAGGTCTTTCATTGTCTGAATCTCAGAATCTGTTCCCCAGCTTGTTTTGTTCCACGAGCCGTCTCCGCAGAAATCCCATGGAGTATAATAGTGAACAGAAATCATTATCCTCTGCTCATTAGCGGGAATTGAATCGTCTCTATAAGAATCTGCCGGGATTTTAAATCCGTAATTTCCCGTTGTATACTCAATGTCTGTGTTCCAGCCAGGAATAAGAAGCCATCTTTTTGCGTTGTTTCCGCCCGTTTTGCGAACAGTATCAACAAAAATTTGGTTGTAATCATTTATATTGGAATAGTATGTTCGGTTAGGCGTTGTATATGTACCGTCGAACTCCTCATTCATTGACTCGAAAATAAGATGCTCGTCACAGTAGCTGAAGGTTTCTGCGATCTGCCTCCATACGTTCTCATATTTTGCTTTTATTGCAGTTTGTTGGTCGCTCGACGCATTGCATAAAAGCCATGAGCCTGCTACAGTTGTGTAACCGTCTCCGTGCATATTTATTATTACATAAAGTCCCTCTGATAACGCCATATCAACTACATCTTTAATTCTGCTTAACCACCAAGAGTCAATAGTATAGCTTGGAGCGTAGCCTATTTTTGACAAATAAGATATCGGGATTCTTACAGTTTTAAAGCCTGCGTTTTTAACCATTTGAAATGTTTGCTGCGTAATTTGGGGATTTCCCCATGCAGTTTCGCTAGGTACTCCGTTCACTGACGCTTCAAGCTGATTTCCTAAATTCCAGCCCGGACCCATAGCCTCAGTAATTTGTGCTTGATTTAGATTATCAAAAGCATTGTCTTCTGTATAAGCCGTAACATTTACAGCCGCTGAAAATGATAAAGCGCTTATTGACATTACAACCGCAGATATTCCGGCAAGTATTCTCTTTAATTTCATAATAATTTCCTTTCGTTTGATATAATTGTAAAATATTTTACAATCAATATTATACATAAATTGTCATATAAAGTAAATAATTCTTATTAATTTTTTATAAACTTTATATGTATAACTATACTTGACTTTTATTATATAAATTTTCACCTTACATATAATTTTACCTTTTTGATTAGCAAACACTTGAATAACTGGCATATTATCATCACTGCTGCCAATAAATCTTTTATTAAAAGCCTTTATTTTTTTTAAAATTTATTGTATAATCAAGAGGTACGAAAAATAACGCAACAAAAATAAAACTAATATATTGAAAAATCAACTACAGCTTAGTACTAAGATAAGATAAATAAAATTAAAGAACGGAGAGTTTTATGAATAAAATTTATAATCTTGGTATTGATGTCGGATCGACAACCGTAAAAACCGTCATTTTAGACGGCGATGAAATTATATACAATAAATATGAGAGGCATTATTCTAAGGTTAAGGAAACAGTTGCCGAACAGCTTAAACTAATCAGAGAAAAATTCAAAGGCGAGAGATTTAAGATCGCTATTACAGGTTCGGCAGGCTTGGGAATTGCAAACACAAGCGGAATTGAATTTGTTCAGGAAGTTTATTCCGCATTTGTTGCCGTAAACAAGAGCTATCCTGACGCTGATGTTGTTGTTGAGCTTGGCGGAGAAGATGCAAAAATAATCTTTCTTACAGGCGGAGTTGAACAGCGAATGAACGGCTCGTGCGCAGGAGGAACCGGCGCTTTTATAGACCAGATGGCAACACTTCTCGGCGTTACGCCGGACGAGCTTAACGAACTTTCGCTAAAAGCTGAGAAAATTTACCCTATCGCCTCACGGTGCGGAGTCTTTGCAAAATCAGACATCCAGCCGCTTTTAAATCAAGGAGCAAAAAAAGAAGACATTGCGGCGTCAATTTATCAGGCTGTTGTCGACCAGACCGTTTCGGGGCTTGCACAGGGCAGAAAAATCGCAGGAAAGGTTCTGTTTTTAGGAGGACCACTGTCTTTTCTAAGCGGTCTAAGAAAGGCTTTTGTAACAACTTTAAAACTCGATGATGAACACGCAATTTTTCCTGAACTCGCACCATGCTTTATGGCATACGGCAGTGCGCTTCAGGCTGAGCAGATAGCAGAACCTATGACAATAGACGAGGCTCTTGAAAAAATTCTCAATGCAAAAGCAACAGACAGCATCGTTGTCGGAGAGCCGTTATTCAAATCAAAGGAAGATTATCACGAATTTGTTGAGAGGCACAAAAAGTCAGACCTTAAATACGAGGATATAAATACATATGAAGGCGATGCTTATCTAGGCGTTGACGCGGGTTCTACTACTACAAAGCTGGTTCTTATTACTCCCGACGGAAAGCTTCTTTATAATCACTACTGTTCTAATAAAGGTCAGCCGCTTGACATAATAACAGATAAGATAAAGGAAATATACAAACTTTCAGACGGCAGAATAAACATCAAAGCCTCTGCTGTAACAGGCTACGGAGAAGACCTTATCAAAGCGAGTATCGGCATTGATTACGGTATAGTTGAAACTGTTGCACATTTTAAAGCAGCAGCGCATTTCTGTCCCGACGTTGATTTTATCATAGACATTGGCGGTCAGGACATAAAATGCTTCAAGATAAAAAACAACGCTATTGACAGCATAATGCTTAACGAAGCCTGCTCTTCGGGCTGCGGTTCGTTTATACAGACATTTGCACAGGCAATGGGCTATGACATAGCAGACTTTGCAAATCTTGGTCTTTTTGCCAAAGCTCCTGTTGAACTTGGCTCAAGGTGTACCGTGTTTATGAACAGCTCAGTTAAACAGGCTCAGAAGGACGGTGCAAGCGTCGAGGATATTTCAGCCGGACTTTCTTCGTCAATAATCAAAAATGCAATTTATAAGGTAATTCGTGCAAAATCTCCTGAAGAACTTGGAAAAAATATTGTAGTTCAGGGCGGAACATTCTTAAACGACGCAGTTTTGCGTTCATTTGAAATGGAAATGGGCAGAAACGTAACACGTCCTGCAATAGCCGGTCTTATGGGAGCATTCGGCTGTGCACTATACGCAAAGGAAAAAGCTAAAGCAGATGGATTGGAAAAATCCAAACTTATCTCAAGCAGTGAATTAGAGAATTTCTCGTATAAGTCTACCTCCGCACAGTGCGGCGGCTGCGGTGCCAACTGCAATCTTACTATAATAAGATTCAACGACGGCCACAGATTTATCTCAGGTAACAGATGTGAAAAGGGTGCCGGAATAAAAACTGAAAATCTCCCTGAAAATATGTTTGAATTCAAATACAGTCTTATAAGAGAGTATGAGGGAATCAAACCCGAAAATCCGATAGCTAAGGTCGGCATACCTATGACGCTCAGCTATTACGATATGCTTCCGTTTTTCCATACTATGTTTACATCGCTTGGATTCGAGGTAGTATTGTCGGAGGAATCTACAAGAGAAACCTACTATAAAGGTCAGCAGACTATTCCGTCTGATACTGTATGCTATCCTGCAAAGCTGGCTCACGGACATATTGAAAGTCTTTTGGAAAAGGACGTAGATTTTATATTCTACCCCTGTATGAGCTATAACATCGACGAGGGCGGAAGCGATAATCATTACAATTGCCCTGTTGTCGCTTATTATCCAGAGCTTTTAAAGGCTAATATGCCTGTTCTGAATGACGACAACTTCCTATCGCCGTATATAGATATAAATAAAAAGAACCACACGGCAAAAGCTGTTTCAAAAGCGCTTAAAAAGTATTCTGTAACCAAATCTATGGTATATGATGTTCTTGACAAGGCTTATTCTGCCGAAGTGCGTTTTAGAAGAAGTATAGAAACAAAAGCAAGAGAAATAATCGCAAACGCACGCTCAAAGGGTCAGAAAATCATAGTTTTGGCAGGACGTCCTTATCATATAGACCCTGAAATCAATCACGGAATACATAAACTTATAACGTCTCTAGGTCTTGCCGTTGTAACTGAGGACAGCGTTTCTAATCTGATCAATGTTCCGCCTCTTGACGTTTTAAACCAGTGGACTTATCATTCAAGGCTTTACCGTGCTGCCGAATATGTAACGACCCAGCCCGATATGCAGCTTGTTCAGCTTGTATCGTTCGGCTGCGGAATAGACGCTATAACGACCGACGAGGTAAGGGCTATTCTGGAGGAAAACGGCAAGCTGTATACTCAGCTCAAAATTGATGAGATCAACAATCTCGGTGCTGCAAAGATAAGACTTAGAAGTCTTGTAGCGTCGCTCGAGGAAAAGGAAACAGCTTCAAGCAAATAAAATCAAAAGGAGGAATGCTCCTGACGGAGCAGTGATAAAATGGCATCTAACAGAGTCAACCAGACTGTATTTACAGAGGATATGAAGAAGGACTATACTATTCTGGTACCTGATATGCTTCCTATCCACTTTAAACTTATAATCGAGATATTCCGAGAGTACGGGTATAATATGGAACTTTTGCAAACCTCGACCCGTTCAGTTATCGACGAGGGACTTAAAAATGTTCACAATGACACCTGCTATCCTGCACTGCTTGTTATCGGTCAGTTTATGGACGCTTTGAAAAGCGGAAAATACGATGTTAATAAAACTGCCCTTTTGATTTCACAGACAGGCGGTGGCTGCAGAGCATCTAACTATCTCCACCTGCTTCGCAAGTCTCTTTCGGCAGATTTTCCGCAGGTACCGGTTATTTCTCTGAATTTTTCAGGTCTTGAAAAAAATCCTGCTTTTAAAATAACGCCGGTTATCGCTCTCAAGCTCGTTTATGCGGTTATGTACGGCGATATGCTTATGTCGCTCTATTATCAGTGCAAGCCTTATGAAATTCACAAGGGAAACACCGACAGAGTTCTTAGCAATTGGCAGAGAAAGCTGTCTGTTTTACTACGCAAAAACAGATATTTCAATACAAAGAAAATTTACAGAAGTATTTTAGATGATTTTTCAGCTATCAAAAGAACAAAAAAGAAAAAAACAAAGGTAGGCATAGTAGGTGAAATCTATGTGAAATATTCACCTCTGGCTAACAATCATCTCTGCGATTTTCTTATTCAGGAGGACTGCGAGCCTAATGTTCCGGGACTTCTTGACTTTGTTCTTTACTGTGCGTCAAACACTGTTACCGATGAAAAGCTGTATGACGCTAAGACAAAAACCACCGCTCTTTTCAAAATCGGTTATGATGTTTTATATAAGTTTCAAAAGCAGCAGATAAAGATAATGAAAGAGCACGGCGAGTTTGAACCTCCTCACGATTTTGAACACCTCAGACACTACGCTGACAAGTACATAAATCAAGGTGTAAAAATGGGTGAGGGCTGGCTTATAACCGCTGAAATGGCAGCTTTAGCGGAGTCTGGAACAAAGAATATAATCTGCACTCAGCCGTTCGGATGTCTGCCTAACCACATTGTTGCAAAGGGAATGTCAAGAGTCATTAAAAACGCTTACCCTGATGCAAATATTGTAGCTATCGACTACGATCCGGGAGCAACAAAAGTTAATCAGGAAAACAGAATCAAGCTTATGCTTGCCAATGCAAAGATGTAACATTACAAATACTGAAAGCCGTCAGAAACTTGGTCTTATATATGGATAAATCAAGAATTTTCGCACTATGATAAATAGAAAATTATGTTTTCTGTAATTTGACAAGAAACAATAATATGTGTTAAGGTTATATTAAAGAAAAATATCGGAGGTTAACAAAATGAAAAAACAATTCAGAACCGGGATCTTGAGTTTCTTGGTTTGTACTGTTTTAGTGCAGTCGGCTGTTATCGGTTATTCGACGGAAACAAAAGAAAACTCAATCACCCCTGATGACTCAATAACATTACATAATTCCGGCAATGAAAACGCTGCTGAGAATGAAATTGCCGAAGATGACATAAAAAATGATGACAATAAAGACTACACTGACGGTTTGAAAATCTTACAAAGTTCTGAGGTTTCAAACGAATTTGCAAAGAATAATGACCCGTTATATAAAAAGTATATGAGCGTCTCTCCGATTGCCAATTCAAGGGCAAATAAATTCGGAGTTACACAGCCAACAACTCCCCCTGCATTAGTTGGTGTTAATTCTGTTGACGGTATCGACGTTTCGATGTATCAAGCATATTCAACACCAATTGACTGGAATAAGGTCAAAGCTGCGGGAATATCTTATGCAATCATCAGATGCGGATATAGAGGCTGGGGAACAGGTGAAATCGTTGCAGACTCATACTTCAAACAAAATATAGAAGGCGCTTTAGCGGCAGGTCTTCAGGTAGGAGTTTATTTTTACACACAAGCAATTACAGAGGCAGAGGCAAAACAAGAAGCGGACTTTTGTAAAAACGCAGTAAAAGGATATGACATTACACTTCCTATATACATAGATATTGAAAGTGCAGATCCAAAGGGCAGACTTGATTCAAGCGGTCTTACAAAAGCAGAGAAAACCAACATATGCAAAGCGTTTGCAAACAGGGTTCAAAGCGCTAATTATACCGGCGGTGTTTATGCAAATAAAACTTGGCTTGAAAACTATATCGACGGCACTGCTCTTGCAAAAAAATTTGCAATATGGCTTGCACACTACAATACCAGCACAGATTATGCCGGTGAGTTCAGTATGTGGCAATATTCTTCAAGAGCAACAATCAACGGAATCAGAGGCAGTGTGGACGTCAACAAAAACTATCTTACAAAGCCTCATCAGGTAACAAACCTTACAGCCGCTCCAAGCACAACAAATCCTTCAGAATTTATTCTTTCATGGACCCGTGCGGCAGGAGCTTACAAATATCAGGTAAAAACATATGACGAGGCAACAAGTACATGGGTTTCACTGGGAACAACTAAATCAAACAAATTTACTGTTGTTGAACCTTATTCAACCGCAGAACGTCAATATAAAGTAAGAGCGTTCAAGCTAATCGGTACTGAAAAAATTTACGGTGCTTATTCTTCGGTTGTTACGTTCGGTGTTAATTTAAAAAAAGTAACCGGTCTAATTCAGACTTCAGCGGCTAAAAAATCTGTTTCATTAAAGTGGAATAAACTTTTAGCTGCCAGCGGTTATTATGTAAAAATTTATAACGACAATAAAAAGGAGTGGTCTCAGATCAAGGTGATCTCCGGCAACAACAACGTAACTGCTAAAATAACAGGTCTTGATTATTCTACAGTTTACAAATTCAAAGTTCAGGGCTACACTACTGATGAAAATGGAGCTATTGTACCTCTTACAAATTCAGACACTCTTAAAACTGCCACCTTACCTAAAAAATCCGGTGGACTTAAATACACAAAAACCGCTCCTAAATCTGTTACGCTAAAATGGAAGGTACTAGACAGGGTTTCCGGATATGAGATCCTTCGCTATAATGAAAACACCCAAAAATATGTAGTATGCAAAACTGTTTCAGGAAAAAAACACAACAGCACAACTGTAAACCAACTTAAACAGGGTACTAAATACAAATTTAAAGTTCAGGCTTATAAACTGGCAGGAGAAATAAAATGGGCAGGAGAAAGAAGCAAGGCTTACAGTATAACAACAGTTCCTGCTAAGGTTACATCTCTAAAGTATTCATTCAGCGGCAATAAATGCACCTTGAAATGGAAAGCGTGTAACGGAGCCGGCGGATATGAGGTTCAGCGGTATAACAATGCAGCCAAAATATGGTCTACAGTTAAAAAGAAAAAGGGACAGAACAGTATTAAATACAAATTTACGCTTGCCAAAAATAATTCAGTAAAATTAAAAGTCCGTGCATATAAATATATTAAGGACAAAAAATACTACGGATTCTATTCAACGAAAAAAACTGTCAAGCACTAATTAAATTTAATCCCCCGTTAACGGGGGATTTTTTTATATATAATATTTTCAAAAACAGCTTTTGACATATTTTTTAGTCAAAGGCTGTTATTATTTTATCAGAACGTAAACAGGACAGGCTTTACAGCTTAAACAAAGAGAAAGGAAGATGAAATAAACTTGGGACTTAAACTTTATGATGAGGTTGAAGAAAAGTCAAAGCTAACTGCTTTTTTAAGCGGTGAGATAGACCATCACAGTGCAAAAGAGATAAGAAAAGAAATTGACATAAATGTTCAGAAACTTAACCCGAATGATTTGTATCTCGACTTTTCAAAAGTAGATTTTATGGACAGCTCGGGTATAGGTCTAGTCATGGGGAGATACAAACTGCAAAATGAAAGAGGCGGAAAGGTATATATTCAAAATCCTCCTCCGCTTATAAAGAAGGTAATGCTTGTTGCGGGAATAAATAAGCTTGCTAAGATAGTCAGCATAGACGTTCCGCTTTCTCAAATGCAAAAGGCAAAAGAATCTGCTAAGAGTTCTGATAAAAGCTCTGTTCAGGCAGAACCGTCAGAAATCAGCGTTCAGAACGGCAGCAGCGATACAGATAATAATTCTGATAAAAACATAAAAAAGGAGACAGAGAATAATGGCGAGAAAGAAAGCAAAAGTTATTAATGAAATAAAAGTCAGTTTCCCCAGTCTTTCGGAAAATGAAAGGTTTTCACGTCTTGTGGTGTCAGGCTTTGCTTCTCAGCTTGACCCGCAGGTCGATGAAATATCAGATATAAAAACCGCCGTTTCAGAGGCAGTTACAAATTCAATAGTGCACGCTTATAAAAATGAAATCGGAAAAATAGAGCTTGTCGCCAGAATATATGATGATAACGAAATATACATAAAAATAAAAGATCACGGCTGCGGAATACCCGACGTCAAAAAGGCAATGGAACCCCTTTTTACGACCTCCCCTGAGGAGGAGCGTGCCGGTCTCGGATTTGCAGTTATGGAAAGCTTTATGGACAAGCTAAGGGTGATAAGCAAGGAAGGAAAAGGAACTTCGGTTATTCTAACAAAAAAGCTGAGAACAAAGCTGGATAAGTAAAAGTACACCGCATACATAAAAATTTTTATTCAGGAATGTATATAAAGATGATTGGACTTGAAAGCAACAAAAAGTTTATAGAGGATAATTTAGGTCTTGTTCATCTGTGTGCGAACAAATTTCGTTCTAAGGGCATAGATTACGACGACCTTTACAGTGCAGGCTGTATAGGTCTTTTAAAAGCGGCTAAGGGCTTTGACGATACAAGAGGCGTGAAATTTTCAACCTATGCTGTTCCGGTAATTCTGGGAGAAATAAAAAGACTTTTCAGAGACGGCGGAACGATCAAGGTTTCAAGGGGTCTAAAAGAATTGTCGCTCAAGATAACTCAGATAAGAGAACGCTTTATCCGCACAAAGGGCAGAGAGCCGACAATTGAAGAACTCGCAAAACTCGCAGATATTCCCGAAGAAGATGTTGTCGAGGCACTTAATGTTTCTCTTCCGCCGCTTAGTCTTGCATCAGGAGGCTACGAGGACGACTCTTCCTTCGAGATAGATATTCCTGTTTCTGCGCCTGACGAGGAGATAACAAACAACTTAACGCTCAGACAAATTATGTCGTCTCTTGACAGAAAAGACGCAAAGCTCTTATACCTTAGATATTTTCAAAACAAAACACAAACAGAAACAGCAAAAATACTCAATATGACGCAGGTCCAGGTTTCAAGGCGAGAGAAAAAACTGCTTCTGGCTATGCGTGAGAAAATGACATAAAAAAACTCAGGAAGACCCTGAGTTTTGTTTTTTTATATTAATCTATAGCGTCCAAGCCCTTTTGAATGTCAGCGATAATATCATCAACATTTTCAAGACCGCAGGAAAATCTTATCATTCCTCCATTAATACCTGCTGCAACAAGCTGTTCGTCTGTCAGCTGTCTGTGAGTAGCGGACGCAGGGTGCAAAACGCAGGTTCTTATGTCGGCAACGTGAACCTCGTTAGAAGCAAGTTCAAGTGCATCCATAAACTTTATAGCGTTATCTCTTCCGCCCTTTACAACGATTGAAATTACTCCGCTTGAACCCATCGGAACATATTTTTTCGCAAGCTCATAATATTTATCGCCCTCTAAAGACGGATAGATAACTTCTTCTATTTTATCCTGCTCTTTAAAGAACTTCGCGATCTTTAATGCGTTTTCGCAATACTGTTTCATTCTCACAGCTAAGGTTTCAAGCCCGAGATTTAAAAGGAAAGACGAATTAGCCGCAGGATAACAGCCGAAGTCTCTCATAAGCTGCATTCTCGCCTTTACAATAAACGGTGCAAAAGCATAGTCTCTCGTATAAACGACCCCATGATAGCTCTCGTCAGGCTCAGTGAAATCAGGGAAGTTCCCGTTTGTGAAATCAAACTTACCGCTGTCCACAATAACTCCGCCGACTTGAACTGCATGACCATCCATATACTTGCTCGTCGAATGGATAACAATATCTGCTCCCCACTCAATCGGACGGCACAAAACAGGTGTTGCAAAGGTGTTGTCTACTATCAGCGGAACACCCTTTTCATGAGCAATTTTTGCAAATCTTTCAATATCCAGAACAGTAAGTGCAGGGTTGGCAATTGTTTCGCCGAAGACGCACTTGGTATTCGGCTTAAACGCCTTGAGGAGCTCGTCGTCTGAAGCGTCAGGATTTACAAAAATGCACTCTATCCCCAGCTTTTTAAGAGTTACCGCAAAAAGATTTATTGTTCCGCCGTAAATAGTTGAAGCCGCAATAAAGCTGTCTCCTGCCGAGCAAAGATTTAAAATAGAAATAAGAGACGCCGCCTGACCGCTGGATGTACACATTGCGGCAACACCGCCCTCAAGTGCGGCAATTTTCTTTTCAATTGCGTCTGTGGTAGGGTTCTCAAACCTTGAGTATATAAGACTGAGCGTAGGATCGTCAAATACGTCGCCTACTGCCTTTGTGGAATCATATACATATGTAGTGCTTTGCACTATCGGTACAACTCTCGGCTCTCCGTTTTTAGGGGTGTAACCCTCGTGAAGACATTGTGTTTCAATTTTCATATTATTTTATTTCCTTTCTTATCTTTAAATTGTTTTTCAATGTTTAATCTCTGAAAAACGGTGATACATACTCATCTTCTTCTTGCTTTTTCTTGGCAAGTCTTTTTTTCTGTTTGTTCATTTCTTCTATTTTCTTTTTCTGTGCAGGTGTCTTAATAGATGCCGCACTCGCAAAAAATGCTACCGCAAAAGCAAACGGTCCGATAACAAGCGCAACGCTTCCCCAACCTGTTGCAACAAGCACTATCATCAGAATAGTCAATGCCGAGCAAGCCGCTCCGGCAATTATATATATTATTTTTTGCTTTGACATATTCACTCAGCTTCTTTCTTGTTCCTAGCCTCTTGTTTCTAGTAACTAAACATTTATTTCTACGCTCTCGTGCTTGAAATTATTCTTATCCAGAACAGGCTTTACGCAGTTTTCTATAAACTCGTCAACCTGAGAGACGCTTCTTCCAATAAAGTTTTCAGGCTTCATAATGCCGTCCATTTCCTCTTTTGAAATCATAAACATCGGGTCATTTAAAATAAGTTCGCACAAATTATTGTCAAGACCCTCGTCTTTTACTCTTGAACCTGCTTTCATTGAATATTCTCGAATTCTCTCATGCAGTTCCTGGCGGTCTCCGCCCTTTTTAACAGCGTCCATCATTATATTTTCCGTTGCCATAAACGGAAGCTCCGCCATAACACGTTTTTCGATAATCTTCTCGTGAACTACAAGTCCGTCTGTTACATTGAGCATAATGTTAAGCACTGCGTCAACGCCCAAAAACGCCTCCGCAACAGAAATCCTCTTGTTAGCCGAATCGTCAAGAGTTCTTTCAAACCACTGTGTACCCGCCGTAAATGCAGGGTTCAGCATATCAGAAATTATATATCTCGAAAGAGAAGTTATTCTCTCGCATCGCATAGGGTTTCTTTTATAAGCCATTGCCGACGAGCCTATCTGATTTTTCTCAAACGGCTCCTCGATCTCTTTAAAACTCTGGAGAATTCTTATATCGTTTGAAAACTTCATACAGCTCTGGGCAATTCCAGACAGCGTTGAAACGATTGCCGAATCGACCTTTCTTGAGTATGTCTGCCCCGAAACAGGTACAACTCCGTCAAACCCCATTTCCTCAGCTATCATTCTCTCAAGCTCCCTGATCTTTTCGGTATCGCCCTCAAAAAGCTCCATAAAAGACGCCTGTGTGCCTGTTGTTCCCTTTGAGCCTAAAAGCTTTAGGTTTTGCAGTCTAAAATCAATTTCCTGAAGATCCATCAAAAGCTCGTTGCACCAAAGAGTCGCTCTTTTACCTACTGTAGTAAGCTGTGCAGGCTGAAGATGAGTATAAGCAAGACAGGGCAGAGCTTTATACTTTTCAGCAAATTCAGCAAGCTGACCTATAACCCCCACAAGCTTTCTTTTTACAACATTAAGTGCGTCACGCATAACAATAATGTCGGTGTTATCCCCGACATAGCAGGATGTTGCTCCGAGATGAATTATTCCCTTTGCATTCGGGCAAGCCTTGCCGTATGTATAAACGTGCGCCATAACGTCGTGGCGAACAAGTTTTTCACGCTCTGCAGCACACTCATAATCTATGTTATCAATATTAGCCTCAAGCTCATCTACCTGCTCCTGCGTAACAGGTAATCCTAGCTTCATCTCTGCTCTTGCAAGAGCAACCCATAGCTTTCTCCATGTTGTGAATTTCTTATCAGCCGAAAAAATATACTGCATTTCCTTGCTTGCATATCTTGTGCAAAACGGACTTTCATAGCTGTTTGTCATATTATTTTTCCTTTCTGTTATACTTTATTATTCCGCAGACAGAATGTAATAATAAACAGGCTGTCCGCCGTTTATCAATAGAACTTCGGCGTTTTGATATTTGCTCTCAACCTGCTCCTTCAAGGCTTTTGCGTCCTCGTCTGAAACATCACTTCCCTGAATTATAGTAATATACGAAGTGTCGCCCTTAACCAGCTTTTTTATCAGCTTGAACGCCGATTTTGATACATCCTTGTCCACAAAAGAGAGCTTGCCGTTCTCCAGAGCCAGAATTTCGTTTTTCTTTATCTTATGACCCTCATAATCGCTGTCGCGGGCTGCATAAGTTATCTGACCCGTTGATACTCTCTCAAGCGCATGTGTCATTTCGAGTCTGTTAGTTTCAAAGTCAGCCACATCGTCAAAGGCAAGCATAGCGCTCATTCCCTGCGGAATAGTTCTAGTTTGGAGTACGCAAACCTTTCTGTCTGCGAGTTTTCCTGCCTGCTCAGCCGACATAATTATATTCTTATTGTTAGGCAGCACAAAAACCGTCTCTGCCGGACACTTATTGATAGCCGCCAAAATATCTTCCGTTGACGGGTTCATAGTTTGTCCGCCTCTTACAATGCAGTCAACGCCGACGTCCTCAAACAAGGCTTCAACGCCGTGCCCCGCCGCAACAGCCACAAATCCGTATTCCTTTATCGGCTTAACAGGCTTGGTTTCGGGAACCTTAGCGTCGATTATACGCTGTTCGTGCTGCATTTTCATATTCTCTATCTTAGGAAGATTTATAGTTCCGAATTTAAGCGCCCTTTCAATAACCTTGCCGGGGTGGTTTGTATGAACGTGAACCTTTATAATATCATCATCGTCAACTACAACAACGCAGTCGCCAATTGTTTCTAAATACGCTCTCAGCTTTGAACAGTCGTCGCTGCCGCTTGCTTTATTGATAAGCATTTCGGTACAGTAGGTAAAGTTTATCTCCTCGTCAAAATCTCCTACCGTCGACGAAAACGTGTCAATTGTAACCGTTTTCTTTTCTGAGGGAACGTCAGGCTTTACAGTATCTCCGCCTTTAAAGACATTTAACATAGCTTCAAATATAATTAAAAGACCTTTACCGCCTGCGTCAACAACACCAGCTTTTTTAAGTGCAGGAAGCAAATTCGGCGTATTCTCAAGTGCTTTTCCTGCCGATGAGCATACCTCCTCCCAAAGAGATACCTCGTCTTTTACCGAAACAGAAACAGCGGCGGCTCTTTCACTTGCAAGCCTTACAACTGTTAAGATCGTACCTTCGGTAGGCTTCATTATAGATTTATACGCACCCGAAACACCCTGATCAAGTGCCGAAACAAAATCGCTTATCGAAGCTTCCTTTTTGCCGCTGAACCCCTTTGCAAAACCTCTGAAAATTAAAGACAGAATTACTCCTGAATTTCCTCTCGCTCCTCTCAGCAAGGCAGAAGCAGACTGCTCGGCAACTTCGCTTACGGCAACGTCATCATGCATTCTTTCCAGCACGATAAGAGCATTCCCCATTGTCATAGACATATTTGTTCCTGTGTCTCCGTCCGGAACGGGAAATACATTCAGCTCGTCAACGGCTGTTTTTTGATTTGCTATACTGTTTGCAGCGCTGATAAAAGCGTCTCTAAGTGTTTTACCATCAATCACAAAACCGTCCCCCTTAGTTAAGACTGCATCTCATCGACAAAAACATTAATTTTTGCAACCTTAACCGCCGACTCAGTTTCTACGGTATACTGCACCTTTTCCATAATGCTTTCTACGACTGTTGAAACGTTCACCCCGTATGAAACAGTTATGTGCAAATCAATAATAAGTTCATTATTTTTAGTCTGGTGAATAATAACTCCGTTTTCCAGGGATTGTCCTTTTTTTAAAAGAGAGCTTATCCTCTGTCTGGGTCCGAATGTGTTCATTCCGACAACGCCGAAACAATTCGACGCTGTATTTCCAATAAGAGAAACCAAATATTTATTAGAAATATGAATTTTGCCAATATGATTTTCAAATTTAATCACTCAGTACAGCTCCCTTTACCATAATAGATAAAAAAAGTATACCATATTCCCCATAAAAATGCAAACTATATTTGAGGATTGATGCTTACATTTATATCAACTCTTTTTAAAATTTCCTCAGGGTTTTTCTTATATTCCTCATACACTGTGTAATCGTTGTGGTTCAGCAGAGAGTGAATTTCAAAAATATCAGCATTATCCTCCTTTAAAGCCTTGTCAATCGCCTCTTGACATAGTGTATGAACACGCTCTGCAGCTTTTTGTCCCACCTCTTTTTGTTCCTTATCTGAAAATGTTTTATTAAACTCATACGCAATTGTTAAATTTACATCTATAACAATTCGGCCATCTTTTAAACTTACATCAGTTTGCTTTTTAACGCTTGCCGCACTTACCGAAGTAAGAGTATCTCCCATCTTTGCGTCAATTGTCTGTTCTGCAATTCCGTTATTCAAAAATGACAAGCCTATAACTTCATCTCTTGACATAACGCTCTTTGGCTTTTTGTCCTTGACAATTACCGCTCCGTCTATATAAAATGCTGTTACTTCGGCTTCCTCCGAGCTTCCTCCGCCGGAGCCTGATTCTTCACCGCCTGAGCCGCCTCCTTCAGATTGAGAACTGCTCTCCGATTCTGAACTTCCGCCTCCGCCTTCTACCTTTTCATTGCTTGACTTGTTTTTACTATCATCACTTTCAGTTTCTCCAAATTTTATATCAGAGCTTGAGTCTTCTTTCTCATTTGAAGACTTTTTATCATTCTTGATTTTCTTTATGATAGGCATAACGGTAGTACCGTTTGTGTTCTCAATATTATCTATATGCCTTATAAGCTCGCACTCGGTACTTGTTCCGTTCTTTTGGGATTCTTCAAATATCTCCTTTAAAACCTCCGCAGAATAAGTTCCGCTTGTTACCTTTATATTTAGAATTTCTTTTGCCGTAATATCCGTATAAGCCATAAATGTCCCCAATGAAATACCCTCTGCATTTATGAAATATTCCAAAATAGGGTTTAAGTCGGTTACGCTTTTACCTAACAAAATCAGCTCTGAATGACCCAAAAAGGCTTTTTTACCCAAATCGGTCTCACACTGCTCAATAGCTGCAGGAATGGTCGCTGCAACTTGTGAAACAGTTGCACTGTTTGCTTTAGACGGATCTATAGGCGTATTAGAACCCGTACCTTGCTGTACAAGCATTTGCAGTGTAACTTCAAATTTGCCCTCTTTTGTCATATCTATTCCCAGAGCATGAACAATGATCTTTTCATCAATATCTCTTTTTTCATATTTTCCTGTTGCATTGCACGAGCTTAAACTGAAAATGAATAATACGCAAATAGGAATTATCAAAAGTTTTTTCAGACATACTCTATTCCGCTTCATTCTCATCACCCTTTCCAAAGCAAAAAACAAGAGGCAGCAATACGCCCAGTACTATTAAAAAAATTGTGATAACAGTTTTGTCCAGCACTCCGATATTCCATTTTTCCTGCAAAACTGAAGGCAAAGAAACAGCATAAGCGGCAACTGTTAAAACAAGCAGAAACACATTTGATTTAACTCTTTTAAATCCCGTTGACAACGCAATTTTTCCAACTAACAGAAACAGTGAAGTCTTTATAAAAGCAACCAAGATCCACGCCGGAAGTAAAAATGCGTCCAGTCTTTCTATTATAAAGGTTTCGGCGTAGGTTCCCAAATCAAAGAACGGGAATTTGCTGATATTCAGAAAACTTCCAAGAGTAAGCACGCAGACAGCGGTTATTACATATACAAAAATCAACTTTAACGCCAACGCGCCATAGACGCTCTTGCCCGCCTTTTCTTTTACATAAGGGTATAAAATCGGAAACAGCAAAAGCTCGCTGAACTTTGACAGCTCATAATAGATCTCATGCAATATATCGTCGAATTTGGGATAGTCGTAAATAACATTGCTAAACGACATTTTACCCAAAAGAGCCAAAATAACAATTATAAAGGAAAGCCCGAAAAAAGCAAAAGTTATTCCGGCACTTCTTGCAATAGCCTCAATTCCCTGAAAAGCTGCATAAAAAGATACTGCTGCAACTGTTCCTATCACAAGCCACGTCGGCAAAAAGTCGGGAAACATCGCATATACAAAATACCCGAAATATCTGAACAGACGATTAATAACCAATACGGCTGCAAGTGCAAAAACAACACAAGTCAGTATTCCCAGAAGCTTTGACTTTTCATATATCACCTGACATATATTTTTATCCGGATGCTTTTTATATAATACGATCATAGGTATAACCGCCAGACACTCTATAGCTGTACAAATTGAAAAGCCTATTATCTGACAGGTAACATCACTATACATAAAGGGTATAAATGTCATGGTATAAAAAATTCTTGATAAGAAAAGAATTATAACCATTTGTCCAAAAGATATTTTTCTCATAAATAACCTGTTTCTTTAAGAAACAATCCTCCTTAATCAGCTTTTGATTTTAACTAAATCTTTTTCGCTCCGTTCAGGTCCTCAACTATAGTCTTTGATTTGCCCAGTTTTAAAAAGCTTGGTCTGGTAACAACATCACGCATTGCCCTGAATGTGAACGGAGAGATCGGAGCATTATAAGGAACTCCATAGTTTTCAAGAGCTGAGATGTTAATAAGCATAAATGCAAAGCAGAGGGTTATTCCGAAAAGGCCGGCAAATCCGCCTGTTAAGATAAACAACATTCTGAAAATTGAAGTCTGCGGGTTCAGATTCGGAATGACAAATGAAGCAGTTGCTGTAAGTCCAATTACAATAAGCAGCGGAGCAGATACTAAACTGCTCGAAACTGCTGCGTCCCCGATAATTAATGCACCTACTATAGATACCGCTCCGCCTATGGCTTTAGGAAGTCTTATGCCGGCTTCTCTCATCAGCTCATACATTATTGTTATGATGACCGCTTCAAAGAAAAACGAATACGGCGTAACCTCCTCGCTGGCGGCAAGATTCATCAAAAACTTGTGAGTGAGAATTTCAGGGTGGTTTGTAGCAATTGCTA
This sequence comes from uncultured Clostridia bacterium, assembly GCA_947627045.1. Taxonomy (GTDB): domain Bacteria; phylum Bacillota; class Clostridia; order Oscillospirales; family Ruminococcaceae; genus UMGS1601. The sequence continues at coordinate 178,964 of CANQUM010000002.1, forward strand.
CACACAATCCCGGAAGTGCTATGGCAAGAAAAAATGCAATGTATTTTATCCATCTTATATAAGTCGTATAAAAAGGCTTGTTCACATAATCGTCAATCGTCTGAAAGTTTTCAATAAACAATGACGGGCATATAAGTGCAAGCGGAACTCCGTCGACCAAAATACCTACTCTGCCCTCGTTCAGTTTAGCGCAAAAGGCGTCAGGTCTGTCGGTTGACAAAACATTTGAAAAAAGACTTTTGTGCTTCCCCTGCAAAAACGGCTCGACATATCCTGTTGTTATAATAGTATCAAGATTTATCTTGTTCAAATTCTCCTTGACCTTGTCTATTACTCCCTGCGGTGCCTTGTCAGTAATATACGCAACACATACGTCAGTTTTGCTGTCGCTGCCTATCTGCTGCATATCAAATCTCAGCTTTGGAGTTTTAAGCCTTCTTCTGATAAGAGATATGTTTGTTCTTATAGTTTCAATAAAGCCTTCGTGTGCTCCGTTTAAATTACCGTCGCTTGTCGGCTCTTCTATAGAACGCTTGTCAAAACCCTGAATCCCATATGCAACACACTTGTCGCAGCCGTCAATAAACACCACTGCAAAGCCTGAAAACAGAGTCAGAAAAACCTCACCGTAAGTTGTCAAAATTTTTCTCTCCGCCGACAAAAGACTCTGCTTAGTGAGAAATTTAAAAACATCATCCTCCGTCGCATAGCCCTTGACCCTAAACTCCATAAGCGGTCTGTAAATAAGCTCCGCCATTGATGATGTTGACGCCATTCCCTCTATTGAAACAACAGCACACTTATGCTCTGAGATTTCAACCTCCATAATGTTAAGATCCATCGTCTTTCCCGATATTATTTTTAGATCCAAAAGTGCCTGCTTCAGACTTTTTGAAATAAGCGCTGTTTCGTAATTGTTTTCATTGACCTTTACAACCGTTTTCTGTTCCACTGCCATTCCTCCTTTATTTATCACGGTTAATCTGCATAATATTCTAATATTCATTAGTTAATATTAGTGTATTTTCAAAATTTATACGAAATTTTCTCATTTAAAAATAAAAGATATACCTATGTGTATAATCTGTTATTTTGGAAAAGTTATTTATAGGCATTTTAATTCTGTGAAAGGACGTGCTTTAATTTGCTTATAGTATTTTTCAGAGCCATTATTCTTTATGCGCTTGTAATATTTTCAATACGTCTTATGGGAAAACGTCAGATAGGCGAGCTTCAGCCGTCAGAGCTGGTTATAACTATTCTTGTATCCAACATAGCCACTCTTCCTATCGAAGATACTACCATACCTATGACAACCGGAATTATTCCTATGCTCACGCTGGTCAGTTTAGACGTTATTATGTCTGCACTCACCTTGCGTTCAAGAAAGCTAAGACAGATAGTATCGGGAAGCCCTAAAGTAATTATATCAAACGGAGTAATTGACCAAAAACAAATGAAAAAGCTAAGATATTCTGTTGACGACTTGATGGAAAGTCTGCACGATTATAATATTTTCGATATAAGCGAAGTTCAGTATGCGGTCGTTGAAACAACAGGAAAAATAAGCGTTATGCAAAAAAACGATTACAGTCCGCTTTCTCCTTCTGATATTGAGCTTTACAGAGAAACAAAAAATCCGCCTCAGATATTAATTGACGACGGAGTTGTTATGCACGGGGCTATTGAATTCTTAGGGTTGGATATGAGGTTTGTAAACGAAATTCTCAAAAAAAACAAGGTCGAAGTATCAGATGTGTTTCTTATGTCGTGCGATGAGGATAAAAATTACAAACTGGTCAAAAAGGAGGATTTGAATTGAAAAGGCTTATCCTTTGTATAACTATACTTGTTATAATAATTTCGGGTTCTGTTATTTCTTTGTTTTTAATATACAATAAAAATCAACAGCTTATTGAAACTCTTGATTATGTAACAGAGTTCGCTGAAGACAAAAAAACCGACCAAGCTCTCGAAAAAATCGAAGAGTTCAGCCGATCGTGGAAAAAATATTATATTTGTGTATCATTTCTTGTAGAAAGCTCTTGCTTAGAAGATATTTCAGCCTCCTGTGCAAAGCTAAAAGCCCTTTTATTGAAAGACAGTGAAGAACTGTATTCAGAATGTGAAACAATAAAGTACGGAATCACTCTTATTTTCAATAACGAGTTCCCATATCTTCACAGTATTTTCTGATAATTCAAGCTAACTGATTTCCGCAATGATCTTAATAAAGCTGTCTAAGTCATTAAAATCCTTGTATACAGACGCAAATCTCACATATGCTACATGATCCAGCTTTTTAAGTCCTGCCAAAACCTTATCGCCTATTTCGCTTGTAGTTGTTTCGGTCTGCATAGCGTTCGCATAAGTATTCTCGATCTCATCGACCAAAGCGTTTACATCTTCAACGCTGACAGGACGCTTTTTTATGGCATTGCCGATGGCTTTTATGATTTTTTCCCTTTCAAACGGCTCAAAACTGCCGTCTTTTTTATAAACCATTAAAGTAGGTTTTTCAACAACTTCATAAGTGGTAAATCTCCTGCCGCAATTTGTGCATTCACGGCGGCGTCTCTTTTTCTCATCGCTAGGACGGGAGTCGATTACCTTCGTGTCCTCATAATTGCAAAATGGACATCTCATAATTAGCTCTCCTTATCATAGTATTTATGTTATTATATCATATATAGTGTTTAATTTCAAGTCAAAATACCAAACATATCAAAATGTTGTTTTAAGTTTATTATCTTGTTTAAAATTAAGAAGAACCTGTATTTTAACGATTCAATGATTTGATATTATTAATCGTTAAGATCATTAATCTTACGTTACGCATTTAAAAAATCCTCAGTAACATCCTTTAATGTCACAGGAGTAATTTCTGAACAAACAATAAGTCTGAACAAAATTTCCGCCTTTTCATAGCTTGTAGTTATGTCCAAAATTTCTGACTCTTCCTCCTCTCCTGATATTGTTCCCTCAATTCTTATTCCGTAAGTCAGCGCTTTCTCACCGTCAAATTGAACTTCGCTTTCAATAAGACTGTATCGTGTTGAGTTATCCCTTGAATTTTGTGTTTTTAATACCTTTTCCATTTCCATACGCTCCTTCTGTTTTGTTTTGTCTTTAAAACCGAGTGATTTTAAATCGTTAAAATACAACATTAGACTTCTTTTCTACATTATACAGCATAATTCGACAATCAGATTAAAAACTTTTCGACAAAATTCGACAAATAGAATATTGTGACATATCAATCTTGACTTTTTAAGTTATATACTATATAATATTTTGATAAGCTGTATTATAAAAGCTATTATTTTTATGAAATTCAAATGTGAGGAGATATAACTATGGCAGTAAAAAATTTATCTGTATCAAAAGAAGGCTATAAAAAATTAGAAGAGGATTTAGAATACCTTGTAACAGTCAGAAGAAGCGAAGTTGCGGCTAAGCTCAAAGAGGCACGCTCATTCGGAGACCTTTCGGAAAACGCTGAATACGACGAGGCAAAGAACGAGCAAGGTATCTTAGAAGCTAGAATTACAGAGCTTGAACAGATGATTGCCAATGCAGTGATCGTTGATGATGACAATATATCACTAGAAGAAGTTTCAATCGGTTCTAAGATCAAAATTGAGGATTTGGAGCTTAAATCAACAGAAACTCTGCAAATCGTGGGTTCAACCGAATCTGACCCGGATAACGGAAAAATTTCTGATGATTCACCTATCGGAAAAGCTGCTTTAAAGAAAAAAGTAGGGGAAATCTTTGAAGTAGAAGCGCCGGTAGGACTTTTGAAATTCAAAATTTTAGAGATAAGCAGATAACCTTTAAGACAACATAACAAAAAGGAGCATAAATATAAATGAGTGACGAGATCAAAACTGAGACTGCTCTTGAAGAAGAAATTTCTCAGGAGGAAATTAACGGACTAAAGCAAATCAGAATTGACAAGCTGAACGAACTAAAGTCAAAGGGCGAAAACCCATATGAAATAACGAGCTACGACGTAACCATAAAAAATGCCGACGCTAAGTCTGAATACGAAAAGGCAGAAGCAAAAATCATAGCTGAGGCAGGAGACGATGAAGAAGCAAAAAACGCCGCTCTTGAAAAGCTCAAGGAAAAGACAGTTCGCATAGCAGGAAGAATAGTAAGCTGGCGTGATATGGGCAAGGCAAACTTCATAGACGTTCGTGACGGAAGCGACAGAATTCAGGTTTATATAAGAATGAACGATATAGGCGAAGACACCTTTGCCGAATTCAAGAAGTGGGATATAGGAGACATTATCGGAATTGAAGGCTTTGTTTTCAGAACAAGGCGGGGCGAAGTTTCGATTCACGCAAAAGAAATCAAGCTATTGTCAAAATCTCTGCTTCCTCTGCCTGAAAAATGGCACGGCCTTAAAGACAGAGACCAAAGATACCGTCAAAGGTATGTTGACCTTATCTGCAACCCTGATGTTAAAGATACCTTCACAAAGAGAAGTCTAATTTTAAAGGAAATAAGAAACTATCTTGACGAGCGCGGCTACCTTGAAGTCGACACGCCTGTTCTCCACACTCTTGAAATAGGTGCGGCGGCACGTCCGTTTGTTACTCACCACAACGCTCTTAATTTAGATATGTACCTTCGTATTGAGACTGAGCTTTATCTGAAAAGACTTATTGTCGGCGGATTTGACAAGGTATACGAAGTCGGCAGAATATTCAGAAACGAGGGTATGGACACCTCTCATAACCCTGAGTTTACCACAATAGAAATGTATCAGGCTTATACAGACTATCACGGTATGATGGACTTGATAGAAGATATGTACGTAACCATTACAAAGAAAGTCTGCGGAAGCGACGTTATAACCTATCAGGGAACAGAAATCAACATGGCTGCTCCTTGGGAGCGTTTAACTATGGTCGAGGCTGTAAAGAAATACGCAGGAGTTGACTACAACGACTGGACTACCGACGAGGACGCAAGAGCCTGTGCTAAAGAAAAGGGAATAGAAGTTGACGAGGGCGAAAACGCTACAAAAGGTCATGTTCTTATTGCGTTCTTTGACGCTTTTGTTGAAGACAAGCTAATACAGCCTACAATCATCTATGATTATCCTGTTGAGAACTCACCGCTTGCCAAGAGAAAACCTGAAAACCCTGCATTCACAGAGAGATTTGAATATTTCATCTACTGCAGAGAAATGGGAAATGCGTTCTCTGAGCTTAACGACCCTATCGACCAAAAAGAAAGATTTGTACGTCAGGTTGAGGCAAAGAGAGCACAGGGTGCTAATGCCGAAGTAGACGAGGACTTCATAACAGCTCTCGAATACGGTATGCCTCCTACAGGAGGACTTGGTTTCGGTCTTGACAGACTTGTTATGCTGCTTACCGATTCGGGTTCAATAAGAGACGTATTATTGTTCCCGACAATGAAGTCCTTACCGAACGACAAGTAAGAAAAACCCAGTGTTTATGCGGGTTTCGGGACTTTCAAA
>CANQUM010000003.1 GCA_947627045.1 uncultured Clostridia bacterium
ATACATGCGTAAAAAACTGTTTCCTACCCATATTTACTGCGTTTGGAGCATTTTGTCCATATTATTTCACACACACCATAGACCGTTACTACATTTACTCCGGATACCCCTCATAACATAAGTATGGATATTCCGAATTTTCAGCCTATACACTTCAATAAAACACACTTATATTCAGCATGGCAATATTTTTTTATTAATATATTTCTGTCAACATGGACAAGTGTATCATCTTTTTTTTGCAAATGCAACAACAAATTATTGGAAATTTCCTTTTTTATGTTTTATGTATAGTTTGGCAATATTTTTTTTAAATTTTTACCAAAATATACATACTTTATGAATATATAGTACTGGTATTGGTACATGCCCCTACAATATCTTACCTCGTTTCCTAAGTTCCTCTAAAAACTGCTTTTTCATTACAGGACCAATCTCAAGAACAGTATCAATATCTTTCATATATATGTATCTGTTGACCTTATCAACACTCTTTATACGTTCTATATTGATTATTGTTCGACGGTTACATAATGTAAAATCATCTGAATCCAGTTCCATCAGCATTTTATTGCAGGTTTTGTAAGGAATCATAAAGCTATCGTTTATAGTATATACCGTCATCTGATGATTTCTGCTTTCAATATACAGGATGTCATCAAGCAAAACAGCTTCAAGCAGCCCATTACTACGAAAATACACATATTTCTTGCGATTATCTTTCGTAGTATATCTTATAGCACTTTCAATTACTGTTTTTACATTTTCACTGTCAAATGGCTTTTCAATAAATTGATAACAATGCACTATTGAAAACATACGCATCTTATAGTCATACAGACTGCTTAATATTATAATAGGCACGAAAGAGTATTTTTCTATAGTGCGTATGTTGATTGCAAAGTCAGCACCTGAATTATCTCCGCCCGGTTTTCCCGAATGCAGCACTATATCTGTAATAAACAGGTCTATGGTTCTTTTTATCGCTATTACATATGCCTCATTTTCATCAGACGTTTCATAAACCACTGCATCAGGTTTTACCTCCTTTACAAGTTTTACCAATTCATTTCTTGTTTCTTCTTTTTCTTCTACTATAAGAACTTCTTTCATTGAAATACATCTCCATTTCTACCATCTAAACACCTATATTATGCTTGACACGTACAATACCAGTACATATTTCAATTATTGGCATTTTTAATTTTAAACTATATATATACTTATTGTCAACAATACATTCATAGTTTCTTTATTATAATTAATACTTTATAAACTGTATTTTTAACTACATATTTTTACATTTTGACAAAAGTATTTATGATTATATATTTACTTATTGTTTGTTGGTAATACTAAACATTTCATTTATAAACTCCCTGTTTTCTTTCTTTATAAACTTCTCATCACCGGTCAAAATATAATCACAGGCAACTTCAAGAACATTTGACAGCTTAATTAAAGTCTGTACCGAAAAATTTTTTCTTCCTTTCTCTATTTCATATAAAAACTTAGGCGTAATATCGACAAGTTCCGATAATTCTTCCCTTGTATATCCCTTGATAAGCCTCAATATGTATATTCTGTACCCCGTTTCATATTCTTTTTTCATATAAATATTCGCCTCCATATAGTAATAATTTTACAACTAATATACATCATTTTGGCAATTCAATTGTAATTTTTAATCAAAACGTATTAATTTTTACATAAATGTATGCTTTTTAATATAAATCGACAAATTTTCTCTATTTTAGACTGCAAAATACATATTCAGATAAATTTTCCGTTGTAATAAACCGCCACTTCTCCCTTTTATGCCTGAAAATAATAAAAAAACAGGGATGCCGCATAGTAAAAATTTTGCAGCATCCCTTTAATATCACAGTATTATATCTATTCAAATAATGGTGTGGAAAAATATCTCTCTGCAGTATCAGGCAGTACCGTAACTACCGTTTTACCTTTTCCAAGCTTATGGGCGAGTTTTAACGCCGCCGCTACATTTGTACCGCTTGAAATACCGCACATTATTCCTTCACAACGCGCCAAATCTTTCGCCGTCTGCAACGCCTCTTTATCTGAAATAACGACAATATCTTCGTATATATGCTGATTGAGAACTCCGGGAATAACTCCGTCTCCAATTCCCATCTGAATATGAGCTCCCACTGTTCCGCCTGCAAGTATTGCCGCGTTTTCCGGTTCAACCGCCCATATTGTAATATCCGGATTAGCCTTTTTCAGTATTTCACCTATACCGGTTATAGTGCCGCCCGTTCCTATTCCTGAGCAAAAACCATCTATAGGTCCGTTTACCTGCTCTAACAGTTCAATGCCCGTATGAATTTTATGCGCCTGTGGATTTGCATCATTTTCAAACTGCTGTGGTATGTATACGCGTGAATCCTTTTCTTTTAACTCATTTGCCTTTTGTATACACTCATTGATACAATCTCCGATATTTCCTTTATCATGTATCAACACAACCTCTGCTCCATAATGCTCAACCAGAAGTTTTCTTTCCCTGCTTACCGAATCAGGCATAATTATTATCGTTTTATATCCTTTTACCGCGCCCACGAGAGCCAGTCCTATACCCTGATTACCGCTCGTAGGTTCAACTATAATGGAATCAGGTTTTAATATGCCCTTTTCTTCTGCGGCGCAAATCATATTGTATGCCGTTCTGGTCTTAATTGAACCTCCTACGTTCAGCCCCTCAAATTTGACCAATATATTTGCATCCCTCGGTTGCGGCAAATGATTCAGCTTAATAACCGGAGTCTGCCCTATTGCCTCTAATATATTGTTATAATACATTTTACTATTCCCTTTCAATAACTGCATTTTTGCTTACAGATAACAGGTCGCATAAACCACCTGTCTGTCTATCCTCAGTGTTATCTACAGTTATCCGCTGCTACTTTAATTCGGAGTCGCTGCTTAAAAGTTCAGCGGCATACCTGAGTATACGGGAAGCCATTTGCCGGATTTCTTCTTTTTCCGTACTTTCCATAGCCTTTTCCATACTTTTTATCAGCATTTCCTCAACATCTGCTTTCCCGTAAATAAAATTCATATCACAGCCAAATTCAGTTGCCAGTATATATGCATATTCTCCTGACAACCCTGTTTCACCTTTTTCAATTCTGTACAAAGCATCGTCAGAAATATGAAACTTTTCCGCAAGAGTTTTACGGTCTATGCCATTAACTCTCCTGAATGTCCTGATATTATTTCCCACTATTTCGTCTATGCTTTTGTTTCTCTTTCCATTTTTCATAAAATATACTCCTTTACTATATATAGAATATTATCAGTAAAAAGTATATTTTCTATCGGTCCTTTTCACCGATTAATGAAATTATTTGACCGTAACAGTATTATATGTACTTGCTTAAACTGTAATTACACCTTATTAAATTCTACACTTTATACGTATATTGTGCAAGTAAAATTAATATTTAATCCAAAATCAGGCATTTTATTGTTTCCAGTATACTGATTATCTGATACCTTATCAAAAATGCAGTATTTCTGTATTCGGGGTAATTATTTTCAAGCACATCGGTAAGCGGTAATACGTATCTTTCAGTTTCCTGTATATATTCAATCAGTTTTTCCCTGTCAAAACTCCCCGCCATTGTCGATACATTATTACACCGGTCAATAATTTTCACAACACATGCCTTGCCATTTCCGCTTATTCTTTTATAATATTCATCCTTCGCCTGTTTTTTTGTTTTCCCATCAGGCACAAAAAAGCTTACAAGTCCTACAATTTCTTTTACTTCATCCCCAAAAGGGAGCTGATTTAATGTAATTTCCGTATCTTCAACTACGTCGTGCAAAAGAATTGCAGCAAGAAGCGCATCATCACAAATGCCAAAAGCATATGCCTGACACGCCATTAAAAGCGGATGGTTTATATACGGCACCTGTTCATCCGAATATTTCCCGGGTTTTCTAAACTGTCCTGCGTGTTTCTCACACATATACCGCACCGCGCGGCACGTTTCTTCCAAGCCTTCCAAAAGCGCAAAACTTTTTACCTGCGAAAGCATATTTTCTCCATCAAACAAACTGCCTCTTACCACCAGCTTTTCCGGCTTTTCTCCATTATTAAGCAATTCTTTTTCCTCCGCATTTAAAATGCCTTTTCCGATAACATTCATGTTTATATAATAGTTTTCCTTTCATGGGTTATATAAGGAATATCTATATTATCCATCAACATCGATATATTGTCTATAACAAAATCACAAATAATTTCTCCGGTTCTACCTCATCTATTATTTCCACCAATCAAATATTAATATTGAAATAAACCGTCCTGTAGTAGTATATTAAAATTGCAACATCTGGAAATGACTTCCTGTTTCTGCCGACAAGTACCGGAAATGCAAAAACGGCAATTTGAATATCAGTCGAAGAAAGCGCAATAAATAAAACTATATTAATATATCCGGGAGAAAATCATGAATTTTACAAACAGTACAATATTACAAATTGCAATGCGGCAATCTGCCATAGATGCAAACTGTGATGCAGAAGATTTTATGCGGGCAGAGAATATTATTGTTGCATCTAATTCAAATCCTGACGCAAGAAAATATCTTTCTCTACCGTTTGACTGCAATCTGATTTCTTATGGAAACAACATTGTTGCTTCCATAAATGAAAAATACCGTAACATTATATCAGACTATATAAACAGCTTTCCTGTTGAACATTGCTTTGAAACGCCGAATCTGCATGTCCTGAACGACAAATTACAAAAAGATGATTTAAGAATTTGCTTTATGGCGGAGTATTTTCTGCCTGACCTTCGCCAGTTAAAGATTTTAGACTGTCCCTACACAACAAAACTGCTGCACCCGAAAGATTTTTCATCACTTTATACTCCTAAGTGGAGCAATGCGTTGTGTGAACAGCGCCGCAAACTGGATATTCTGGGTGTAGGGGCATATGACGGTGAAACGCTCGTCGGTCTTGCCGCATGCTCCGCCGACTGTGAAACCATGTGGCAAATCGGTATCGATGTACTGCCCGCCTATCGCAGGCAGGGCGTTGCGTCCGCTCTTACAAGCCGCCTGGCCCTTGAGATTTTAGAGCAGGGCAAAGTTCCGTTTTACTGCGCCGCCTGGTCAAATATAAAGTCAGTCCGAAACGCCATCAAAAGCGGATTTCGCCCGGCATGGATTGAGATGACTGCAAAAAGCGCTTCCTTTGTCAATAAAATGAATCAAGAAACAGCTAAAATATAGAATATTCAATTTCTATTTTACAAAACAACTCCCTGCTTATAGCAGGCTGCAATATAATCTCTCGGCTGATAATAAAAATCTGTATTATAATCAGATATACTATCGCTGATCCACGAATGATATACCTCCCATATTCCTTCTACCAACCGGGAAGAATAACTATCCTCTATCAATCGCTCATATACCTCACCGACAGTCCAGTAATCCGGAACAAGATATCTGCAGTCGGCTTCATTGTCATAGTTTCCCTTTTTTATCTGAAACTCTTCAATAAATTCAGCCGCCACCTTTTCAATTGGTTCACAATGAAAAACATCTGCATATTCATATATTCTTTCAATCGTTTCCATTCCAAGAAATTCTGTAACTTCACGCCGGTTTCTTTTTATAACTCTTCCTATATATTCAATCAAACTACATGTATAAAACAAATTACTATCATTTTTTGCTCCCATAAACCTCATCGCTCCTCTCATAGACTAAGGTATTCAATGCAGATTCAGAATGAAAGCTGATCTGATGTGTAGGGTGACTGAATTTTGCCAGCTCCCAAAAAGCCTTCCGCGATATTTTTTTATCAATAAAGTTCTGAACATAGTTAAAAATAGTATCATTTGCCATAGGTCCTTCTACGATATCATACTTATGAGGCTTCCCAGTCTGCACGCCACAATAAAATCCAGCCATTCTTCTGTCATCGTTGAAAACTTAAGACAGTTCAGCTTGGAATCTGCCGTATACTGATAAATATTAATATATCCTTTTCCCCCAAATCTTGTCGCCCAACGTTCTGCCTGTTCTCTGAAACTTGTACAATAGAATCCGAAGTAAAAATCTTTGTTATATACTGTTTTTCTTATTTCAGGATATTCTACAATATTTTTACTTCCATGATACAAAACCATGTTATACATCCTTTCATAAATATTTTCATTTATGGTTATTTTGATATATTCTTTTAGATATGTCAATAATGGTTTTATTTATCTTTTCATATATCAATCAAAAGAATGAGGTGCATTTTCTATAAATTCTGCCGCCCCTGCTGCCCCTGCGCATGAACGAAAGTCTGTGCTGCACTCTCTTGCAGCCGTTACATATTTATTATTGTTCAGGACTTCCTGCACGGCGGAACGTATACCGCAAACAGAATCATCCGTGAGCATAACCCCTGCGCCTGTTTCCACCGTCCTTCTTGCCACAGCATGTTGTTCACCCGTCTGCGGGTAAAGAATCATAGGCACAGCCATATACAGACTTTCAGAAACACTGTTCATGCCGCAATGGGTAATAAATACATCTGCTCCGGAAAGTATATCAAGCTGGTCAACATATGGATATACCCGTATATTGTCCGGCAATGTATAAAAATCATCAGGCTCTATCGCATTACCACATGATATAATGACATCAACATTACATTCTTTCAGCGCTTCAATGCACTTGTTATAGAAATCCGGTCTGTCGTTAATAACTGTTCCCATAGAAATATAAATAAGCGGTCTGACATTATCTTTATTCGGTTCAATATTTGAAAATACTGATGGACCGACAAAAGCATAATGATTTGAAAAACTTTCCGCATACGGTTGAAACCGCCGTGAAGTATAAACAACCGAGTCTGTTTTATTGTCACTCTGAACCATGGACAACACACTGTTTACATGATATCCGTAGGTTCTTAGTTTTTTCAACTCTTTTGATATCTTCGGAAATCCGAAAATCATATCTGCTAATTCCTTCAAAGAATTTTTCATATATCGCGAGGACAGTCTATTAAAAGCGAATGTGCTGGTGGACACCACTATTGGCACATTATGCTTTAAGGCGTTTAGTTTACCCCAAAAACAAACCGAATCCGTATACACGACATCGGGACAGAAGGTTTTAAATTCCCCGTCAAGAAAAGAGTCCATATTGAGCGTAATCCGTATATCCTGTATCGTCATTTCCGTTGCAGACACATTTTTTAACCCGTATTCTTCCTGTTTTGTCAGCTTTGGAAGATATGAATCACAAGATATAAATTCCGCACCTGTCGCTGTAATTTTCTTCTCAAATTCATTAAACGAATAGAATCTGACTACATTACCACGCCGAATCAGTTCCGCCGCAACAGGAAGCATAGGGTTTGTATGACCGTGTGCCGGAATACAGAAAAAAGCTATTTTTTTCAATCAGCGGCACCATCCTTCCCATACGCTATATCATATAGTTCAGTAAACGCTCCCTTGGGAGGGATTGCTATTCCCCGCTGTTCATCTCCAAGAAGTAGCAGCGTATCTCCGGGTTTAATCCCAAAAACATCCCTGGCCTGCTTAGGTATTACAATCTGTCCCTTTTCACCAACCGTAGCCGTCCACGCGTATTTTCCTTCCAGTGATTTCATTTTTTTCTCACCTCTCAAGTATGATTTGTATAACTTATCATACTTTTCTTGATTTAAAATGTCAAGAGATTTTATCTTACTCAAGCCACTGTTCATTTTGCAACTTTTTAATACAAAAGTAATAGAGATATTCTACAGATACGACTGTGGTAAAACACATTAGAGTGTTGTAAAAATATGGAATTTCACAGATATAAGGCTTAAGTTTTGACTTTTTTGTAAAATTCCTGAATAACCCTATTGAGCTTTGAATTTTTACAAGATTTGTGATACAATATATATTGTAGCTGATACTGAAGCTGATAAGCAATCAAGATTTGGAGGTACGCTATGGTACTTGAAAATAAGTTGGGACTGACAAACTCCTCAGACCTAGCCCGTGAAGAAGAACGCATTAGCAAGAAAAAAGCGATTGAACTTTTTAAAAACGGAATACTTGATAAATTAGATGCAGGAAAGTTTTCTTCCCTCAAAGCAATTCATAAGTATCTTTTTGATGATATATACTATTTTGCCGGTGAAAGACGAATGATATAATCTTGCAGAATTTGATACATGATGGTGAAATAATAACATAGTTCATCTTTGCGGTAAGCTGTTGTTTATGGTATAAGTTGTTAGATTTTAGTTAATGATTATAAAGTAATTTATAAATCAGTATTGTGTTTGTTCAAAAATTCAATAAACTTAGAATAAAAATCATATTTATAAAGTTTATAGAAGGGGGATGTCTTATGAAAATATTGAGTTTAAATGTGAATAATTTTGCTGGACCAAGCAGTAAACCATTACCTGAAAATTATAAAATTAATGATAAAGTTAACTGGGACTTATGGAATAAAGCTGTTGACAAGTGGCGTAAAGAAAATAGTACAAGTATTTTGAAAAATGTAATAGATATAGTGGATATGTCAAAAGATTTTGATATTATCTTTTTGCATGAAGTAGACACTAATTGTGAGTCTTGGAATAATTTATTAAGGCTAATGAGTGAGCAATATTTTTTGAAACCGCCGAATGGATTTGATTTGTCTAAATATTCAAAAGGGAAATGCAGAAAAAGTATATCATGCATGTTTATAAAAAAAGAAATTAAATATGAATATAAAGACGATAATTTTTTAGACTTGGAAAAAAACATTGAAATAAAAATTGGAGATATACATATAATAGGGTTGCATATGAAGTATGAAATCAACTATTGGGAACAATTTATTCAAAAATATGAATCTTTAAAAGGAGAAAAACTTCTGATTATCGGTGACCTAAATGTTTACGATACCGATACGAAAATAAGAACAAAATTTGATGAACTGCTTAAGAAAGGAGCAAAAGATATTTGGATAAAACAAGGTGAAAGCAACGATACCCCTACATGCAACACCAAAAGACGAATAGACTATGCATTATCAACGCCCAAATTATATGATGAAAAAACTCCGCATGAATTAATACTAAATTACATCAGACACAACAATATTTCAGACCATGCAGGCATCGCTATTGTTTTATAATAATTTGTATCAAAATCTGTATGAAAATAAAAAATAAGCACTAAAGCCTTTCATGAGAGTATCCTAAAGTTTATGTAAACCTCCAAACTGATGTAAGATAAAATTATACAGTTTGGAGGTTATTATTATGGCTAGAAAAAATGACAGCCCACAAAAAGCAACAATGAGAGAAATGATGCGTGATTATCTGAAAAACAATGATGTCAGTATTAAAAATGGAGCTGATGTAAACTCAGTCGTGAAAGATATGATATCAGTTTTTTGAAAAGGAGGTACTGGACGAGGAACTTGGTTATTTCAGGTATGACTACAGAAACAAAGATACCGACAACAGCCACACCGGATATTGCAAAAGATAATGCATACCAGTTATGGCGATATGAACGTCGCAATACCAAGGAACCGTAATGGTGAATATGAACCACAAGTAATCAGAAAATATCAAAATAAAATAACATAACACAGGACATGGAAGAAAAAATCTTGTCCATGTATACCAACTGCCTAAGATATTGAATTGCATACGAAAGAACTTTATGACATTAATATTTCCGACAGCACCATCAGCAGAATTACGAACAAGATACTTCCTATTGTTAGGAAATGGTAGAAACATCCTCTGGAAGCAGTGAGGGAAGAATTGTCAAACGTGCAGTATATATTGCTTTAGGAATTAATATGAACGGATAAAAAGATGTGCTTGACATGTATATGAGTTAAAACGAAAGCACAAAGTTCTGGCTTTCCATAATTAACGATTTTAAAAATCGTAGTGCAGAAGATATACTGATTACCTGTGTGGATGAACTGATAGGATTTCCACAAGCAATATAGACAGTATATCCCCAAACAGAGATTCAGCAGTGTATTATTAATCAGATCTGTAATTCCACAAAATTTGTTTCCTATAAAGAAATAAAAAACTAATGTCAGGTTTAAAGCAGGTATATGCTGCTCCTATAGAAGAAACTGCATTAAATAAACTGAAGCTGTTTAGGGATAAATGGGATTCAAAATATCCAAAAATATATAAATCATGGCATGACAATGGTGCAAACCTGTCCACATATTTCAAATATCCGGAAGCAATAAGTAAACTGGTATATAACACAAATGCCATTGAAGGATTTAACCTTCAGTTAAGGAAAGTAACTAAAATTAGGACAGTCTTTCCATCTGACGATAGTCTACTTAAAATGCTTTACCTGGCAATCATAGATATCATGAAAAATGGATCGGTTACCGTCAGGACTGGAAACAGATCCATTCACAATTGGAAATTTACTTTGAAGAAAACGGTTAGAAGGCAGGAATCTATAAAATCGGTCAAAACAGACGGTTTTTGTTGAGATGTTTATAGGAGAAGAGGGTGCGGACAATTTTCTGGACTCCCCATGGGCTCCGAAAGGAGCTGCTTTATCATGTATTCACAAAATAAAATAGATGTGGCTTTAAAGGTATATCATCAATGTGGCTCAGCGACTGACGCAGTACGAATCCCTGGCTATCCGACCAGACTGACCCTATATACATGGATAGCCCAAGAGGGTACAGGCAAAACTAAACGGAAACCATTAAACAACACAAATACAGCAGAACATCCCCGGAATCCTCCACTGGAAGTGAAAATAGATGCAATTTACTGTTGCTTTGAACCTGGGGAAAGTGTAAAATCGGTGTCAGAAGATATCGGTTATACCAGAGCCAACATTTATAGTTGGTGCAAAAAATACCTTCAGGAAAGTACCACTGCACTGATGAATGATAAAAATATTAAGCCAAACACACTAGCAGAAGGTTCTATTGCCCCTGTACCTGAACTTATACAGTTACAGGCTCAGATTAAAGATATGCAGATGGAAATTGACATCTTAAAGCAAATAATCAATGAAGACCCCGACATCGATCAGACAGTTCTCAAAAATCGGAAGAAGGCAGTGATAATCAATGCTCTAAAGAATAAATATTCACTGCCAGCCCTGCTGAAACGACTCAGCCTTTCAAAAAGCAACTACTATTACCAAAAAGCGGTAATGAATAGACCTGATAAGTACAATAACATACGTTCCATGGTACGGCTACTCTTCCATAAAAAGTGTTATGGATACCTGCGGATTTACGGGATTCTGAAACACAGGAATATCACTGTTTCAGAAAAGGTGGTCTGTCAGATCATGCGCAAAGAAGACCTTACTGTCAACGACAGACGGAACAGAAAATACAGCTCTTATCAGGAAGAAATATCACCATCTGTACCAAAAAGGATAGAACGGAATTTTCATGCGGATAAACCAAATCAAAAATGGCTGACGGACATTGCAGAATTTGTCCTCCCGGCAGGAAAAGTCTACCTTTCCGTACTTCTAAACTGTTTTGATGGTATGCTTCTTGGCTGAGCTATGAGTACCACGCCGGATTCTGTACTCGTCAACAATATGCCTGACCAGGCAATATCCAGGTTGCCTGAAAGGGATCGGCCCATCATACATTCAGACAGGGACTGCCATTATCGGTAGCCCGGCTGGATAGAACGTGTGAACAAAGTGGGTTTGGAGCGTTCCATGCCCATGAAAGCTGTTCTCCCGATAATGCCGCCTGTGAAGGCTTATTTTGTCGTTTGAAAAACGAACTGTTCTATTCCCGAGAATGGACAAGAACCAAACTCTCAGAATTTATTAACATTTTAACTGAATATTTGATATGGTATAATACAAAGAGGATTAAAACATCACTTGGAAATATGAGCCCTTGGGAGTACCGGCAAAGTCTCTGTCTGGTTGTATAATCAGTCTAGGAAATTGTCCGCACCTCCCACTCTCCTATGACCTTGTAGGAGTACTCTCTATGTCTTTACTGAAAGACCTGCAAAACGGGAAACGGCATAGCCGCAAGTTACGCCGTTTCCCGAAAACAATCTTATGCTGTTTTATGAGTGTCGTACTAAAACTTACCCTTTATTAAAATTCCCCCTATTATAAAGTTTCTTTTATATACTCAAATTTCTAAATGAAATCCTCTGATTTTATCGAACTCCAGCTCAATCTCTCTCTTAGAAGCTAAATTAACATTGTCAATATAAATTTGCAAACATTGATAAAACATTGTTACATCTGGCCAAAAATATTTAAGCTGATAAACATATATTTTAGTGTTCAAAAAATATTTCTTCTCTTTCTTTATAATTGAATTGTTTAAATTAGCTCTTCTCAAATCAGCATAACATAAATTTGTATCTCTAAAAATTACGCTAAATAAATTACTATCAGACAGATCACATGCTTCCAAATTTGCATTAGAAAAATCACAATAACTAAAATCACTATTTTTCATATTTGATTCAGATAAATCAACATTTTTAAATAATACCCTCCTAAAGCGTTTATTAGAAAGATCAAATCTTCTCATGTATAAATAATCAAACACCTTGTTTCTAAGAAAAAATGAAAAATGTTCTTGATTATATTTATCTATGACATCTATTAAATCTTTTTTTCTTTTCTTACTTAATATTCTAATCAGGCAATTAAAAGTATTGCAAAAATAGTTGCATACTTCTTCAAAGTTTTCAAATTTAGCATAGTTTTCAAACAATATATCTTTATTAATAATAATTTTCACTGTATCCTTCAAGTCACCATATTGGAAATCTTCATAATTTATTTCAATAAATCCATCCAAAAAATAAAGCATTTCCTTAGTGACAATATTTTTATTAAATACGCATTGAAGCATTCGGCTCTTTTTTGCTACATCCGTTTCCTGTGTTACTCTAACTAATTGATTATAAATTCTATACGCTATATAATATTCAAAAATTGATTTGTGAGCAAACTCAATTTCTCTTAATTTATTTTTTCTAAAATACGTAATAATTCCATACCAATTTTTAAGATACTCTACTTCTTCTTGTGGAATTGAATTTTCAATAATGTGATTAATCTCTTCATGATGTATAGACATTTTATTATTTTTGAACATAACTTCCGAAATATTTAAAATAAAATCAAACATTACTTCATGTCGCGTTAATAATGCAGGGTGGCTAACATCATACATTCTTTTATACCAAATTCCATTTAATCCAAATAATGCATTGTAAAATTCATATTTTGTGCTATAATCTGAAATTCTAATACAGTTCGAAGCAACCATATATAATATTATCGGTATACCTATAAATTCCTCTCCATATAAATCATTTTCATCATGATAACTACAAACATCCTCTATCACTTGCATTGGCAAATCATTATTATATTTATTTAACCATTCTTTTCTTTTGTTGATATTAAATGTAAGTAATTTTATCACAAAGGTATTTTGCAAACTACCAGTATCAATGTAATTTTCTCTAGAAGTGATTATAACCCTGCAATTCAATAATTGTATTTCATGGCAAAACAGTTCAAGCATTTTTTGTTTTTCAATATCTTTTAAAACAAATTCATCAAAAGCATCTAAAATTATAACTGAATTTTTGATTATATTTTTATTTAAATTCAAATATGATATTATATTTTCTAATAAATTATTATATTTACATTCCATAGATGAAAATTTTACAAAAAAAACATTATTTACATCTAGATTAATCGCTTCATGTATAATATCATAAGCAAGTTTTTCCAATAATGAACTTTTTCCCATTCCTCCCATTCCTAAAATCAATAACAAATTATAGGCTTTGTCTATCTTTAATTTTGATACACCTTTACTATACAAAAAAATTTTCAAATTTCCTTTTAAAAATTCAACTATTACTTGTTCCAAATCATCTTGCTCATATTCCAGTAAACCAGATCTGTACTCAGGCCATACAAATACATCCTTTAATCTTTTTGCATTCTCCTTTTCTTCAAATATAAGCTGATCTTCAAATAACTCTGAAAAACTTTCAATTGTTTTTCTTCCATCTACATTTATAGAACCATGTTCTATTTCATGAACAGTTGCGTTATTCAATTCTATATGGTCATACACTTTTTGAAAGTAATCAAGTACAGTTTCAATATTCTCATTCATCTTTAACAACATGTTCTCATTTAATTCATATTCTAGTACATGTTTTGTATCCCCCTGTATTAATGAGATAAAAAGATTTTTCTTAAATCTAAAGCATATTTCAAAGAATCTCTTAATAAAATCTGCACCTAAACTTTTTTCATATAAACTAACCCCACGAAATTCCGTATCGTATAAAACAAGCAAGTCTTTCACTTGTCCTTCACTCGACTTATTACGAACTGTATAAGAATTAGTTTCCAATAATTGATATATTAAATCACTTGCATTATATTTTATAAAATTATAAAAGTTTCCACTTGTAATTAATCCGTTATCTTCATTTACATCAATTAAACTATGCAACTCATTTATAGTTTTACTTTTTTCTCTTTCAATAACATATCTATTTTTCCTATTTTTAGTATAATCTAATCCTGCTTTATCTACTACACTTTTTATATACGAATCCAAAAATGGTTGCAATAATCCGAAAATTTCTGTAAGTAATATACTCATTTATCCGTCCTCTTTTCTCTCATAAATGCCACTGTCCTTTCTTAGCTCCATCGTACAAGAAACTGACGATAACACTCTAAAGTGCAAATCAATGAAAAAGTATCACACTATTTCTAATCCACCATCAAATCATACAAAATTATTCCAACGCATCCCGTTTCTCTGATGGGCATTTAGGCTGCCTAGAATTTTCTGATTTCGGCAGGTTATAATTTGCTCTCTCAATAATGCCACATTTTTACTTTATCTGTGCTATATATAAGCTACTGACTTTCAATCTCGTATGCTCTAACACATACTCCTTAACTTCCTCATAGATAACTTTGCTTTCCGCAGCCGTCAAATCAAGCTTGTCCATCTTCAGCTTCACCTCGATATGTTGGTCTGAATGAAGTTTGGACAACAAGCATATCGTCTCCACATGGCACGAGAGTACAGGAAGTATGTCATTTGCCTATCACCCCGTCCAACTTAATTTACCGTTATTTTTATACCTTTAACCGTAGCAGGGAACATATCAATGCATTTTTATCCTATCGTATGCTTGTGTAAACATATCAAGATATAGCTCATGCATTATTAATTTAACCTCCTCTCAATATAAATCGAATATTTTATTACGGAGTATCTCTACAGCTATAATATTTGGGATATTGTTGTAACACTTCTTTTATTTCTTTTGAAATATGTTTATCACCTATAAGATCAATATACCACAGCAGATCGTCTATTTGCTCAATTGTCAACTGCGAAAAATCATTTTTACTAAATGTACTAAATTCAGATATTATGTGTTCAAGCATATGTAATACCCTAGGCATCTCTTCTTTATTATATCCTTTCTTATAAAAAAGTTGATAGATTCTTCTAAAAACCCTAATATAATCAATAATTTTTCCATATCTTGCATAATGAAATTCTT
Source organism: uncultured Clostridia bacterium (assembly GCA_947627045.1). GTDB lineage: Bacteria > Bacillota > Clostridia > Oscillospirales > Ruminococcaceae > UMGS1601. Next base: position 15,616 of record CANQUM010000003.1, read on the forward strand.
TTTCTAAGAAAGGCAATTCAAAAATTTCCAATGATACCTTGGTAAATACTTCCGGCATTATATTAATCAATTCAGCAACAAATTTAGGATATAAACATATAATATTCCCCAAAAATCTAGGATATCTACCAAATAATTGATACTGCAATACCTCTCTTATCCTATCTAAAAACCATCCTGCTTGTACACTCTTAGCTATATAAATTGCATTAATAATTGTGTCAAATCCCAAAAAGTTTATCTCCATATTTTCCATCTGATTTAGGCAACCTTCTAAAAACACATCAGTAATGCTTCCTATTTCTTTTGTATTAAATTTACCACTATTTAATAAAGCCAATACAGCACGTGACAATAATTCAGGATTTGTTTCTTCTAAAACCTTCATACTATCTAACCCAAAAAACTGATCTAAAATTCGTTCTTTATCATCCTTCCTCATAGCAGGTAGTCCATTAATGGTACTAAGCAATGACATTTCATAAACATTATTTTCCTCATAGTCTTGAAAATAATATATATTATTTCTCATGTAACGAGACGAATAACGTAGAAAACGATTAACCTCTTCTGACCATTCGCCATACATATATTTATGAATCAAATATGGATCTTCATATCTATCCAATAATAGAAATCCTGTATTTTTTGTTAAAAGATACATTAAGCGAACTCCGCTAACCATCTCTAATGATCTATTTATTTTCTTCAAAGCATACTTTGAATCTTCAAGCAATCGCGGCATTATTTTTATAAGCTGTTTACGTGTTGAAGCAAAAACCATTTTCCTCATTAAAGAATATTCAATAATTTCAAAAAGATTTAATAAAGTATCACTATTTATAGAATGAACTTGTTCATCATGAATAATAGTTTCAATTATTCTATTTACTTCTCCATAGTTTATAATAAACTCCTTTGATTCTTTTTTTCTGTCTGTAAATCCATTTATTTCTCTTCTTAATAAATTGATTAAATATGAGAAATATATATCTGGACTTTCATTTCTTAGCATTTCACAAACTTTTCTATTATTCATTCGAGTTATTTCACAAAATCGCTGTGTCTGCAGACCGGATAAACCAGCAAGCAAATTATCCCCTAATGTAAATGAAACACATAGCAAAATATCAATTGGTTGTTCATAACGTGTAGCTTCAAACTTTTCATTACACTCAACCAATATTACTGTATTACTTATTCTCTCTGCTTTAAGAATTACTGAAAGTCCCATCAAGTCCGCCGGTGAAAACCAAGCTTTCCACAATGAGGTTAATTTATCCCAAGGGCGTGAATCTAATGTACCTAATCCAGATTTGATATAATCTTCTTCATTAAATTCAAATCCACCAGAGCTAAGCGTACATGCTAATATTACTAAATTTAACGAATATATTGACAAATATCCCAAAAGCGGTATATCACGATCAAAAATGATTCCACCTCGCATAACACTTGGAGAATTTCTTGTGTTTAATATCATTTTCAATTGATTTTTTACAATATATTGTAAGTTATCAATAAAATCATCTTTAGTAATAGTCATTGGAAAATTATATATTTCCAAAGCACGTTTCAATGCCTTTATTATATGCTCACGCAACATCTCAATTACAACCGGGCGTGAATATAGTGGCACGAACATTAAACAATAAAACCATCCAGAATTCAAAGAATCCGGATTAGAAAATAAATTTTCTAATTCTGAAGATTTAAACTTTCTATCAACAAATATATCTTTTACTTCATTTATAGTATTTCTCAAAATAAAGTCAGCAGCTAAAAATTCACCGAAAGTATTATGCAGGAATTCATAAGCACTTTCAGATTTATCGCTATGTGCATCCACATCCTGAGCTGTAGATTTATGAATAAAGAAAAAACCTCCTAATACGGATTCTGATTCTTTTAAAGTATGTGCTTCAGGACTACCATCCTCTCTACGAGCCTTAAATGTATCCAAATCTTCTTCCAACTGCCTGGAACGAATAACAACTTCTTGTCTATTGTACATTCCTATAGCCACAACTCCAAGACGATTCATTTCCTTATCAATAATCACCTCCTGCTCTTTTGGTGTTTTATCTTCAAATCCAGCAACATACCTTCTACGTTCTCTGCGTACAAATCTACGAAGAAGATTATCATATAATTCTGTTCTCTTAATATTACTTGTTTTTGCTAGTTCATTAGCCTCTGAATCATAAAGTGCAAGCATTAATAGCAACAGTGGCTGCTCTGCCAACTCAATTATGCTGTTTTTCTTCCCTTTTTCTTTTAATGGTAAACTAAAAGGATTAATCTTCTCACTTGCAAAATAATCTGAATTTATACTATTCCATATATCAATCCATTTTTGTCGCTGATTAGAATCAAATTCCAACAATCTTAAAATGGTGGAGTTTAGCGGAATTCGTGCTTTATCTATAAGCGTAATCCGACTTGTAATAATTACCCTTACAGGGCGCCCCATTTCTTTCTGATCCTGTTGAAATCTGCGAACTTTTTCAAGATATCCAGAAAAAACATCTCCCTTTGCCTGAAGCAGCTCATCATAACCATCCAAAATTATTATTAATGGTTTTTCTTTAAACTGTATTGCAAAACCTCCATACCCTTGCGTAGATAAAGATCTATTTGTTACCTTTTTAATTTGCTCTTCGACAAGAACATCAATACCCGCACCTGCTTTAACTTCTCTCAGTGGAATCCTAATAACTGTATATGATTTACTCATTAATTGAGCAGAAAGAACTTTCGTCAGTAAAGATTTTCCACTTCCAGGCTGTCCCAAAATGACCAGAGGATAATCGATACTGTCTGGTGAATAAAGATATTTTATAAAAAACTTATCTAAATCATATTGAATAGGTATTGATTTCCAAACCGATCCATCTTCTAATTTAATATCTTTCCTATGATAAGCAAGACATTTATATGACTGTGGAATAAATGCATCTACAATCTTAGGAAATTTCAAACTCATCATCTCAGTATCAGACTTTATTTCCTTATCGTCAATTATTGGTTCTTCAATCGATGCAATATACTTTTTTCTTAAATCATCCACAATGTCTTGTGCTTGAATAGCATTATAGTTTGTCGCTATTGAATTTACAATATTATTTAAATTACTAAGTCCGACGTCAATTTTCTTGGTGGTACCGACAACTAATTCCAATGCATCTCTATTTTTCTCAATTGCATGATGGATACCTTCAAAATTTTGCAGTTGAGAAAATAATGCAAAATCATTAAATTGATCAGCTAGGTGTAAATATTGAGCTTCATACGCTTTAATAGCTTTTTGAGGCAGTTTATCAAGTACTTCTTTTAAACTTTCAAATTCCTGATTATCCTTTTTCTTTTTCTCATCAAAAATTGATGATTCCCTAATCATTTTTAATAAATTATTAGAAACTTGTTTATATACTGTATTAAGTTGCTCTTTAATTTCAGAAAATGAAGTCACATGATCCGCATAATAAATCTTACAATATATATCAGGATTAGTAGAAAGTGACTGCAAATTCTCTTCAGTATCAATAGACTCTTTAAGTAATTCCTTCTTCTCAAATTTATACTTAAGCTTTTTTCTGACCATGTTTGGAAGAGCATCCTGAAGCACATCAAAATATGCCGTATAACAAATCAAAGCATATGCTGCTTCAATCTGTTCCATTCTATCAAGATAATCCAACTCAACTTTCTGAGCAATAAAATCATAAACTTTATGTCCTAAATTAAAAAGTCGATTCTTCACATCTAGCAATTCTAACATTGGAAGAAATTGTGGTCCAAATATAATTGGACTAAAAATAATAGTTGCATCTGATAAAATTTCAAATGCATCAAGAACATCTTGTCCAACTTTAGTATCCTTTTTAAGATATTTTTCTATATCCTTAAATCTATAATCTTTAATCATACTCTGTTTCTCCTCTTAAATTTTCGATTTTCTATATAATCAGTATATATGTTATACAAATTTCAATATTCAAAAGATGAAGCAAACGAATTGCAAATTGAAATGAATAATAATGTTCATAAGTAAAAATGACTTCAGACTGGTTTTCTCAATCATACAACGTTCTTTCTCTTTTTTCTATATACCGCTTCTTCTGTAGATAGTTAACAATCTTCTCCGATTCTGTCTCGCTCCATCCTATTGACCTTGAACTCATATGTTCTGAACAAACATTGCATAGCATTCTGCATTACAACCAAGCACATACTTACCATTAAATGCTCTCTGAATATACTCACATCTTCCTATAAAATAACTCCATCATTCTTCTATCACACGGTTGCTTATTTCACAATGATTTCTGAGTTACGCTAAAAATTTCTTTACCGCAAGGAGACTGTCCTTGTAAATATATTTCATAAAACTGTTTCTTTATTTTGATTTCTTCCTTCAATGTGTACCATGCAACCTAGTTGATATATTTCAGCAAACATAACCGATCTGCCACAAGTTTACTCTTTCTCAAATAATCGGTAATGGCACGTATACAACTTTCGCAATCACTGTTTATGTAGACACATTTCATGGCATTCTCGTCATAGGAACGCCAAATGCAAGCAGCTACTGCCTCACACAAAACCTCATTCTAATCTAATCCTGCGTAAGACCTATAAAGACAAAAGGTAAAATCAGCTTTCTCCTTACCTTACAAACATTCCTTTTTCCCTCAAAGAAATAGACTAGCTTACCGATAAAACATCCCTGACGCTAGAGATTAGGAGTCATTCCCACTTTCTCTGCACGATATAGCTGTCTTTGCGCTTCCTACATTCTTAAATCATACATCTGCATTTGTCGATACAAACCCAAAAAAGTCTACTGCCATATAACCTGTCAGCTCATGTATGGTTTCTTCAAATCCTAATATTTTAAAAATTCTTTTTCTGCATCCAACAATACAGTAACAAGATCTTTTATCAACGTTATAATATCCATGAGTATTGGTATTACTTTCGGTTTTTGTTTTTGGTTGAAATCATTATACCTCAAGAAACTAATACTCTTTTCATTAACTGACCATTTCTTTACTTCAACAATTTATAGTTTGTCATGTTAGTTAGCATTATAATTGTTAATGATTGGCACAACAAACATTTCAAATAATATTATATAATTTTTATATATATTAATAATTTACTATTTTCTACATATTATACTATTAGTCTATATAAATTACAATGGTTTTTTATTTTATTCTATAAATCGAGCCCTTTAAGGACTTTCTGACAGTGTTCAGTTTAAATAAAATCTTTCAGAAGTACGTTATACACACTTATTTATCCAAAATATATTTCTTATAGAAAGACTTTTTTATATAATTTTTCCGTTTATTGTACTCTTACTCTGATACCCCCTGTTTCCCATACCACCCTTTAACTAATTGTTCAATCAATTCCCTCTTTTGTTTCAGCGTATAATCCTTCGGGAAGTACTTATTCAATAAATCTGCCCTGATTTTTATCTTTTCCTGCTGATTAGGATTTTCTTCTTCTAAAATTATGCAAATCTTATCCATATCCTGTTTCCCATGCCTGTTTTGCAAGCAACTCGTTACTCCTCATGATGTCAGACATTATATTCTCTTTACCTGATTCAATAAACTTCGGTCCAACCTGAACCAAAGTTATATCATCTGTTGATCCCCTTTTTCCCTGATATTTCATAGCTTCCAGTTTCATCTTATAAGCAAATGCCTTCTCACTGGGTTTCAGATTTTCCCTATGCAGATTTGAATCTACCATTGCCATAACTGCCTGAGCATCATCAAGTTCCCCTATTATAACGGATACTTCTGTTTTACCCGCCCATATGGCAGCTTCTTTCTCAATACTTTTCATCAATTCACATAACTCCCATATTCACCTCCACCTTAAACGGATGACTTCTGAAATTATGCACTGTATTTACCGCCACATTCCGTATCGTATCCATACAATCACCCTCTTAAAACATATATAATTAACATCAATTAAAATAGTTTATTGATATTTAATTTGCAAAAAAAAGACCATTTACTTTCAATTTTCTTGAAAACGAACAGTCTTTCACGTTATTTTTATTTAGTTAAATTATAATAAAATTATTTTTAGTTTAATATGTTTCCGCACACCACATCCAAAACCATCGAAACATTTACTCTGTCAGAAATCACCTTTTTAAAATGTAAAAACCTCACGGCAGTACTTCCCACACACACAAATGTAGATTTCACCAATTTTGCACCAACCTGATACAAAATTTATTTTTCTTTCATACCACCGGTGCTTTCTTCACTCATCTTACTAGCTTCCAACGCTTGATATTCCTTATTTAATTCCCGGAGTAATTCTTCCTCGCTTGATAAATACAATTTGTATTTTTAAGCAAAAATCTGTATTTCATTTTCAGATAACGTATACTTAACTACAGACTCACTTTTATCTGCACACAAAACAATACCAATCGGCGGATTGTCTCCTTCATTCATAAGTTCTCATTCATAATAATGAACATACAGCAAATTTGTTCTGAATAGTTTTACAAATGGCGTTAACACCCTTTCAATGTCCGCTTTTTGTTTTTCAATGTCCGCTTTTTGTTTTTCAATGTCCGCTTCTCCAAACATTCCTCTAATATGCAGAGAACGATTATGAAGCTCATTCTTTTCATCCAACAAATAGTCTAACGTTGCACGAAGTTCTGGTGCACTGCCATAAAGAACCGTTGCTCCATCAAGCACCCATTCTTTTTTGTGATATTATAATCTCTTAGTTTTCCGGCATGTCCATAAATACCTGTAAATAACTTTTTATGAATAGAGATATACTCATTTGGAGTAAAGCTAAATGCTTTCTCTGATAAAATCTTCGCAATTTTAACTGCAACTTTATCTGCTTCTTCAGTACGGTCTTCTGTATCCGTTTTAGGTTTTTCTTCATAATACGCATTAAGAAGCTCCTGAGCTTCATCGATTGAAATATCCCCTTCAATATTCTTTATTGCCGTATCAATCAAATATTTAGATGTTTTTAGCCCATCAACTGCCTGAAGGCCAATAGCTGTATGCCAGACATAACCTTTATCTTTTTTGTTTGGTTCTGATTGTTTTATATACTCCTTGAAAGGATCTTTATTCATCAAATTGCCTCCATTTATTTTTACGTCTCTTAGCTAAAAATCTATCATAGTTTTCAACTGTCATATTCATAATATCTTGCGGAATACAGTTATCCTCAAGATTTATTCCTTACTTCAAACGTAATTGTCACATTTCCGTCTCCTACTGCCTTTGCAAAACCTGCCGCATCCTCAATCTTTCCTACCGTTGTATACTCATAGGATGTATTATGAGATTTGTAAAAAGTCACCAGACAATCTGAGCCATACATCATAATATCTCCAGCTTTTATTTCCCCCGGCACTCTCTCATCAGTAGGAAATTCCTTATTAAAATAGCAGTACTTTTCATTCCCATTCAACTCTTTCATGTTGATTGTCACAGGCATTTCCTTCACCAATTCATCAGTCGTTTTATTCTTGTAAAAAATTGCCCGAAATGTCTCCCCGTTTACCGTAAGAACAACAGGTGTGCCTGTCTTTTCAGAGTAAGGATTTGTACGATTCACCTTAATTTTAAACCATTCCTTTCTAATTTTTCTGCCATTTTTCGATACTGTAACGGATATTTTCGCCGTACCTGTCTTTTTTGCCTTTAATTTTCCCGCCTTGCTGACGGAAACAACACTTTTATGATTCGACCTGTACTTTATCTTCAGCCCATATTTTTTTGGCACGATTGAAATCTTTATATTTTTGCTGCTTCCCTTTTGCATACTAATCGTCTTTTTATTTACTTTTTTAGAATCAACTTTTAATGTCATGGATAAACTTGTCTGCGCCTCCGTTTTTGCCTCAGAAATAGGATATACGCTAAATGCGAATGTCAGTCCCATCACAAACATTATCAAAAACAGTTTCCACTTATTCTGCTTCAATAGTGTCACCTCACAAAAGATTTTTGCGCTTACATATCGAAATTAGCAGATACTTTCTTTAAGTTTTCGATGATAGGCAGATGCTGAGGACACACATTCTCGCACTGACCACACTGCAAGCAGTCTTTGGCTTTGCCAAATTTCTGATTCAACACACTATACTGCGCAAAGCTGGCCGTCCAGCCTTTCTCCTCTAAATTCTCCCGCATAACTTCATTATAAAGGGAAAAATACTGAGGAATCGCAATTTTTGCAGGACATCCTTCCGTGCAGTAAGCACACCCTGTGCACGGGATAGCAATCTTGCTGTTAATGATCTTCGCAGCACGGAAACAAATATTCTTCTCATCTTCCGTAAGCGGGACAAAATGTTCCATAAAACCGGTATTATCCTCAATCTGTTCCAAATTTGACATACCGGACAACACTACCATCACATTGTCAAGAGACGCTGCGAAACGAAGCGCCCAACTTGGAATTGAGCGGTTCGGCGCATATTCCCTAAACAGTTTTTCTGCCTCCTTTGGTACGTTGGCAAGCGTGCCGCCTTTGACCGGTTCCATGACAATAACCGGTTTTTTGTGTTTGACTGCAACCTCGTAACAAGCGCGGGACTGGATCCACTCACTTTCCCAATCCAGATAATTAATCTGAAGCTGCACAAATTCTATCTCCGGATATTTTGTGAGCAGCTCGTCTAACAACTCGGCGGAATCGTGGTAAGAGAATCCAACGTGCTTTATTAATCCCTGCGCCTTCTTCTCCAACATCCAGTTGAAACAATCAAACTTCTCGTATTTAGGCAGCATGGCTGCCTCTATGCCGTGAAGAAGGTAGTAATCAAAATATCCCGCGCCCGTTTTTTCAAGCTGACCGGCAAATACTTTGTCCCGATCTTCAAATGAATCGAAAAATGCCGCGTGAAGTTTAGTTGCCAAAGTGAAACTCTCTCTCGGATAGCGATCCACAATGGCAGTTTTCGCTACACTTTCACTGGCAAAACCGTTATACATTAGCGCTGTATCAAAGTAAGTGAACCCTCTTTCCATAAACAGATCCACCATCTTTTTTACCTGCTCGATATCTACATCGGCAGCGTTTGTTTTATCTAACAACGGCATTCTCATAAGTCCAAATCCAAGTTTTTTCATGTTCATCTCTCCTTTATTATTCATTATTTATGCTTGTTCATACCTTTTTCTGTATTTTCCGGTCACAGTTACCACATATAACCACACTTAGAATTCAAACACTTGTATTGCATTGTATAAATCCCGCCCTTTGAACCTACAAAAGTATACTCTTCTCTCTCGTCATTCTCAACTTTATGTATATCCGAACACTGGCATTCCGGGCAAAAAACTGAGTACAAATTAATACTTTCCACTACTTCATCGACGGAATTAAACGGATATGTCGGAATCTTAGTTAACTGCCTTGCACCTATCCGTCTGTACCCTATAACCCATTTATCCATTTCTTTTCTACTGACTTTAGGTAATATAATTTGTTCTGCACCACCTGCAAAAGTTTTCTTATCTGGAGGCTGTGGTGCCGCTATACCTATATTTATGACAGAACCTTTCGGCAGACAAAATTTCACTTCATACATCTTTGTATTTCTCCATTCCGGAAGAAGAGCCAAACGAATCTTTACATCAATCATTGACTCAGCAAACTCCGTTGTAGCATATGCTCCTAAGATTTCTGCTCCATACTCCTTGCCTGTATTCTTACCAATGTACTTTCCAAATACCCTGTATAAAATAATATCTTCCAATGTCTCACAAGTTTCATAATAGGAATTTAAAAAGGTCTCTGCCACACTATCAGGTAATATTTGCTTGTTTTTCCTTTTTAACTTTCCCTTTAAATCCGTTTTGTATTTGGAATTAAATTCTCCCGATTTGTATAAAGTCATCTGATCGTAGTCACATGCATTAACAGTATTTATTGATTTCATTATCTACTCCTATTTCAATAGTTTGCTTTTATTATACTAAATTACAACGTTTTCTAAAATATTTTAATACATTATTTTATAGAATATCTCTTATAATGTAAAAATTTATTACCAAGCTTCATACCAAGTTCAAGCCTAAAACAGTCAGAAGAAAAATCGCAAGTTTAAAAGCGTTCTTCCACAATCTACAGACAACTTGAATTATGCAAAACTGCTTTTGAAAGGAAATATATCATCAAAGATATTGCAGTAATTGAATTATTATTTGCTACCGGAATGAGAATCTCTGAACTATGCTCACTAAAACCTGAAAAATTGATATTTATGGAATGGGCGCAAAAGAATGGAAAATCCAACTCGGAAACCCTGATGTTATCAATGCTTTAATTTCTTATCAATCAGAATTTAGTGAATATATAACCTGCTCTGGCTACTTTTTTATCAATAGTTTGAAACACCGCTTATCAGAGCAATCCGTTAGAGAAATTTTTATTATATGCAGCTGATATAACACTTTTGGTAAAATATTTTCAATGTGCAATATTTAATGGTTTTTAAATCATTATAAATACTGCTACCAAATTTGGTAATATATCGATCCGCAGGTTTGTTTTGAATAGTTTTATGAATGGCATTAACATCCTTTCAATGTCCGCTTTTATTGAAAACGATATTTTCCTTTTCCACATCCGGTTACAGGTACAATCACCTCACTATCAACCAGTAATTTTATCAGCTCAGAAGCTCTTGTTGATTTTAAGCCAGTAATATCTTCTATTTTCGTTCTGCCAAAATACTCTTTTTTACCACACTTCAAAAACAATTTTAACACATGATTAATTGTCTTTTCTGAAATCATATCCGAATAAGAAAGTAATCTATTTCGAATGTCCGTTTTAGGTTTTTCTTCATAATGCGCATTAAGAAGCTCCTGAGCTTCATCGATTGAAATATCCCCTTCAATATTCTTTATTGCCGTATCAATCAAATATTTAGATGTTTTTAGTCCATCAACTGCCTGAAGGCCAATAGCTGTATGCCAGGCATAACCTTTCAAATCTGATTGTCAAAAATAAAATATTTTAAATTTCTGCATTTCACACCCGCCAATCACATTATATAGCAATCCTTTTTGGGTTACAAGTTGTAACCTCCGCTCTATACATTTTCATTCTCGGATTTCAACATTTTCTCTCGATATCTTTACTATTTCCTCATCCTTGATTCCGTTTCCTATATCTTTGCAACAATAATTATCCCCCTGCACACTGCCACAATATTGTTTTCTCCTGCCCGCCATTGCAGCTCATTTCAGAAAATTTTCCCTCTTTTCCAAAACAAAAAGGCCCAATCACAATACCTCCTTGGCATCATAATCGAGTCTTCTTATCACAAACTAAAATTAATAATCCAGCTTCGTTCCGCACTTGTCACAAAACTTAGCACTAACCGGCAGTTTATTTCCACAGTTTCTGCAATATTTAACGCCTTCATAAACGCCTTTCGCATTCGGATCGAAATAAGGATTTTCTTCTTTTTCATCAACCGTGGTATTTTCTGTTTTTATATCACTATCATTTTCAAACGAATGTTTTTCATCTTTCACAGAATCTTTTAACTGTATATCCAAATTATATTCCAAAGTCAACGAATCAAGTATGCCATCCCATTTATCTGATTCCGGATATGACCACTCTCTAATTCTAAAATCCATGTCATGATTCCAATAACCATTTTGATGTAACAGTTCATGGAATATTAGATACTTAATTAGTTCTCTGTCAATTTTAGGCGAAGATAATATTTTATTTATATGCAGCTGATATAACACTTTTCCATCATCAATAAATCTCTCACATAATGCATACCAATCACGAACAACATTATTGCTCCATGCTATTTTTACCAGCCCTTCTGTCCTTAATTTAGGATATTGCTTTTTGACCTCTTCAAGAAGCTCCGCAAGATTATAATAATCTTCAATTATCTGGTATTTATCCCTTTCATCCGAAGTTACAATTTCTGCATCAATACATTCCTTTATAGCATCCATAACAGATTTCTTAAATGCATAAAAATAGCGATAGATCTGCTGAAGTACCGGTGCTGATTCAAACAACTCTTTCAACCATATATCTTCGTCTTCTTTCGTTGCTGCAATTCTTTGATAAGCCGCGCCTATTTCTTTAAGATCAAACGCCTCACGCTGGGAAAATTCGAAATAAACAGGCATTTCGCTATTATCCTGAATATAATCAAGCAGTAATTGCAATTCCTCTAATTCAGGTTTGACATCACAACTTGCAAAGAATAACCCTTGTATTGCATCTACTGATATATCGGATGTTATGTTTCTAATATTTCTTTCAATATCTGAATATCCATTCAACTGAACATCAAATACTAATAATTTTTCATCTTCACCTTCATCATTTATGACAGAATACCAGCCACAAGGACAAATTCTTCTTTTTTCTTCTGAAATAAGGTTAGCCTTCATAATATTATATAACTTCATATAAAGATCTCTTTGTAAAATAAATTCTCTCTGCGGAACCGGTCCCTCTCCTTCTTCACCCAAACCATTTTTAATATCCTGTCCCATGGCTAACCTATCTAACAGAGCCAGCATTTCTTCGTTAGGCGTAATTTCTATTTCTTCATCATCTTCAGTGACTTCAAAATCTTCAACATCTTCGATTTCCTTATCAAATATGTCTAATGCGCCCGGATCAATCCAACCCACAAACTTTTCCCAGGTATCATAGAAAGCAACAATATATGCGTCTTTCGTTCCGCCTGCCTTCTCTCCACGCAGACCTCTCCCAATCATTTGCATTAACAACGAATCACTATTAGTTTCTCTTGCTAAAAATACGGTTTGTATATCTGGTATATCGCTTCCTTCAGTTAGTATCTGAACATTAATAAGAACATTGAATTCGCTATTTTTAAACCTTTGAATTACTGCTTGTACATCACTTCTATTTGAAACTGCATAATCACAACTAATGCCGGCGTTCTTAAATGTTTCGCATAGAGTTTCTGCATGGTTTTGATCATAAGCAAAAACAATAGTTTTTCCATATTTATCTTGGTGTTTTAGATACTGATCTACAATCTTCTTATTTCTGGCAGATGACTTACCTATTCTATTTTTGATTCTTTCTGATAAATCTCCAAACTGCTTAAAATATAATTCATCCTCTGGTGTACATTCGTATTCAACTTCACCAACTATATCTGTTGGTACAGGGATATATTCCGGATTCGCTAGAAATCCACTAACTAATAACTGCTTTAAAGTCACTTCATAAACATATCCCTTTCCTTTAACACCAATATGATTCTTGATATTCCTCTCTGCATTAAACATTCTCAAAAGTCTCAATTTTTGAGATTCCTGCATTCTGGTTGGCGTTGCTGTTAATCCCAACAATATCCTGTTAGGATTTAATTCACTCATTCTTCGTATTACCTTCTGATAATTACTAGCCACAGCATGATGCGCTTCTGCTTGTGTCAAGTAAGAAACAAAAAAAATATTATTTTTTTACCGGAAATGCCGCCCCCGGCATCTCCGGTAAATGTTCAAATCCCAAGCCACATACCAAGTATATCACATTTGTACGATAAAATCATCCGCATTCCAAACAATCTCAATTTCCGTCCCACTGTGTACCATCACCTTATCAACCACCAGCCGGATTTTATCCGCATCAAATTCATCAAGCTGGCTTAATACGGTCAGGGTTTCCATATCTTCTTGCGGACACATATCCTGCTGTGCGATTTCTTCCATCTTTTCAGCAAGCAGCCGTTTTGTTTCCTCTATCTTCTGGCTGATGCCGGCATTTCTTTCCGCCATGACTTCCCTTGCCATTTTTCCCTGGGTGTATTCGTCATATATGGAAAATTTCTGCCTGTTATATTTTTCAAGTGATTTTTCTAATAGAGAAACCTCGTCCAATAAAGTATCTTTGCAGGCAGACTGTGATTTCTTCAGTTCCAGGTTCCGTAAAGTTGCCAGTGCCATAGCTTTTACACATTCAACCACACTGTTTTCCACTTCCTCACGCCTGGTCTTGAATTTGTGAATTGCACATCGGTAATAGTTCCCATTGGAATATCTAGCCATTGCTTTTCCGCACTTTGCACAGACAATCAGACCTTTTTTCCATGCCCCGTTGCTTTTCCTTTTTTGGTATGGCCTTCTGCCTACCGCTTTGACAGCTCTCTGGTAAAGTTCTTCCGACACCAGTGGTTCGTGGCAGTTTTCCACCACAATCCAGTCCTCAGAATCCCTCTTTACTATCCTATGGCCTGTATCAAGATTGTCGGCGGTTTTATTATTGATGACTTTCCCGATATATACCTCATTAAAAAGTATCTCCATCACTGTCGTTGACGACCACATCCTCTCGCCGATATCTCTCATGTTGTTGCGCCGGATATTGTTTTTCTCATAATATTCCAAAATGGAATCATAGTGGTTTTGGTTCAGGTAATCACTAATCTCCGTATATTTCTTCCCCTCTGCCGCCATTTGAAAAATCAGCCTTACCACTGGTGCGGCATCCGGATCGGGCTCCAGTACATGCTTGTCCGCTGCCGACTTACGGTAGCCGAACGGTGCAAATGCCGCAATGTATTTTCCCTGCTGTGCCAGCACCTTTTTGGCTGAACGGACTTTCCTTGATGCATCCCGGCAGTACATGGCATTGACAATGTTCTTCAATACTACGCCCATTCCCCCGGTGCTCCCGAAAGATTCTTTGCTGTCATACCCGTCATTGATGGAAATATATCTTACCTGCATTAACGGGAAGATACACTCCATGTAGTTCCCCACTTCCAGATAATCCCGCCCAAGCCTGCTGTAATCTTTGGTGATGATGACGCCGATGTTCCCTGCCTTTACCATGTCCATCATTTTCTGGAAATTAGGGCGGCCAAAGTCGGCGCCCGAAAAGCCGTCATCCGCAAACTCGACAATCCGATACTCCTGCAGGTCAGGATGGCCTGAAACATATTCCATCATAAGCTGCCTCTGATGCGAGATGCTGTTGCTTTCGGCACCCTTTGGCATATTATCGTCTTCATCTGACAGCCTCATGTAAAGTGCCAGTATTTCCTGCATCTGCACCACCCATCCTTTCCTCTGCTGTTGCAATTAACTGTTTCAGAAAATCATCATACTTCAGATGGATTTCCAGATTTCCATCCGACTGGAAAAAGATTTTATCCACAAAGGCATCCACCATCTCCTGCGTTAGTTTCCTGCGTCTGAAATATTTCTGTACCGTCTGCTCCCAATCCTCGTCCAGATGGAAATTCTTATCATAGCCCCTCTGCCTTATGAGCAATTCAGTAATCTGCTCCTCCATGTGTTTTATCCTGTCCTCATACTCTTTCTGGTACTGGCACAGTTCCTCTGCCGTTACCAGCCCGTCTTTGTAATCCTCATAAAGACCACTTTTGACTGCGTTAATACGCTTTTCTTCTTTCCTGAGCCTGTCAATCTCTTTCCGGTATATATTGTATTGGAGTACATTTTCTTTCCGTCGGTTGAGGTTCTGTACCAGCCGCACCTTGTCAATGCAGAGCTCCATATGCTTACGGATTACATCAAGCACCATCCGTTCCGCATCTTCAACGGATACTTTTTTTGCACGGTTGATATGCTCATGAAACTTCTTTTTCTGTCTCCTGCTGCATTCATACTGGAAACGGGATGCCTGCCTGCAGTGCCTTTTTAAGTGCATATGAAAGCCGCAGTCTGCACAGAACACCTTGCCAACCAGCTTGTTTTCCGGGCTTTTCGGCAGGTCCGGCCTGCTGTTAATCCTCTTTAACGTTTCTTTGCGCACCGCCTCTATCCTCTGCTGCACTTTTTCATAAACCGCCTTATCAACCAGAGGCTCATGCACCCCCTCTGTCCGCACCCACTGTTCCGGGGAAGTGTGGACATTCTTCCTGCCGGTTGCAAGGCATTTTGTCTGTTTCCCATGCACAGCGTTCCCTATATAGTATTCACCTGTCAAAATCTCTTTGACATGGGAGGGATGCCATTCCCTTGATTTCCCTGCATTGGCCATATCTCCTTTTTTTGTAAAACGGTATTTTGGCGGGGACAGTATCCCCTCTTTCTGCAGTTCCCTCGCAATCGGCGCATAACCCATGCCGTCAAGGAACATCTGGTAAATACGGACCACAATCCCGCTTACTTCTGTATCTATTACCAGACGCCTCGAACCGTCATCCGCACGCATATACCCATATGGCGGCGTGCCTTCGCTGAACCCACCCTGTTTCCAGATGGCCACCTTCCCCGTTTTAACCTTTTTGGAAATATCCTTTGAATAATACTCATTCACTATATTTTTCAGTGGAATGGACAGGTCTTCCCCCTGCCTGGCTGAATCAAAATCATCCGTAATTGCAATGTACCTCACATCAAGGAATGGGAACACCCTCTCAATATAATTGCCTGCCTCCACATAGTTCCTGCCAAGCCTGCTCAAATCACGGGTAATGACGGTATTGATTTCCCCTGCCCGTATATCCTGCATCATGCGGTCAAACTCCGGCCTGTCAAAGGTTGTCCCCGTCACGGACACATCGGCATATACGCCGGCCTCCACCATATCATCCTGCCCCTCAATGAAGTCCCTGATATATGCAATCTGCGTTTCTACCGTATCCCTTTCCTTATTTGCCTCCGACTCAAAGGAAAGCCTGGCATATACCGCCGCCCGGTATGGCTTCACGTCCTGCCCTAAATCCATCACTGCCTGCTCTGTCAGGTTGCCGGAAGGCCCTGCGGCGGCAGGCATATTTTTTCTACTCTTTCTGGCCATCTCACACCGCCTCCTTTGCCCTGATATCCAATTTCCCGCTTTCATCCACCGACACGTCATGCCCTGCACCGGCAAGGCCCTGCAGAATCTCCCGGTAGCAGTCGGCAAAATCAAACACAACTTCTATATTCTTTTTGTCAACCACCCTGACCTCCCGGATCAGCGACACTGCCACAAGCCGGGTAAGCCCCTCCAAGTTCTGGTGTTCCGTGAAATAATCCAGCCATGCGAAGCCGTCGCTTTTCCTCTCCAGCACCTTTTCCATTTCCATATCAATCTGATGGATGGCAGTCTGCGCATTTTTCCTTCTGGCCTCATATGCTGCATGGAGCTCCCTGTAATCCTCCTTTGAAATCATGCCGTCTTTCATATCCTCATATAAAGTGGTGCGGAGTTCTTTGCAGCGTTCCGCCTCCGCCTCCTTCTTTGCCCTGCGTTCTTCCAGCTTCCTGATGTCAAGCTGCTGGAACGGCACGGTCCCGATAAAGGATAAGATTCTTTTCAACTCCAGTATATTTGAAATATGCTGCTGCAGCAGGGACAACACCGTCTCCTCCAATTTTTCCACCGGGATACGGTGCGGGCTGCACTCTTTCGCTGCCTTGTGCGTGGAACACACATAGTAGGCATAAGTCTTTCCGCCGGCGGTTGAGGTTTTCCTGACCATTGGCATCCCGCAGCCCCCGCAGACAGCCAGCCCCGACAGTGGATATACCCCGTCATGGTCCGGCGCTGTCCTTGTATCCATTGACAGAAGCCTCTGCACGATTTCAAATTCCCTGTCCCCGACCACCGGCTCATGGTTCTTCTCCAGCCTCACCCAGTCGCACTCCTCTTTCAAAACCGTCTTCTTTACCTTATGGTTCGGCGTTGTCCTCCTGCCCTGCACCAGATTACCGATATATACCTCATTCGTCAGGATGCGCCTTACCATGACGGACGTCCATTCGGACTTTTCCTTTGCCTTAAACCCTGTCTGGTAGCGGCTGCCGGTACTCGCCTTATACTCCGCCGGCGGGAGTATCCCCATTTCATTGAGCCTCCCCGCAATCCCGTCCTGGCTCATGCCGTGAAGCTTCATTTTGAAAATGTCCTGCACCACGCCTGCGGCATACGGGTCAATGACAATCTTATGGTAATCCTCCCCTGACTTCTGGTAACCAAACGGTGTGAATGAGCCAATGTATTCCCCGTTTTTCCTTTTTATCTCCAGATGGCTCCGTATCTTAATGGAAATATCTCTGCAGTATGCGTCATTGATTAAATTCTTAAATGGGATAATAATTTCATCGGACTGGTCTTTCCCGTCTAGGCTGTCATAATTGTCGTTGACTGCAATGAAGCGCACGCCCAATGCCGGGAACAGGCGCTCAATATAGCGTCCGGAATCAATGTACTCCCGCCCGAACCTTGACAGGTCCTTGACGACGACACAATCCACGACACCCTTTTTGATGTCCTCTAACATCATCTGGAATGCCGGACGCTCAAAATTGGAACCACTGAAACCGTCATCCACACGCTCAGACACAACGACAATATCCTCTTTGTCCTTCAGGAAATCCTTAATGAGATTTTTCTGGTTAGAAATGCTGTTGCTCTCTGCCTTTGCCGCATTTGCAACATCGCCATCCTCTTTTGATAACCTTACATAGATGGCGGCATGATAGATTTTTTTGGTAATCATATAAACCACTCCTTCTATTTTAATTATCAGAAGATAACGAAGTAATATCTTCTATGCAATAGAAAGAGCCGCATTTAATTTAGTCCTGTGACTATTGTAACACGCCTCTTTCCATTTGTCCGCTGCTTTTTTCTGTTTTTCTCTGGTTTTTTATACGGATAAAAGCATTTTTTCAAATGCCTCCTCCATAGAAACGCCGTTATCGGCAAACCTTACCTTTACTTTCATATTGCCCACCCGGACCAGATAGGGGTTCCCCACCTTTTTCAAATACTGCTGCCTGCGTTTTTCCAAAGGCTGCCCTTTGTCTATCCTGATTTTGGATATATCGGTAAGGCTACCAAGTTCCACATCTTCAAAATCAACAGCCAGCAACGCCCTGTATTCCTCCGCCGTCATTCCCTGCTCCTTTCATACTGCTGCCTACTGCCTATTCTCATGCTGCCAATCCACACTGCACCTTAACGGCATGGCCAATCTCTGCCATCTTTCTTTCACTTATCCTGCCAGCCACCCTCAGAATATCCGAAAAAGCAACGGAAGTAATCTGTTCGCAAAGGGCAAGGCTGTGACGGCCCAGCCCGGTATTCCTGTACCCATTCAAGAACACATGGGTAGGTAAATACTGTTTTTTGTGTATCCTTGAGGTAAGCGGCACAACCGTTATAACCGAGCTGTGCCTGTTTGCCATATTGTTGCTCATCACAACGCAAGGCTGGATTCCCGACTGGACCGATGTTTCATGCTGCCCCAAATCCGCAATGATAATGTCGCCTCTCTTAATCTTCACTGTCCATTCCCCCGTTTTCAAAAGGGGAAACCACCGGCTCCCCCTGTAATACTTCCACGATATATTCCTGTGCCTCCTGCTCGGTAGGGCAGGACACCACTTTGTTTCCTGCCCCGTCCACTACCACATGCTCCGAAGGGCAAGGAATAATCCGGTATTTCCTGTCATTCTTCATAGGCACGTCCCACAAATTCGCCCACATCTGCCAGATAAACTCGCACATCCATATCCGCCATATCGCCCACGAATTTTTCCCAATCTGCAGCATCCTCTGTCACATCATACGGATTGCGGACTACCAAAACCTCATAACCCCTGTTTACAATGGCATTAACAACAGACTTTACTACCGGTCTGTCCATATCCATATCCCCAATCAGGTTATGCTCCACCGCCACATCTTCCACGAGAATGTTTTCCCTGGCACACTGCACTCTTATCTGCATCACCATCTGCTCCACATTCTCCTGGCATTTCATACTGCTCATAAAGAGAACACCCTTAACAATCGGGCTTTCCTCATAACTCATCATAAATGACCTCCCATTCAAAATATCTGTTATTGTTCCATAGGGAAAAACTCTGCCGGCTATGTTATCCTCCCATATAAACGCTCACGCCCCCTCAAAGCCTTTTATCCCTATTTTTGTTGATTCTTTTTTAGGCGAAAGCGTTTATATCAGAGGACAACCGGCTGCATAAGCAGCCAATCATCCCCTTTTGAAAGAACGCTGAATCTGCGTTCTTTATAGGTTTGATATAGTTTCACTTAACATGGTATTTTCATGCGGTAGTGAAACTTCAAACCTTTTTCCCCCAGCCGGGTTACACACACGGAGCCTCGCCCGCCCCCACTGCACTTCCACCAGCCCATCCGGTTTCATGTGCAAGACGCCACTCCCACGAAAGGATCATCTTCTGCAATCGTGGTGTCCGTATAATTCATTACCTCCAGACGCTGCTCTGGTAGACCGCAACCTCTGCTCCAATCCTTCACGGGCAACAATGTGATTTTCAAACCACTATGCAAGATTATCATGGCACGAAATGGGTTCCGGCCACTCTGCCATATGGCAAAGCGAAAATATATCGGAATGTGTGCTTGTCCTATTCAGTTTGTAATGCCATTGTATTACCTTTCCCTCAAAATTAAGAGTCCATAGTTCGGACACTTTTAGTGACCGCCACACGGACACCTCTATTGATATTCCTTCAAATTCTCCACAAGATTTGCCATGTTAGATAGCACAATGCACTTCTGCTTCTCCGTCAATCCATTTAATAAGCTACTTATGTATTCTGGCTTTTCCCCATAAACAAGGTAGTCTAACGATACATGGTAAAATTCTGCCACCTGCATCAAGCTGTCCACACTTCCTCCATTCCAGCCGCCCTCCAATTTCCGGTACCCACTGAAGGAAAATCCCATTTTCTCCGCCGCCTCATTCTGTGTTAAATTATTGCTTGTCCTAAGATTTCGTATCCGTTCTGCGCTTTTCTGCACATCATAATACATATTCTAACCTCCTGGTTTTCTTAAACTAATTTGCAAGTTTTTTATTGAAAATCAGAAGATGGTCGGAGAACGGCACCGTATAGTTCGCCTTTTGTGTGTTTCTGATGGTGTTTTGAAGTAGAATAATAGAAAAGGAATTAGAAATATCCAAGAATTTGTCGAATTAAAAAATGCCATAATCCCTTGTGGGATCATGACATTCTTTTCGTGCCGTCTTTGTCCGCCCGGCTGACATAAGCCGCTTTTTATTCTAAGAACAGTTTTCCTGTCTTTTCTCTTTCTTAATTTCATTTTAATTTTTTTGAAAAAATCAAAACAAGGGCGGTAACCTGCTTTTACATTTTTCTCGATAAAGGGAAATTTTTCGACAGCATAAAAAAAGGGATACAGTCTGTCGGAGCATTTGCCTCTAACATTCTGTATCCCTTTTTTACTGTCCAATGCGTTGTCTTTTCCATTTAACTATACGCAACATTGTATTCATCTTGTTTTGAAATTCATTCAAGTTACATTTCTCATCTATATAATCCGTTATGCCAAATCTAATCAGCTTTAACTTATCTGCTGTAGTACAGCCTTCTATTATCGCTAAAATTGGTATTTTTTCTTTACAATGCAGGCAAAATATCCACTTTATTATCTTGCCAATGTTCTCTTTCTTAATCTCTATCAATAATAAATCACAGTCATTCGCTAATTCCATCAACTTCATCTGATTACATTGTTCATATTCGCAAAACAAAATATCCCCATAATCATCTAAATACGATGGCTTATTCTTCCCTAAATAATATATTTTCAATGTACTTATCTCCATCCAATAAAAAAGGAATATCTGCTTGAAAAAGCTTCAACGGATATCCCCATTATTTTGCTCCATTATTTTACTATCTACTCTATATTTTATCTTACCAGCCAAAAGAATAAAAACTGTAAATAATGTTGTAGCTGCCACCATTGAGAGTAACCTATTTAACTGCATAAACAGCAACACCAACGAAAAAAATAAAATTCCAGCCATAGAATAATTTAGCTTCTTTGCAAATTTTATTAACTCCTTGCTACTGACAGGTCTATTAATATCCAACACCGGTGACAATGCTTTTATTGCAACTAAAGAAAACAATATTATCAACATCGAGGAAAAACTTGTCATATTTACATACTTAACAACAAGCAACAAGCCAAGGAGCGACATACAAGAACATATCAAGCAGCTTATATATGTTCTCATATGTAACCCCCCTGCATAGGATCGTAAAAGAATAAAAACACCGAAAAAAATTATGGTTTCCCATTCCATATGGCAAAAAATCGCAATCCATATACTAACCATGGTATTCAGTGATACTTCCAAACCAATCTGAAAGCCATACTGATATATGCGGCTCTTCTCCTCTACGATTTTCCCTTTAGATAGCAAATAATCGGTCAAGGCATGCGCCAGCTTTTCCATATTTACTGTTCATCCGATTCCATCAATTCTTCAGGCATCTTAGGCTGATGAAAAATATAAAAGCAGAATCTCTGAACCGACCCACCTGCAAATGCCATAGCGAAGTTTCCTAATGCCAAATCGGTCCTTTTCACCAATAAACTCTTAATTTTTTGTAACATGATATGTTCCTCCTTTTTTTTCAAATCATACCATTTACAATACGCATAAAATGTATCATGTAATAATTACGAGTTTATATGTAATTTTTTCCTAACGAATACAACAACACACGCACTTCAAATATATTTCCATTGTCTGATATATCAACCAAGCCGTTATACTTTTTTGCAGCTTTTTTAACAGAATGTAAGCCAATGCCATGATTTTCAGGCTCTTTCTTCGTTGTAAGAAAATTCCCATGCCTGTCTCTCTTGATATTCCCCCTATATGGATTACATATTTTGAATAACAGGCAATTCTTTCTATACACAAATTCTACTACAACATACTTTTGGTTCTGATCAGAAATATTACGCACTGCTTCGATCGAATTATCTAAACAATTCCCTAAAATCACACAAACATCCGCATCATTAAAGCCAAATTCATATGGAATTTCTATATGAGTCATCAATTTTATTCCTAATTCCCTCATAATATTATTTTTATAATTCAGCAAAGTGTCTACAACAATATTACCACTATCAATGCTAGAATTAGCACTAAAATAGTTTTCAGCATACAATAAATCCTCTATATAATTTTTCGCAAATTCCATTTCATCTCTATCTATGTATTCCCGAATACACAACAAATGATTTTCAATATCATGTTTAATATTCCTGATATTTAAATTCGACTCCTCCCTCTCCATAATCTGATTTTTACACAATTCTATCTGCTTATTGAAAATAATTTGTTGTTTTCGCATCTCTAATTTTTCAGATAATTCTTCATATATGCGGAATATCATAAAATTCACGGCCAAAATCATAGCCGATGACAACAATGCGAAAATTGACGCATTTTTTCTCTTGTATTTTCGCACAATAAAAACAATGTATTCAAAACAAAAACACTTCCCAGAGGAATGAGCAATAAAGCAATCCAATAGCCAAAAGAAATATCTCTTTTTAATCTTTCTTGCAAAAATATTTTTAACAAACGCAAAGCTATTAACATAACAATTTTAGAAACAAAAGAACCTAAAACTTGTGTATCGCTTACACCCATCTCTATAATCATAAAAAAATATCCCACAATACTTTCAATAATCATCCCCAGCAAATTAGTAAACAAAATCCAAAGTATTTTATTTTTAATACTGCCAGTATACAAAATATTACAAAGCACAAAGCTACTGATTATTTCAAAAAACAACAACAAAATCGGAATATTTATATAATTTGTCCCTATCGTTTCCAGAATATAGAAAACCATCCAAGAGACTAAAGAAAATAACAAAGAGACTTCCTTTTTAATAAAAAATATATTCATCGCCTCTTTGATAATTGCCAGAAATAAAAAAGAAGATATCAAATAGAACAATAAACTCTCAGTCAAGGAATTCTCCTCCCATCAAATTATTATATTTCTCCCTAACAATTTTTTGTCTATCTTCACTAATTTGTAATTCCACACCATTAAAAAGAATAACTTTGTAAAAACTTATTTCTTTAATATATCTATAATTGACCAAATATGATTGATGAATCCGCAAAAATGGTATATTCTCATTCTCCACTTTTCGTTCTACCAAATTGAGTTTACCATAAAACTTCCCGTTTTCATGTTTTCCCTGTATCAAAATAATTCTGCCAGAGCTTTCAAAATATAGTATATCTTTCAGTAACATCTTGTGTGAAATTTTATTGAATTTGTATTCAAAATGCACATCATTTTTCAATATTCTCTCATAAGCTTTTTCAAAATACTTGCTAAAAATGTGTTCATCCACCGGCTTTTTTATGAATCTAAATGGTTCTACCTCAAAAAGTTCAATAAAATAATTTTCGTAGTTAGAAATATAAATTATGATGACATCTAAATCACTTTTTCTAATTTTTTTAGCAACATCTATTCCGTTTATCTGTATCATTTCTATATCCAAGTATAAAATATCAAAAAGAATTCCTGCATGAAAATCTCTCCATAATTCACAGCCATCAGAATACACCTCGATATTCATCTCAATCATCATTTTTTTCCCAATATCCAAAAGCATAGTTTCTATTTTTGACGCAAAAATCAAATCATCATCACATACTCCTATATTAAGCAAATTATCCCCCTTCTTTCTGTACCTCTCTTAAACGATTCAACAAAACCATTATGGTTTTACGGTTGGAATCATTCAGCTCCTTGTAAATTGATACAATATCGTAAAATTCATCTATCTCTTGATTAATCTTCAATTGCCCATCTAAATTCCGTTTCGTCTCAGATAAACATAAAATGTAATCTACTGTCACCTTAAAATGCTTCGCTATATTAACCATTAAATCTACCGGCGGCGTACATTTACCATTTTCAATTCTACTAATTGTTTGTTGAGAGGAACCAACGAAATTAGCCAGTGCCTCCTGCCCTAAACCATACTGCTCACGCAATTCCCTTATACGAGTATTCAAAATATCACTCCAATCATAATTATTCAATTATGATTTTACTCTATCACATCCGTTTTAATACTCATATTCGCGATATATAAATATCCAAATTTTCAATATATGCTCTTTTAATTTTACCAAAGTTAGAACCATAATATAATACAATGTCAAAAAGAGGAGTCAATTTGTAAAAAATATTGTCCTAGATACTAAAAACAGACAACACATTTCAAAAATCAATTGATTAGTTGTTTGTTTTATAATCTCTCCTTGTAAGGATTGCAATATTGGTAATCCTGAACGAATCCACAAATACCATCGTGGCAAAAGAAAACGAAGAAGGCATATGACAGATTCTTACAAATCCACCATATGCCTTCTCTTCCACAGCATTTAACATATTATTTATTTCAGTCTTTGCCCGTTCATACAGAATCTTTCGCAAATACCTTTGACACACTGAGCAGTAATTTTATGTGCTATCAGAATTTATCGTTCTCTTGAATTCTCGCCCCTAAAGGTTCCCTAGTATGCCGGGCAGTACCAGCATGAGTGCCAGTGTAAAGGGAACTATCCTTATATATTTTTTCTCCTCATATTGTCTGCTTACCTTGTAAACCATCGTGATATTATAAAAATATCACCGAGGTAATAGCTATCTTTATTTACCGAAATTATACCACGCTACTTTTCTAATGATAGAAGACAGAAACCCCATTTGTTAGAAGTTCCTTCGCATATAAACACCAATTCAAGTTCAAAATTCAAATCAAGTTACATTCTGATTGAATTTAGCATTTATCTTCGTGTTTTTTACATATAAAGAAATATCGCCATATTTTGCTTTAATATATAGATGTAACAAAAAACAAGTTTTAACGAAAGGAGACTTCTATATGGAAGCATTAAAAACCAAAGAACTTTTATATTACCTTTTGTTCACAGAAGGTGATGAAAAACTGGCTAAGGATCAGGAAAATTTCAAACGTGAATTGGAATTATCAGAAGAAACTTACTCAGAACTAAAAATGAGTGCATTAAGCACACGTAACCTTATCTCTTACATTGATCGCCATGAAGAAAGCATTGAAACAAGAAACGATGAAGTATTAGATATTCTTGCTAAGGCTGTAGAAGAAACATCTGTCATACTCGGCGAAAAATTCAGCTCATATGAAACATGGATGGAAAACTGGTGGGAGGAAGAGAAGAATTACGAAAGGGAAGATGAGGCAATTGATCTCGCCAGTGCAGGAGACAAAAAAAGCAAGGTTCATGTATATGCAACCCAATTCAACGCTGACACTTCAAATGAAGTAGCTCTCCCTGATAAATATGTCAAATTTGCAACTAGGGGTTGGACCTCCGACATACCTAAAGCCAAAAGACAGTATTACAACAAAAAATTTACGGTAAATGTAACATATAAGGATAAAACTAAAAAAAGCATTCCTGTTAATGATGTTGGTCCGTGGAATACAAACGACAACTATTGGGATTCTAAGTCCGCTGCTAATCCCCGTCGCAAATTTACCGATTTGGAACGTTTTGTACCTGAAGCTTGGGCAGCTTTTAAGAAAGATTATAATAACGGAAAAGATGGGAGTGGGCGTGTAGTGACGAACCCCGCGGGAATTGATCTTTGCCTTACAGTTGCCAAGTCATTAGGATTCGCTGCAAATGCAAGCCATTGGGTTTATGTAGATATGTCAGATTTGCCGTAAAGCAA
The DNA here is from genome assembly GCA_947627045.1 of uncultured Clostridia bacterium. Classification (GTDB taxonomy): domain Bacteria; phylum Bacillota; class Clostridia; order Oscillospirales; family Ruminococcaceae; genus UMGS1601. The sequence goes on from CANQUM010000003.1 coordinate 42,209, forward strand.
AAAAATATTGCATATCTTATAGAGGCTGTTGCAAAAGCAGATAAACAAACTTCCGAAAATAACAGCCTTTTCTTTATTTGGGGCTGTCGCACTAAATGATTGATTAGTGCGTAGCTCCTTTTCTAGTGCGCCTAGTAGCGCATGTTTCCAACAGGTGCAAGCCCTAAATCCGCCCGGTAGCTGGAAAGATATAGCCGAAGGCAAGGGTGTCCATCGTAAGATGGAATCTGAATTATCCCATTAGAATTATTATCCGAGAAGTCAATGGAAAATCAGAAAAATGCTGTCTTTTCACAATTCTTCTCGGATAAGTTTTCTCCGAATCATAGTGCAGTACACATCGTAGTAGTAGGAGGAGAAAACTTATGGATTTTCAGATTAACATTCTGATAGATTTTGAATTGCAGGTGGAACAGTTTCTGACGGTTACAGGTCCTATCTGATTTCCACAATAACTTCAACTTACATAGAGGCATTATTTATCCTAGCAATATTCTTACAACATTTAGTAACCGAGGTAATAGCAGACAGAAAATACATACTCATAATTAAAAATTATGGAGTCTCTTCGGTTTCTTATTGTTCATTAACGCTTAATCACTAAAAGAACGCAAATAACCCACAAGGAAAATGTTTTCCATTATGGGTTATTTACTACTTATTTATATGGCAGAGCCACTTTTTTACTGACAAATTCATATTCCGCCAAATAGCTTGCATGAATTTGCATCTACTACATTGTCGTCAATCACCATAGCCACCACTACACCTCACTTCCATTCTTTTCAGACTGAAAACTTATTTTGCGTGAATCATAAAAGTATTTTTTGTAGCTTTTACTGATATTTAATTTTATACCGTTCAAATAAATTCATTACTTTTTTCAAATCTTGACTCTCCATTTTAAAAGCACTAGTGGTATTTTTATCTTCTTTAATCACAAAGCCATCCTCTGTTATCATATAATCAACTTCATCAAACAAAATAATATAATTATATTCCTGCCCCTCCCAACCAATTTCGTCATTTGTATAACTTTCGAAAATAGATTTAAATTCTATAGTTTCCTCTTTGGTTAATGTTATAACATTTTCCTCTTCCTTGTGTAAAGCATTATAGATTTTTCCACGCTGCTTACTTGCCGATATAACACTGTCCTTAGGATCATCCCTTATTTCATCGTTATCTTCATCAACCGTTGCTACTTGAGATTCCTTCGAAAACGAATTCAACAATTCATCGGCCTCTTTAAATGAAACCAACTGATAAGATGTTATTTTCCATGCTTGGATTCCCCCTTCTATTTCCTCTCCTCTCATATTTACAAGCAATTTCAACTGGTCAGACTCGCAAGTCACAATTATATTAATATCTTTGCTATTTTTCTCCAGAACAACATAATCAAATCCACTTTCACTATATTTAACCTTTACCCCATTTCCCATATTATTATCATTAAAATTATGCAAAAATTCAATAAGGGTATCAGTTCTGTTCACACTTGTAGTTCCATGTCCATTTCTAATTTGTGTCTTTTCTTCCTCCGAAAAACTTGAAACCAACTCAACAACCATTTTTCTAAACTCTGCATTAGCAGCAAACGCAATTCCTGTCATACCAAAAATACAAAATGCTATTAATGCGACACATGCCACTGCCTTTTGCCACCTTCTCCACCCTCCTGAATATGCATGCTGTTCACAATACAATGCGTCCTCAATATGACGATCAGCCAATTCTCCTAAAACCATTGATATTTTTTCTTTTTTCATATGCCATATCCTTCCTTTTCTAAATATTTTTTCAACTTATTTCTAAGCCTATGAAGCCGCACAGAAACATTATTTTCACTTAACGAAAATTTTTTAGCAATTTCTTCAATAGAATCAGCAAAATAATATCTTCGAACAAAAATCCTCCTATTTTTCTTATCTATTTTGTCTAAAAATATGTTAATAGTTTCCGCTAATTCTTTTACCTCATACTTTTCCTCAACAGATTCAATATCTGAAAGACTATTTTCTAACTCACTTAATGCAATATCATAATAGCTGTTGCGTTTTATGGCAGAGTTTTTATGATACCTTTTTATAGAAATATTTCTCACAATTCGCATTAAATAAGTTAATAACGGATTAGGATTTTGAGGTGGTATCGTGTTCCAAACTGCTAAATATACATCATTAACTGATTCCTCTGCATCCATTCTATTTTTTAAAATATTATAGGATACGGAAAAAAGTATATTTGCATACTTTTTTTCTAAAGCTGTAATTGCCTGTTCCGATCGTTCATAAAATAATTGAATTATCTCACTATCATCCAATCCTTTCACCTCCCAAAATTAATATTACCTTGCAATGCCTTTGTGTCCCAATTTCTTTTGTATATTATCTGATATTTTCTCCTTTCAAAAATAATACTCCTCATTTAAACAAAAAAATTACACAATTATTATATTTTTTAATTCAAACCTCTCAAATATAATCTTGAAATCCAAATATAGTTGCTAAAATAAATTTCCTCGTCTATTTGTAAAAGTAATTCAAATCTATATGATTTTCCTCTGCCAGTTCCTCCAGCCCTTTGCCGCTGATTTCATACATGGAATAACTCCGCGGCTTTGGCTCGTTATACCCAGTAACCACCAGATAAAACTTCCCATCGGCAAAGACCAGTGTCTGCCCATGTGCATCGTAATTCATACAGGCCAATGCCTTAATCCCCATGTAATTGCAGAGAACCTGTACGGCACAGCGGCTTGCCATGCAGTCACCTTTTCCCTTGAGGAAAATATCAGTCCATTTGTCATTATACAGCTCATAATCGGAGGTTGCACTGATATACCATGCTGCCTTATCCGCCTTTTCTTTCTCCGTCATATCAGAAGTAATATACTTTTTTACAAAGTCAGAAAATATAGTGTCCATATAAATATTCCCTTCGGAATATCCCTGCACATTCGCCGTCAGTTTCCTCCCATCCTCTAGGACAGCGGTTACCGTTGCTGTTACACATGGCTCAGTATAAGCCGGTTCCCAATCCATCTGCAGCAGCCCATATTCCGTAATGCTGAAAAAATCCGCATCCTCTCCGCTTATTTTCCAGTCCCTTACCTCTTTCTTTGTCCCGGACACACGGAAGCGGTATTCCCGGAGATGGCTGCTGTCATAGGTTATGTAATCCTTATATTCATCAGAAAGATAATATAATGCCACGTCACTGCTGCTCAATGCCGGATTGTCTGCCGCCTGCTCCTGTTTCTTTTCCTCTGCCCTGACCGTAATCCTGCACTTATACTTCTTTTTCTTATAGGTGGCGGTAACCAGTGCGGTCCCCTTTTTCTTTGCTTTGAGGGTAACGGTGTTTCCTTTTTTCTTAGCAATGGACACCACTGTTTTCTTACTGGTTTTCCACTTTACTTTCGCCCTGCGGGACACCCCTTTTAACTTTAACTGGTATGTCTGCCCTGCTGTTACTGCCTTTTTCTTTTCTGCCAGTCCGGGCTTTGTTTTCGCCTCTGCCACCATGCCGGGCAGTGCCAGCATGAGTGCCAGTGCAAAGAGAATTGTCCTTATATGTTTTCTTCTCCCCATATCGTCGCCTCCTTATCCTGTAAACCATCAGTAATTTTATAAAAATAGCATGCTTATCTTTATTTACCAAAATTATACCGCGCTCCTTTTCAGAAGTCAGCCTGTTTTTTGTAATTATTTTAATTTATTTCTGCCGTTAAAAACTGTCCTTCCAGCTTATACATACCAAACAAAAAAGACAGAAAGCCAATCTCCCTGTCTTTGTATCAGAACCATTTTCCTTAATCTAAATGGGACATCTCATTTCCCCTTAATTACCCGGATCAGCGGGCGGAGCGCCTTAAAATATCCCTGCTGTCTTTTTCCAAATCTCTTGTCGAAATCCGCTTTAATCGCTTTTAAGTTTTTCCGGTTATGTGACCGGATAATCCGATACGCATCCTCTGCCTTCGCCACATCCAAATCATGCACATCCAGCACTGTGGCAATCAGATTTACCCCTCGAAAATATTCGTCGCCTGTACAGTATTTTGAAAGAGTCTCCTGCAATTCAGAATCATCCCGAATTTTCAAATACCAGTCCCGCCCCTTTTCCTGCCCCAGAATGGCAGTGAGAGCCTGATACCATCCCCCTAAATTGGAAACCGGTACCGACTTTGCAATCTCCGTCACATACTGTTCCTCTGTCAATTTCCCCCGCCCTGCAATTTTCTCCCCGGCTGCTGCCGCCGGAATCATTTTTTTCTGCGGAGAAATTTCCACAACACTATTTTTCCCCTTCTGTGCTTTTTTCTTTTTATTCTTTTTCTTGTTTTTGATTTCAAAACCTTTCCGGCGGATTTTAATCCCCCGGCTTTTCCAAAAATCAATGGCAGACTGATAATCTTTATCATTGGAATAAATGCAGAACGATGCTTTCGGATGCTTCGCCACCAGATAGGACAGCACCCCAATCAACTGGTAATCCAGCGCATTATTTCCCGCCGCACATTCCAGCCAGAGAATTTTGGGATTATGTACCTGTTTCATCAAAAATTCTTCCAAATGCTTTGAATGGTGCTCCGTATAAAAAGCGATAATCCTGTCCTTCCTGCGGATTTTCCCCGGCATATCCAGCCATCTGTCTCCGACGTTTTCCGTATCAATTAAATAGTATTTCCTGCCCAAATTTTTCACCTGATTTCTTCCGCTCATAGTATTATTTGGATTTTATTACCAGATATGGATAATAAATCCCGAAAACTACACTTATTATATCAAAAAACAGATTACATACAAGAAAATTTTCTGCCACATCAAAAAAGAGGTATGCTGTTACACATACCCCCCTCATACACGGCATTTTCTATCTGCTTTTTTCCACCTCCTGCGTTACCGTCCGCCCTGCTGCCTCAGTCATCTGTTCCGCACCATGCTCCCTCTGATACTGCTCAAACAGTTCCGCACCATATTCCACCTGCGGTTCTGCTACCGCAAGGCATGGTATCGGAGTTTCCGCCTGTTGGTCCTTTCCCTGCTGCCCACGGCATTCCTCCACTGCTTTCTCCAGACTCTCTACCCTGTCGATTGCCCGGTCCACCTTATCTTTTATGGCAGCCAGCTTTCTCTTCATGCCGGTTACCTGCGTTACTTTATAAAGGGCTCTCTGGCCTTTCCTCTTTGCCGCATCCACAATCTTCCCTGCCCTCCCGCAGATATTTTCTTTCACTTTTTTTATCTGCTGTTTGAGGGAATCGCACTGTTTCTGTAACACATCTGCCGTTTTTTGCAGACTGTCCTTCACATGCCTTGCTATAGTGTCCTCTTTCATGGACACCAGTTCCTGCCGCACACTTTTTATCTCCTCTGTCATAAAAGATAATTTCTGTTCCAGCGTCTCCACATACTCACACATCTGCTTTACCTGTTCTGCCTGTGCGCCCATCTGGTTATTCGCCAGTAACTCCAGAAGTTCCACAATGCGGGTATCGCTGCTGATTGCCTGTCCCCCTGCCAAATTCATCCTCTCCTTTCACAGCACCGGAACCGGGCAAAACGCCTCCACTTTCTATAGACAGCATTTTATAATAAAACGTCCCCCCGGCTCCGGCAGATTATCAATTTTTCCTCAAAAAATCCAGTGCAAAGAACACTGTTAATGCGAACTTGTTCGCTATGCGTTCTTCATAGGTTTGATTTAGTTTTCCTTAGCATGGTTCTCCCATGCATTAGGAAAACTTCGCACCTTTTTATCTTGTCGGCAAATCCATATCTGGGAAATCCATATCCGAAGAATCCTGTACTGGCATAAATCCATCTGCCTGCCCCAGCACATTCTCCTGTACTTCCGCCACTGCCTTTTCATAGGCATCCGTCAGCAGGTTATTTACTTTCTCCCGGAACTCCCCGGTAACCGGATAACAGATGTCACGGTAAACACTCCGGTTATTCTCGTCTATCTGGTTTGTCTTATATGACGGCATGGATACAAACAGCCCCTTTTTGCCCATGACAATGCTGATATTGCTGACGGCAAAGCAGTCATCCAGATAAATGCGGGCAAGCCCCCGGATACTTCTGTTTTCCTTTTCAAAGGGCGTGACCGACACAGTAAAGGGCAGCTCCCTGTCCTGCCCGTCCCCCACAAGGTATTTTTTCTGCCCTGTCTGCTTCAGGTTCTCCAGTGCGAGAAGAATATTTGCCTCCAGCTCCCCGCGGAACTCCTTTGTGGTCGGATAGCAGATGTCTTTCCTTTCCCCGTCCTGATTTTTGCTCTTGTAATGCGGCATGGAGATATACAGCTGGTTATCCCTGCCTGCCAAAATCGTGATGTTGCTGACCTTAAAGCTGTCCCCGAATACCACGGAGGCATAGCCCCTTACATTGCTGTTCTGTGTCTTTACTTCCCCTACGGTAATCTCATACTTCATAAAGTCCTCCTTTTCTGCATAACCGGCTGTGCCGGCTTTTGCCAGTGCATACTGCACAAATTATTTTGTTACGGCTTTTGAGCTGCTGTCATTTTCGCTGTCCGCATCCCCCCTTTCGCTGTCATAGTCCCTGACCGGAACACATTTGCAGGCAAACCTCCTTGTACCATGGTCAGCACAGGTGAACAGGGTAAGAACCTCCGTACCGCTTTCTTCCGTTACCCACCCATCATAGGGATTTACCACCCGCATTTCCTCCACCGTATAACTGTGTGTCACGCCTGCCTTTGTGGTCAGTGTCACCTCTGCCCCTGCCCTGATACTGCCGAGGTTGGTAAAATAAATCCCCCGCCTGCTGCCGTTATGCCCGGCAAGGACACAGTTGCCGGTTCCACATAAAGGTGCGGTATTCTCCATGTGTCCGATCCCCTCATTCAGCTGTACCGCACCTGTCCCCTCAAATACCGGGTATTTTATTTTGAGGTCCGGTATCTCCACAATCCCGGCGGCACCCTCCGCCAGATGTGGGGAAGCCTTCTTTTTACGGTTGCCGGTTTCTTTACTCTCCTCCTCATCTTCTTCCTCCTCCAACTGGTTGATATACTGGTCTGCCCTCTGCTGCCCCCGCAGCCGCAGAAGAAAAGGGACAGCCGCTATGGCTATCCCAATCAGAATTAAAATAACTGTTTTTTTACTTCTCAACGTTTTTCCTCCCTCTCTGTCCCATAACCGTATGACGGCTCCGCCACACGGCTGATTTCCGTCTCTGGTTCCATTGAATCAATCCCTGCCACCGCATGGCCGGCTTCCGGCTTCTGTTCTTCTGGGCTGCGTTCTTCCGCCGAAGGCTCCCGGTTTTCCAAATCCAGCAGATTATTCAACTCAAACTGCCTTGCCAGCTTTGTTTTCAGTTCTTCCTCATACTGGAACGGCTTGCCATATTCCAACTTTGCCTGCTCCATGTCAAGGCGGTATTTTTCCAGCCTTTCCTCAAGGAAGCCGATGTTTCCCTGAATCCCGTTAAAGAGGTTCTCCAGCCTTGTCATGCAGCCTACCGGGGAGGTTGACAGTTCTGCTTTATATTCTGTCTTTCCCCGCAGCACCAGATAATCTGCCCCCATGAAGTTCTTTTCCACAAGGACAGAAAAGCCTTTGTACTCCGCCACTTCTTCCGTTGTGCCTGTCTTACATTTACCGGCGGCAGACAGGAAAGCGGTGCCGCCATCCACCCTCTCTGTAAACGTAATTCCTCCCACTTTAATGGAAAAATCCGCCCCGGCAAGCAGCCTCCTGTCACGCTCCCTGACGTCCTCATGGACACATTTTAATTTTTCCTCTGCCGCCGCAATCAGTTTCGGGAATTTCACCATGAAACTGTCCTGCATGGCATAACGCTGGCTGTCATAGGTGGCTTTCAGCATTTTCAGCCGCTGCACGTCATTGTCTATCTGCATCTTTTCCTTTATCAGCGGACTCCCGGCAGCCACCGCCTTTATCTCCGCATAGGAAAGGGTTGCCTCATCGACGTCCTCACAGCTCCTTGATACGGATCTGCCCGTCATGACCTGCGAGATGAAACGCTGCTTGTTCTCGACCAGCGCCCAGTTGTATGCGTCAAAGGTCCCTTTTGTCACATAACGGTACACAGCCACCTCATCATTCTCATTGCCCTGCCGCAGCCCCCTCCCCTCACGCTGTTCTATGCTTGAGGGTTTCCACGGGCAGTCGCAGTGGTGCATAGCCACAAGGTGCGTCTGCACGTTGACGCCGGTGCCGCACTTGTCCGTGGAGCCGATCAGCACCTTTTTTGTGCCGGAACGCATTTCACGGAACAGGGCGTCCCTCTGTGCGTCTGTCTTACAATCGTGTATAAATGCGATTTCCTCCGCCGGGATGCCCTGCTTTACCAGTTCCGTCTTGATATAATTGTAAACGTCAAAGCTCCCTGTTTCATGCCACGGTGTATCCAGCATATCCCGGCTCCATGCCCGCCTCGGCGTGCCAATGTCAGAGAAAATAAGCTGTGTGCCGGTTTTCCCCTCACTCTCTGCCCTGTGGTATTCATACAGCACATTTTCCACCACCCTGTTTAATTTCCCGCCGGGATTTTCCGGCGCATCCGGTGCCAGCAGCCTTGCGTCTGTGCCTAACAGCCTTGCCTCATGGGTAATCTTGAGGAAATTGTCCTCCGACGGATTGACGCCGCCGCTGCGGATTGCCTCTGCCCTCTGCACAAAGGTCTCCATGACCTGCTTCACATACCAGTCCGGCTCACTCTCCACGATAATATATTTCCCGTCCCGCAGCCCCGGCGTGTCAAGGTCGAGCATGTCCCTTGTCTGGATGTCCGCCGTCTCCCGGAAGATGTTCATCAGCTCCGGCAGGTTTGTAAATTTATTAAACCTCGTCTTGAACCGGAACCCGCTGCCAGTGGCATCCAGCTCCAGCGCCGTCGTCTGCTCCCCGAAGTTTGCCGCCCAGCTGTCAAAATGGTAAATGCCAAGCTGCTCCAGTGTGTCTTTCTGTAAAAACTGCTGCATGACATACATCTCCACCATCGTATTGCTGATCGGGGTCCCCGTGGCAAAGACAATCCCCCTGCCGCCGTTCACCTCATTCACATACTGGCATTTCAGGTACATATCCATCGCCCTCTGGCTGCCGCCCCCGGTAATGCCCGCCACGTTCATCTTTGAAAAAACGGCAAGGTTCTTAAAGGCGTGGGCCTCGTCACACATGATGGAATCAATGCCAAGCTCCTCAAAGGTTATGAGGTCATCCTTGCGTACCTCGTCCGCCATTTTCTGCAGCTGCTCCTCCAGCCTTTTCTTGTGCGCCTCCATCTGCTTGACAGTCCACCGTTCCTGGTTGCGTTCCTTCATTTCCGCAATGGCAAAGCTGATGTCGTCTATCTGGCGGTTTAACAGCATCTCCCGCCTTTCCTTTGACACCGGAATCCGCTCAAACTGCGAGTGTGACATGATGATACAGTCATAGTCCCCGGTGGCAATGCGGGAGATAAACTGCTTCCTCCTGCGTTTCTCAAAATCCCTCTCCGTTGCCACTAAAATATTGGCAGAAGGGTACAGCCTCAGAAACTCACTTGCTGTCTGCCCGATCAGGGGCTTTGGCACCACCATGGCCGTCTTATTCGCAAGGCCCAGGCGTTTCTGCTCCATGCACGCCGCCATCATCTCAAAACTTTTCCCCGCACCCACACAGTGGGCAAGCAGGGTATTCCCTCCCATCAGAATCCTTGCAATGGCGTTCCTCTGGTGCGGCTTCAGTTCAATGTCCGGGTTCATGCCGGGAAACTGTAAATGGCTGCCGTCATACTCCCGCAGCCTGACATTGTTAAAGGTCTCATTATAATACCTGACATATTTATTCCTGCGCTCCGGCTCTGCAAATATCCATTCCCGGAACGCCTCCTTTAACTGGTTCTGCTTCTCCCTCGCCAGCATGGTCTCCTTCTGGTTTGTTTCGTAATGGTATTTTCCCCCGCCATCTTCTATGCGGTCACGGACTGTAACAGTGCGGAGGTTCAAAGTATTCTCAAAAATCGTATAGGCATCCATCCTTGAAGTGCCGTAGGTTTTGGTTGCTGCAACGGAAGTTTTATCTAAAGATTTATTCTCCACGAACCACTCCATCTGGAATTTATTTAACTGCACCTGTATCCCGGAAGAGCCAATGCCGTACCGCCTCGCCTGCGCCCGCTCCGGCGTGTGCAGTGTTTCATAAAGGAATTTCTCATAATCCTGCGGCTCAATCCAAGTCGTCCCAATCCGCACGTCTATCTCCCCGGCATCCAGGTCTTTCGGCTGTACCTGCTCCAGCGCCGCCACGTTGTCCCCGAACAGCTCCGGGCGTTCCCCTGCTGCCGCCTTTGCCATTCGCAGCTTGTCCCTGACATTGCCGGACAGGTATTCGTCCGCCGTCTCCCACCCCTGGTTCTCATCATGGGGAAGGTATTTCTGCGGGTTCAGGAAGATAATGCCTTTCAGTTCCTCAATCAACTTTGCCCGCTGTAATTCTGCTGTGAGTTTTTCTGATAAAACAACTTCTTCCGAAAGGGCATCCCTAGTTTCATTTTGCTGCAGGCTTTTTTCTTCCTGCCCGCTGCCCTGCTGTCCCTTCCTTAATTCTTCTATTTTCCCGCTGATGTCCGGCTCATAAATCCGAAGCATATACGGAAGGTTGACGCCGTTATATTCACATACGGAAAGGTTCAGCGCCTCCACCGCCGTCTCCACATGGTCTGTCTCTTTCCCTGCCCGTATGGTCTGCTTTGTAAACATATCCGCTTTCGTGACAACCCCCTCCTCATCCACATTTTCCAGCGAACATAAAAGAGGGTAATCCTCGTCGTCCCGGAAGGCCCTCGAATTACCCTGTGAAGTGATATAACCGTATTTTTTTGTGTAACTGTCATAAACAGAACTTAATTCCCCCTGTGCCGCCTTCAATTCTTCCTCACTGCAGCCGTTTAACTGGATATTTATCAAATGCCTGGTGCATTTCCGTAATTTATCCATCCCCCGTATGCGCTCAAGAACGGTATTCCCTGCCTCCTGACGGTACATCCGTGAATCTTTCCGGTAGTACAGTGTCCCGTCCACAAATGTGTAGGTGTAATTTTTCACATCCGGATCGGCAGGGATACTCTCCTCCGGTTCCTCCTCCTGTAAAATTTCATAATCCGGTATCTGCACGGAAAGGCGGCCCAACACCAGCCGCAACGCCCCGTACAGGTCAAAATCTTCTTCATCATTGACGCATACCGTATAACTGGAATCACTGCCATACCTGCCGCTGTCATACTCCATGCGCCCCAGCATCATCTCCGGGTGTTCCACGAAGTAGGAGTTGACCGGCACCCCGTTTTCTGTCATTCCGAGGTGAATCCAGCCCGGCTCCGCTGATATTTTCCGCTCCCTTTTCTGGAAGAATAAAATATCACTGGTGACTTCCGTACCTGCCTCCGCTTTGAAGGCGCTGTTCGGAAGCCGGACCGCACCGACCAGCTCCGCACGCTCCGCCAGATATTTCCGGACACTGTTATTTTTCTTGTCCATTGTCCCTTTCGTGGTAATCACTGCCACCACACCGCCCGGCCTTACCTTGTCGATGGACTTTGCCACAAAGTAATCGTGTATTTTGAAATTCTCTGCATTATACTTCCTGTCATAGACCTTAAAATCCCCAAAGGGGACATTCCCCACCACAACATCAAAAAAGTTATCCGAAAAATCCGTTTCCTCAAACCCCTTTACCTGTATATCCGCCTGCGGGTACAACATCTTTGCAATCCTGCCGCTGATGTTATCTTTTTCCACGCCAAAGAGCCTGCTGCCCCTTAACTGCCCCGGCATGGTTCCAAAGAAATGGCCTGTCCCCATAGAAGGCTCCAGCACGTTCCCGCCAGCAAAGCCAAACTGCACCAGTGCCTCCCCTACGGCAGCGGCAACTTCCGGCGGTGTGTAAAAGGCAGTTGTGACCGTTGCCCTTGCCTCCCGGTATTCCTCCGGGGTAAGGAGTGCTTTCAGCTCCGCATACTCTTTCTGCCAGCTTTCGTTTTTTTCATCAAATGCCTGTGAAGTGCCACCCCACCCGGCATACCCTGCAAGGATTTCCTGCTCCTCCGGTGTGGCGTGCCTGCGCTCTGCCTCCACCTGCTTTAAGACTTTAACGGCCTCCACATTCCGCTTATAGCGTGTCTTTTCCCCGCCGGTCTCCTGCCTGTGGATATCAATGACATAGTTACGGGGCTGTGCTGCCTTTTCGGTATCTTCTGCCACTGGAACCTGCTCTTTCTCTCCAGTGCCAGAAGTTTCCAAAGGCGGTTCTTTTTCTTCCTGGCCTGTCAGCTCCACATCATCGGCATAAGCAGCATAAAGATTATTTATATTTTTTCTCTGCTCAAACCGGACGGCATCCGGCACACCCATCTGGTCTGCCTCGTCAGGAATAGCAAATTCGTCAAAAGGCTCTTCTTCCGACTCTTCTGTCTGATATGCTCCGTCCTCCCCATCATCAATCCCTGTTTCTTTATAATCAAAAAGAGAAGCCTGTCTGAAAACGGCTTCCCTCTTTGTGCCAAATGAATTTAAGTCATCCAGCTCTTTATTCAGTTCTTTCTGTGTTTCTAGTGAAACTGATTGATGAGGTCGTGACGGATGATTTCCTCTGCCTCCATCATCCCCTGTTTCCTGATATGGAACATTTCCATTGTGGACTCCGGATTCTCCGGCTTGTGTTTTTCCAGATACTTCTCCATGAGGCTGTCCAACATCCGGTTTGCCTCCTCCTCCACTTCTTTCAGTTTCGGATAGAGGATTCCGAACCGTACCATGCTCCGATACCTCTGCGGGTAATTTTCCTCCAGATACTCCATTGCCATGATTCCGAATTTCCCTAATGTCCCTGTTTCCGTCTGTTCCGCTGCTTTGATGTCCGGGTACAGCATCCCGTCTGTTCCCTCGTGGTAACTGATTTCCACTGCCATTCCTGCCTCCTTTTCCGGAAAGATTTTGCTGCAAGTTTGGGGATTCCTTCCCAAACTTGTCAGGCGAATGGGACATCCGCCTTGCCTTCCTTTCCTTCTCAATACTCATAATTTCACGGTTCATATTCCGAAGAACAGTACAGGATACGTCACTTACCAGAGCACCAAGTACGCTAATGCAGCCCTCGTCCTTCACATTAACTATTGCACCTAAGTCCAGTTCTCCGCTGCCCAGGTCAAATCCGCATCTTGTCCCTACCACATATAATATACTGTTAAAAACCAATTCCTGTGCGATAGGCTCTGGCGTTTCATTCTCTCCGCCGGTTATCTCACGTCCTGCAAGCATTACGGCCTCAGCAAATCTCTTACCGAAGTCCTCTTTTAGAATACCGCGCACTTCCTGCTTTGTAAAGGCTTTTAACTGCTCTAGCTGGCTTTTTCTGTCTGTTCCAGGTGCCTCCGTGGTCTCTCCCCGTTTCCAGAGTGCCGACAATAAATCCGGCAGGTTCTCCCCCTCCAAATCCCATGTCAGCTTTACATTTCTCCCTCCGGTGTCGCTGATGTCAAACACATAGCGCATCCCCGGCTTTAACGCCCTTGAAGGGAAGATGGCAATCCCCCTGCTGCCCCGTTTCACATAACGGTGTACCTTTTTCCATGTGTCATAGTCCGCAACCAGCGTGGCTGACGGCCTCTGCGCATACACCATAAGCACGTTGTCAAACTCATACCGGTATATCTGCCCTGCCAGACGGCAGACCGCCTTCCAGCCTGCCTCCGTCTGTGTCACTCTGGTGATTACATCCTGATAAATCTGGCGGGCCATATATTCAACGCCCATACACAACTCCCCCTATCTGCTTTCCGCCTTTGCCGGGAGATAGGAAACATCCTTAAAATCCCCTGCGTCAAGGACAACCTCTGATTTTTTGTAAAGCTCCATCGCCTTGTCAATGGCATCCCCAAGTGTTTCTGCCTCGATGTTCTCCACCCTTGACAGCACTTCACGGATTTCAATGGAGAACGAATCCCCTTTCTGCCGGTAGGGCTCACAATACTCTGCCCTGAGTGCCGCAAAGTCAATCTCTGACGGCCTGGCAGACAGGTACACGCCATGCCCCCATTCAATTCCCATCTCCGCATTGTCCTTTGTATATTCCCCTGCATAGGGATAACGGGAATAATATTTCACATCCACCGCCACCAGGAACTGCCCTGACGCCATGTTCATCATCAAAATGTTATTTGGGCTGTAGCATTCCACGACTTTGTAATCCGTACCGTTGAAGTTATGCAGGACTTCCCCCTGCTTAAACTCATGCTCTCTCTGCTCATAATGGAACATGAAGCCTTTTGCCCCGCCATTTACATCAAGGTTATATTCTTCCAGCGCCCACATACATTCCCTGCTGCTTTTCTCCCTGTCAAACTGAAACTCCTTGTCATCATTGTAACTTCCGTGGAGAAAGCACTGCAGCTCGTCACCGCTGTTACAGAATTTAGCATAATAGCTTTGGTTTGCCGTAATATAACATTCCGCCCATCCTTTCCCTGCCTCTGAAAACTTGGTGTCAAACAGCTCTTTCAGCAGTTCCGCCGACTGCTCCCTTGACAGTGACGCCACAAAAAGATACTCCTCTTTATACTCTTTTAACGTCATCAGCATATTTTTTTCGCTGCCTTTTGTGTTCTCTATCACAAGAACCATGTCCTGTATCTTCATATACCTCTCCTTTCAAAATGCCGGACCGCCTAATACGGCCTGGCATAAAATACAACACTGTTTGTCCGTAACGGATCAAGCACCACGCCCCTTGACGGGTTGGCGGCGTGGACCATCTTCCCATCCCCCACATAAATCGCCACATGGGAGATATTGCGGAACTCCCCGTTTTTTTCATAGGAATAAAATATCAAATCCCCCGGCTTCAAATCCTTCTTATTGATTACCATAGCATTTTTATAACAGTATTCCCCCTGCGCTGCCGATGTTGCCGGAAGGTCTATGCCTGCCTCCTTGTACAGTCTCTGCACAAGGGAGCTGCAGTCGTAATACCCCTCCTGATACCGCCTGTCCTGGCTGTACTGACACCCAATCTTTGTCATGGCAAGCTCAGCAACCGCCTGTCCCCCAGTGCCTGCAGGAAAACTATTCTGCATATCATCACCCATCATGGATTTCAGCCAGTCCTTTTGTTCCTCCGTTAATTTATCCAGCGCCAGATAATCCTCATAGGTCAGGTTGTGTACCAGCGTGCCGGATACCGTGACCTCCACGGTATTCTCGTCCCCCTCTGCCAGAAACGCCTCCACTTTCCGCTTGCCCCATGCCTGCGCCGCTGCGTGGCTGTCAAAATAAATGTCAAAATCCGTACCATACCGGGCAAAATTACCCGTATCTTCCACCTTATACGTCTTTCCATTCATTACAATCTTTGTCCCCATTGGCACTTTTGGGCTGTGTGCATCCACCGCCAGAGTATGGTTTGCCTTGGGGACAGTGCCAGAGGCGGTATGCCCGCCTGCCCACCTCCCACAGCATAGGGAGCAGTTACAGTAGCCCGTGGTAACCACTTCCCCCAACGAAGCCCCTGCCGGAATCTGCGTCTTACTGCTGGAATTATCACAGTAATTCATCTCGTCAAAAACTTCCTTCAGGTGCTTTTTTCCCTCATCATCCATGACATAAGCCGCCTGCCCGGTGCCGTACTTGACCATATACACCATAAGGGTGTCATTAAAATTTGATACGGGGACACCATCCTCACTGTTCTGGTAAGTGATAACATACCCCTGTTCCTCCAGCGAGGTAATCTGGCTGTTAAAATCCCGGTAATACTCGCTTAATACGGTCCGGGGATTTTCATACCCGGTGTCCGGCAATGGGAAAAAGATGGCAAGCGGGGAATTGTAAATCACCGCAAGCACAGCCACCACGATAATCCCCACAACTGCAATCACGAAAAACACAACAAGAAGTAAAGGGGCAAGCACCACCGCCGCTTGTTTTACCAGCAGCATGGCAGCCGCCTTTGCCGCCGATTTTGTGGAAGTAATCAAATCCTTCCGCTCCTGCCGCTCTGTCTGGAAGGCATCAAGAAAGGTGTCAATCATACGCCCTTTGACGGCACCATTGACAGAACCTCTCCCACGCTTTTTACTGGAATTTTCCTTTCTTCCACTGCGTTTTCTCCCATTTCTGTCTTTTTCCCTGATATTCTCCTTTTTTGCACTGCCTCCCTTTTTTCCAAAACCATCTGAAACTCCACTCTGCCTGCTGCCCTTTTGTATTTTATTTTTCTTAATCTCCGCTTTACTTTCCTTCTCCTTGTTTTCTGCCTTTTTCCTGCGGTACAGTTTTCCCGCCCCGGAAGTGATACCCATTACTGGGGCTGTAGCTGTGGCTGCCAAATCAAGGCTTTCCTTTATCTCTTCCCCGCCCTCTATCTGCCCCGCCCCGGCTCTCGCCCCTGCCGCTGCCACCACTTTTAAGCTCTGGTTACGGACTTTGACCGACTTCCCGGACTCCGCATATTTATCCCTGATACCCAAATGCGGCTTTCTTCTGTTTACAGTTACGGAAGTGTTTTCCGCCTTTTTTCTGATTACTGCCTTTTTACCTGTATGCAGATGCAGACGGGGCTTTTTCTTTGTATGGATTACCATCGGCCTGTCATCCGCTTTTCTGATTTTCAATCTTCCCGAACCTCCTTTCCCCTGCCGTCATAAATAACCCTGAAATGCAGGAAGAACGCTGTTTCCAGCGTCCTCCCCGGCCAAAACCATATAATCATTTTGTCTGCCTTTTCTCCCGGCAAAATCTAACCATATATCATCCAGTCATTCCCCGCCTTTTCCGTCTGCACCGGCTCTGAAAAAACCTGCCTGCTTTCCGCCCTGCTGTGCTTTGGCTCATATATTTTCGTTGGTGCGGTGTCCTCTGAAAATATCTCCATACTGTCCGCAATGCCATTTTCTGGCATATTCCACCCTAGAATAAGACTATCTGCCGGCTCTGTTGCCTGTGCTGATGCCTCCGGCGTAGCCCATTCCGACATAAAATCATCTGCCGGCTCCGTTTCCGCTTCTGCTGCTTCGGGCACATCCCCAAATCCAGCGTTCCCGCTGCCCTGCAATGCCCCCTCTGCAATCTTCTCATGGAGGTTCGTGTTATACAGACGGTACAAATCCGTGTCCTTGCTGATCCTGTTATCAAAAGGAATGACAACATTCCCGCATTTTAACAATCCCGTACCGCTTGATGAATTGCTGACAAACCGTAACTGTGCATCGGACACGCCTATGGCCTCCGCCAGCTTTGCACTGTCCACGTTGGACTGCTTTAGCAGCACCACAAACTCACTGTTGGATAAAAGCGTTGTGGCAATATAATTCTGTAATAAATCCGACACGTTCTGGCTGATTCCGGTACATAATCCGCCCTGCTTCCTGACTTTTTTCCATAACTGCTGCAAATACTTTGCACTGTACTCACTGCCAAGCAGGACATGGCACTCGTCAATATACAGCCACGTTGCCCTGCCCCGTTTTGCATTGTCTAAAATCCTCTGCTGTATCGCCTCCATCATCACAAGCATTGCCGCCGGCGCAAGCTGGCTCCCCAAATCCTGTATGCCGTACACCGTGAAACGGTTGTCCACGTCCACGTTTGTATGGTGGTTGAAGATATTAAGCGAACCCTCCACAAACAGCTCCAATGAAAGGGCTAACTCCTGTGCCTCCATTTCCTGCTGTGCCTTGAGTATCCGGTAAAAGTCTGACATCACCGGAACCCTCTGCTGTTTCCATGCTGCCATATACAGCCCCCTGACACAGCGGTCAATGATGGAGTGGTGTTTCTGGTTCAGGGCATTGCCTAACAGCTGGTCACAGAGGGAAAGCATAAACTCCGACTTGTCAGCGATTACCTCCCGCAGCCCTTTTTCATTGATGTGCGCCATATCCGCCTCCAGCGGATTTACAAAATTCCTTGTGTAGGCAGATAAATTCACTACCGCACCGCCGTAAGTCGCCGCAATGTCAAAATACTCATTCATTGGGTCTATCACTATCACGTCATCATCTGTATTTAAGAAAACGCTGCCCATTTCCTGTTTTGCAAAAAAGGACTTGCCGGAACCCGGCACCCCGAAGATAAACCCGTTCCCGTTTATCAGTGTCTTTCTGTTCCCGACGTTGATATTTTTGCTGATCTGGTTAATGCCGTAATAATTGCCCCCGGCATCGTTTAACTCCTGCACGTTGAACGGAAGGAGTGCCGCAAGGGACTGTGTGAGCATGGTGCGCATGGTCTCCACCTGCCGTACCCCGATGGGGAGTGCGGTGTTTAATGCCTCGCGCTGTTTCAGGTAGTGGGTATCAATCACAACGGAATTGCGTTTCCCAATGGTCTCCACCGTCTCCGTCACGCTATCCAGCTCCTCCTTACTCTCCGCAACAAGGATTATGCTGACTGCCGCATAAAATAAGCACTGGTCGTTCTCCCGCACGTCATCCATGATTTCCTCAATGTCTTTTTTCTCCATCCGCTTTGCATAGGAGATTTCCGAGGAAAAATCATTATTTTTATTCCTTACCCGCTGCTGCTTGATGATGTCGCTCTCAATGCCGAGATATTTCTTCTGCAGTATTTTCGTTGTCAAATCCTTTGGCACCGGCACCACGTCAATGCTCACAATGGAATGGACAGGCAGGGAAGTGATTTCATTGAGGAAACGGTCTGACAGGCTGCTTGGATATTTTTTTATGAACAGCGCCCTCACAAATTTTCCCTCGTCCTCGATATGCTCCGGGAAGTATTTCAGCATTCCGTTACATAAATCATTGCGGAAGTCTGCCCCTACCCTTTTTGCGTGCCTGATGTCAAAGTCAAAGCCGTCCTCCCTGCCAAGATGGTAAAAGTCATGCAGCACCCTTAACCTCTCATTGCCGGAAAGCGGCCCTATCTCTGTCCCAAGCTCCCCAAAGGCTTTGTGCAGTACAGCCTCCAGCGTGGCAAACTGTGCCTTTGCCTCCTCAAAGTTCTTCCTCTCCACCGTAAGCGTGAGATACCTCTCCTGCTCAATCCCCTGCCTGCCTTCACGGATTTTGTCCTCTATGATGTCATTGTAGATTTTACGGAACCGGTCAAACCCGTCCTGCCGGTATGAAAGCAGCACCATCTCCCGCAAATCTGCCATGTCCTTGTTTTTGTTATTCACTGTGATTTTGAAATTACAGTCCAGAGAATTGAGGAATTTACAGTACCTCTCAAAAATGCTTTCCTGCTCCTCCTCATTGGTGGTCGTGTAGTTAATGTCCATGAAACGGTAGCTTTTGGAATACCGGTTTTTTGCCACCTCAAAAATACCGTTTTCTGCCACCGAAAGTATCTCTATCGTTTCCTGTATGGATTTCGGTGTCCTGTAAAGGGGCTCCCCCGCCTTTTTCAGTTCCCGGAAACCATCTGAAAATAATCCCATTTTTTTACCTCCATTTCTACTGATAACAGAAGCCGGCTGATATTTCCCTGCCGGCTTCCTGCTCTCCTTGTTGAATAGTGCAGTGAACATCACATTTACAAAACAGAAAAATATTTCATTTCCATTGCACTATTTCTTTTCCGGACAGAAAGACCTGCATCTTCCCGTTTCAATATCTGCAATACATTTCAGTACCGGATAGGCCTGCTGCGGCACCACCGCATTGCCAAGCGAAAACATGCGGCTGCCCCAAAGTGGGTTCGCTTCCGTAATCCGGCTTACCCCCTCCGGCTCCTGTTCCCACAGCCTGTGTCCGTCCATCCAATGGGGAAGCCCATCAGCCATTCCACCCAGTCCGGGTTGATTTTGTGCCGTTTCATGGAAATCTCCACAACCTCCGTAAAGAGCTCTTTCTGCTCCTCCGTCTCCGGTTCGTGAAACTCCGTCCCCGTCTGCTCCATTACCTCCGGGGTGCAGAACACCCGCATCTGCAGGTTGGGCTGCCAGAGCGTCCCCGTCGAGTTGAGTTTCTTTAATGTCCCCGTTTTCTTCATCCTGCCAATGAGGGCAGTGGAAACATCCATCTTCCCAATGGAAGCCACCGGCGTCGGATAAGTGTCCGGCAATGAATACCCGTTTCCTCTCATGCCACGCACCGACGGCGAGAGCAGGTAGTACGAAGGCCCGGACTTCATAGCCTGCTCCTTCCAGATCAGATACCGTCTTTTCGAGCCCCATGTTGAGGAATCCAGCAACATTTTCTCCAAGCACCCAAGCGGGGGAGAACTCTCTGATGACTCTAAGCATTTCCGGCCAGAGGTAACGGTCATCTTCAAAGCCCCTGCGCTTCCCGGCAAAGGAAAACGGCTGGCAGGGGAATCCCCCTGAGATGAGTGTGACATTTTGTTGTTTTGTTCTCGCATAAAACTCCTCCTTGTTCAAATCCCTGATGTCCTTAAATCTGGGCACATCCTTCCAGTGTTTCTGTAACACCTCATTCTGAAAATCAGCCCATTCGCACTGTGCAACGGTGGTAAACCCCGCCGCCTCCGCCGCAAGGTCAAGCCCGCCAATGCCGCTAAACAGGCTGATGTGTGTTAAATCCTGCATATTAGCCTCCAAACTAAATTAAAAAAAGGCATCCTCCCCATACAGCGGAAAATGCCCTGATTACTGCCTGTTCTTTTTACTGTCTGTACTTATACCAGACCGCAAAACCCATAAAAACAATCAAAAACAAAACGGTTAAGATAAGCATGTGGATCATCTTTTTTCGGACTGCTGCAAAATCTCCCCTGCCATTGTCCCCTTTCTTTCCCGTACTGCTTTTCTTTCCTGCCTTATTTTTTGTTTCTTCCTCCTGGCGCAGCCTCTGTACTGCCTGCTCCCCTTCCGTAGACATATAAGTGTAGGTGCGGTTTGCAAAGGCAAAATACAGCTTTAATTTCATCATCTCAATGAATGTCATGCCATGATAGGAATAAAACCCCGTCATGGCAATGGGTGCAATCACCGGGACTGCAATATAAGTGCTGACTGTCAGCCCCATATGCCGGTATAAAAGCAGCACAATTCCGCCTCCTACCACCACAGATAAAGCAGAATACACAAGCTGCCTTGCCGTCAGTCCCAACACCACGGACTCCTTGTAATTGTCAATATTCTTGTTGATTTCTATTACCATTTTTAATCACCATTCCTTTCCCCATACTTCCAGCCACGCCGCTTTGCGGCACAAATCCACAGAAAGCAGAAGAACGCTGCTTTTGCGTTCTTCTAAGATGAAACGGTAGAATTTCTTTGCTGATGTCTTTTATCAGCTTAGAAATTCTTTTCATCTTGACATGCCCGGTTCCTGACGTTCTGTTTCCTGTTCCATTTCCGTATCCACAAACTCCTGTCCGTCCACGGATGTGATATTGACATACTCCCCAATGATACAGAGCGCCTCATTATAACTGCCGGAAGAACAGACGCGCTCTTTCAATTCCTCCGCCTGCTCTTTCAGCCCATGCTCCCTCAGCGTCCGTGCGGCAACCCCCGCAAGGTTAAAGATGTTGCCGTCCTCCCCGATCAGGGCACAGTCCGGCTTTTCTGCCTGTCTGTCCGTAAAACCGCCCAGACGGTTCGGCACATAATCAGACAGCCATGTGCCTCCAAAATCTTCATGTGTCTGCAACCGCCACACGGCGAGTTTCCCCATAGCCAGCTTCACATCCCCGAAAGGATATAAAATACAGGTCAGCCCGTCATGCTCAAACACGGACACTTCCCGGAACTCTGTCCCCTCCAGTAAAATCCCTTCCTCCGTAAGCATCTGGTTGATTCCGTCCACCCACTCCTCCGGCTTCCCACCGCAGCCCTGCAGGATAAGCCCCTCTTTCCCCTCCATGCGGCGCAAATCTTCCGTTGATATTTTTTTAATATTCAAAAATTAATCCCCCTTTCTTACCATTTATATCAGAATATTATTTTTTACCTTGCCCTCTCCGGCGTTCCTTTTTCCCTGCTTTTCTCCTGCACCGGCCCATAGGAATTTCCGTTCCGCTGCATTATTTCTGCAAATTCACAGATATGGTAGAGGCTGCTGCCAACCTCAGTATGGTATTCCTCCACAAACCGGCAGGTCCGTTCCCTCTGTTCCCCGCCCGGTTCCGTTATGACAATCTTCCCGCCGTCCGGAATACGGAACAGCTCCTTATAATGCGGATTGACAAAACGGATGCCCTGCCGGGCATTTGCCATGTGCCTGTCCAGAAATTCCGAAACATAGCAGTAACAGTAAAAGTTATAATCCCCCTGCACCGGGTTACAGCGTATCAGGAAGGCATGTTCCTCCGTGTCCACACGGAAGCCGGAAACCGCCGCACCGCTGTCTGCCCCAAAGAGGCTGTCCGGGTGCTCACGCACATATTCCCTCATGGCGGTGCGGTCCCGCAGCAGCCCGTACTCCCCTGAACGCAGGGCATTTACCACCTCATCCAGTTTCTCCTTGAACACGTCCGTTTTGTATCTCTCCCACCGGTCCGTCCATGTGGTAAAAAACTCCTTCCCGGCACTGCCAAAATCCCCCCGCAGATAACCGATGTTCCCCGTCTGCCCGTCAAGCTGCATACTCTGTGCATAGGTGTATTTCCTTTCTTCCTCCGTAAGCGGCCTTATTTTTAACTCTCTCATCGTTTCCCCCTCTCTTCCTTCTCCCGGTCCGGTGTCCTCCCCATAACTGTCCTTTCAAAAAGCTCCATATCCTCCGGCGCCGCCTCACGCAGCTTTTCCGGGTTGAACAGATACAACGGGTAAGAACAGAAACCGCTGCTGCCCATCAGTCCCGTAAACTCCCCAAGCCCATGCTTCTCAATAAACCCCTCCAGCTCCGGGCAGTTGTTGGTATCCACATACCCACAGTAATCCGGGCATGGCGCACTGATATTGACCGTCAAATCCGCAAAATGCCCCTGATATTCCCCGCCTGCCTCCACCAGGCCGATATACATCCTGCCGTTATCCATATAGGAACTGATTTCCAGTTCCAGCTTTACCTTCCCCGAAAACCGGCTCTCCATCTCCAACTGTTTGTTCACCGAATCCCTCCTTAAAGCCCCAATGCCTTACTGGTAAGGCTCTGGGCTCCTTTTACACTGCCCACCGTCAGCGCAATCGTAAATGTCATCTCACACAGATAAATCAGTGTTTTTGCCCAATCCGAGTAATCGCCTGTAAAAGACGGAAGCCCCGCATTGATAAAGGCGTTGCAGACGATAATCGCCAGCGCCATCGTAACCGCCTCAAACGCCACCGACAGGAAATACTTGCTGTAAGTGACCGCTGTGTGTGCCACCATCCGGTTTCCGCTCATGGTGGAGTAGGCAATCGAGCCAATCGGCACAATAACCAACAGTTTCAGAAAACGGAAATATACCGTGTAAAGCAGGAAAAATCCGCAGATTAACACAATCAGCGACAGAAGCGCCGCCAGTATCAGCATAATCAGGCTCTCCCCAAACCCTAAATTTTTGATAACCTCCGCCTGCTCCTCTGCAATCTTTAACTCCGTGGTATTCCCGGCACTGAGCAGCCCTACCAGGCTGCCGATGGAAGTAAAAAAGGCTTTCATAATCGTTACATTATTTGCCACCATATACTCCGCCAGCCCAAGCCGGATCAGAATACGCAGGATTACCTCAAACCTCATTTCCTCCCTGATATCAATGCTCTCCGAACAGAACCCGATCACAAAGAACAGCACCACAAGGGAGGAACCCACCGCTACAAAAATGGGCTCAATGCCAGCTATCACATTCCACGGCCCCCCTCCCTTAAACGAATCGGGGGACTGACCCAAAAGGTCAAAGATAAGGGAAATCTGGTTGTTCCAGAACCCAAACACCGCCTCCAGAAGTGCAAGTATCTTGTCCCCCAGCTTAAAAATGTCCATTATTTCATTCCTCCTTCTGCAAAGCCGGTTATCCTGGCTTTTGCGTTATTTTCTAAAATCCTAAGAATGTCAGCACGGAGGAAATCCCCGCCATAATCACACCTGCCACAATCCCCTTCAGTGCGGAATTCATGGTGGAAGAATCCTGCTGCTGGTAGGCCTGTGCAAACTCCATCACATTCTTTGCAAGGATAATGACGCCCACCGCCCCAATCACTGCAATCACTAATGTCTTTAAGTTATCAAGCGGCTTTGTGACGGCACTGGTATCGCCCCCTGCCGCAAAGACCGTCACCGTCATCTGTGACATGGCATATACCGCCCCGGCAAAAGACGGAACCAGAACCCCTTTGCAGAAACCGGCAATGTTGTTTTGTTTTTTCTTGCTTGTGTTGTTTCTCATTTTCACTGTCTCCTTTTCATAAAAATATGGAGATAAAAAATGTGGACAGACTTCTTCCATCCACGGCTTTTATCTCCGTTCTGATGAAACAAGTCCATCCACATCTGCTCTTTCTATTCCACCGGGAATAATCCCGTTATTACAGGAAACCGGGCTTTCCCCGGTGCGTCCATGCGGTAACCACCTCCTTTCCGGTTCCATAAAAAAGACACCAGCCTGAATAGCTGATGCCATATTTACCGTCCATCATTTTGTCTGTGCCGGATCACCGGTATCTGTTTCCCTTTTGCATTTTTCTCCAAGGCAAAGACCATATCAGAATCCCTTTCAAAAAAACCGGAACCCTTTTTCCAACTCATTCCACATTTACAGTGCTGTAAGCCGATGAATTGCTGTTTCATTTTTCTTCCGCAATTTGGACACACCTTATTGCTTTTTCCCATAGCATTACATCCTCTCTGCAGGGTATGATTTACAGAATACCATATTTACGAAAAATACAGTCCAAATCCTCCCTGCTGATTTTGCCTGCCAGATAATATCCCTTAACCGTTGCCTCAACTCCTTCAAAAAAAATATCAAAGTTGAACCAGTCTCCCGCATCGTAATATTTCCGCAGTTCCGCAAAATCACGCTGCAATCTGTCCGGCAAATCTTTTCGTAGCTCTATGGCTTCATCAATAAACATCTGCCTGCACCCTCTTTCATCCCTGCCATTGCCCCATATTTTTCCTCTCCACAAACTGTAAAAAAGATTGACATTTCCCCTGCCCGGTGGTATCCTTTTAACTAAAGAGAAGCGGTTTTGTACCACTTGACTATCCGTTAGTCCTGAGTGGGTTACTCGCTTCTTTTTTTATATCCGCCAGATCATACAGGTACATCTTCCCTTTTCCCGTACAGTTTACCACCAGACAGCCGGAATAAATATTATAATTTTCCGTTTTCACATCGTTGTCATATACCGGCATTGCAAACCTGGTCGTATAATAATACCAGCCGTTTGCGGCATCACCGGAATGTTTCTCCTTCCGGTTTTCCCGGAATCTTTTTTCAGAGGCAATCCCCACCATCTCACGGATACCCTGTGCTGCGTTGGCTTTCGCCTTTGCCCTTGCGCCTTTTGTTTTCCTCGTATATTTTGAACCCGCGTATTCATCCGGAAAGTCTTTCCCCAGATACACAATATCGCCTGTCTCCGCTATCTCCACCAGTTCCCCGACAAAGCGTTCCAGATATTTCTCCACTTCATCCCAGTCAATATTCTGTTTACCCACAAAGATAATATCAGGCAGGACAACAACTTTGCTGCCGTTTTCATCCAGTGCGATTTCCAGTGTTTCCATAACATTTCCTCCCGCTAGTATTGAATATATTGTAACACGCACATATGCCAATACACAACTGCAAATTACCCTTATTCATACCTCCGGCGTATCTCCATCATCCTTGCTACCGGAGTTTCCGGGTAGAAATAGGACAGTATCACTTCCTTTGGCACACGGACAGCCATTGCCCGCCTTACTTCCTCTTTCTGCTCCACGCTGAATTTCCAGTGGAACATACGGTAAGAAATGGAATCTGCTGCTTTATCCTCCCTGCCAGCAGGTGGCTTTTTCTCCATGTTTTTCGGTACTGTCCCAGGTTTTCTTCCCGTCCCTGCCACAGAAGCCCCTGCCTTTCCGCCATTTCCTGCCGCAGAGGTTCCGGCGGTTCCCGGCTCTCCTATTATAAAGGATTCCGGCACTCCCATATCTGCCGCTGACGGAATACCCGTCACGCCTTTGTTTCCAAGTGCCATAGGTTTCTGCACTCCCGTTGCCCATGCACTGCCTTCCAATGCCTGCATATCTTCTTCCATATCAAAAGCATATTCCAGTTCCATATCCTCATCCAGCGTGTCCCGCTGCTCCTGCCCGTCCAAATCCATAAACTGTTTTTCCATTTCTACCTGCCCAAGCAGTGCAAAATCCTCATATGGTACCGTGTCAATATAGACCGGTTCGCCCTTTTCTTTCAGGCCCTCATAATAGGCAAGGGACTTCTCATTCAGGATGGTAAATCCCGGCCCCGCACTCTCTCCCTCTGTTGCCGGTTTATGCTCATAAGGTGCTCCCTCCCCGTCAGCGGTCTGGGAAAATGCCGGGTGTTTGAATGGATTATATTTATTGTCCAGTACCGGGTCAAACCCACGGATAAAGATAAGGCATTTCTTGTTGTCCATCTTCCTGACTTCATCAGGCATCATAATCTCCCTGCCGAGGACATCATAATTCCTTGAGGAGCTCCCCTGCCGTCCCCTTGTTTCCCCGGTGGAACGCTTGTCAATGGTCGCCTTGCCAAGCAGTTTCGAGATATATTCGTGCGTTGAAGCTTCGTTGCCGCCAAGGTAAACCAAACTGTCGCAATTCCCCGGTATTGTTTCCCATGTGTCCTTAAACAGCGCCTTGATCTGTGCAAGGTTCTGGATGATAATCACACTGGAAATCTCCCGGCTGCGCATGGTGGATAACAGCGAGCAGTAATCATCCGGCAGGGCGACATTCGCAAATTCGTCTAACATAAAGGTAACGTGGATTGGCAGCCTGCCCCCGCAGTTAAAATCCGCCTGATAATATAACTCCTGAAATATCTGCGTATAGAGCATCCCAATGATATAGTTGTAAGATTTATCCGAATCCGGTATCACACAGAACAGCGCCGTTTTCGTCTTTCCGTCCCCGTTGACGCCAATCCCAAGCTCCGCAAGGTTCAGCTCATCCCTTGAAAGCATGCGGAGAACCTGCTTATTCTCCAGAGTTGCCAGACGGGAGTTGGCGCTGATAATAATGGAACGGACGGTATCGCCGGCTCCCCTCATGCACTTGTTGTACTGTTTGACCGCCGGGTGGTTTTCTTTCAGGGGGCTTGTCGCCTCCAGAAACTTCATTCTGGTATCCAGCATGGAGGGCTTCCCCTTTTCCGTCACTTCCGCCTCCCCCATCAGTTTCAGCACGGAAGAGAAGTTCCTTTTTGACGGCTTTTCCTCCAGCCACACATAATAGAAAAGAGCCTGCAAAAACAAGCTCTCTGCGTGTTCCCAGAACGGATCGGAGGGGTTCGAGCCTTTCGGGGTGGTGTTGCTCATAATATTCGTTATCAGTTTTACCACATCCGTTTCCTCGCGGATATAGGCAAAGGGATTATAACAGTCCGATTTTGCCATTTCTAAAAGGTTGATGACTTTTACATTATAACCGTTATTTTTTAACATCTCGCCCTCGCTGCGGAGAAGCTCCCCTTTCGGATCGGTTGCGATAAAAGAGGTGTTCAGCTGCATCAGGTTTGGCTTTACTTCATAGAACGTCTTTCCTGCCCCGGAACCGCCGATAATAAGGACATTGTTATTGAGCCTTGTATGCCTTGTATCAAGGCTCATGCGGACATTCTGGCTGAGTATCCGGTTCCTGCCCTCATCCCTGTCCGCCAGAACCCGGTTGACCTGTTTTATATCCGCCAGCTTGGAAGTGCCGTATTCCTTCCCCGGCATGAGGTTCCTCCGGCTTGTATAATACATTACCATCACAACTGCATACACCAGCAGCGCATAGCCGATCATGCGGAAGGTAAATTCATTGTAATAATCATGCAGTGGATAAGAGCATACAATGGAAAACCGTTCCAGAAACTCATTAAACTCTATCCCCTCCCTCCATGCGCCCGCCACCAGATACCCAAGAAAGGCAGAGGCAAGGGCGCCAAGCACAATCATAATAATATTTGGTTTCTTTTTTGTTGTCTGCATGGTTATCTCCTCCTCGGCCTTTCCACTGATTTTGTTGGCTGCGGCTTTGCTGCCTTATACCGCTGCCTGACTGCCGCCTCCACCCGGTCATAATGCCCGTCATAAAGCTCCTCCCCTTTTATGGTGCGGAGTACCCGGTTGTCTGCGGAATAAATCTTATACTCCTTCTTTTTATCCAGATAGGTAAGCAGCGTTTTTCCGTTATGGATTTCCATAATGTCTGCCTTGTCTATCCAGATATATCCCTCATTCTGCCCGTACATGCCTGGCACCCTTGTCTTTACGGCATGTTCATTCTCCTGTGCTATCAGCTTTTTTGTGATGGTAATATCTAAGAGCGAAGTATTTTTAGAGGCGGCTATCTGCCTCATGCGGTTACTTAATTCCTGATACCGGCTGATCCGCCTGTCAAATGCCTCCCGCTCCATGATGACACGGTAATTGCCGGCCCCGTCCGCCCGGTCCAGCACCCCAATCTTTGTAAGCTGCCCGATTACTTTTTCCGCCTCATCTGCCCCCACCTGCAAATCCGCCTTTACCGCCTCCACGCTGACTGACTTTTTCTCCACTGCATAATGGCCGACTTTCTGTATCAGCCCGTCAATGGCGCTGTCCGCTCTGGCCGCTTCGTCAGTGCGGGATTTCCGTGGGGATTTCCCGTTTTTTTCTTTCTTTTCACTCTCCAGATAACGGAGTAACTGTTCCAGCTTTTCCTCATTGCCGCTTTTTAAGTATTCATCCATGTTGAATACCCTGCCGTCCTGTAACTTCTGTGACATCATCCGTATCCTCGGCGCCGCCTCACTGTGGAACATCACTTCCGTAAGCCCGTCGTTCCGGCCTGCATCCGGCATTTCCGAATACAAAATCCCATATTTCTTCGCCATTTTCCGGAACTTCTTCAAATCCTCATCCGCAAAGGAAAGCACCTGTATGTCGCCGCCCTTTGCCAGCAGCCCCTTCAGGTTTGTCCTTCCCATTTCCTTTTCATGTGCTAACATCCCCACAATCAAATCCAATGCCTTCTGCATGGAATGGATGGATGCGCTCCCCATTTTCAAGGCTATCTCTATCCCGTCATAAGTGACACGGATAATCTGTACTGCATCTGCTATCTCTGACATTTTCTGCCTCCAATCATATTAAAATATTTTCCATTACTGGTATTCCTTTTCCGCCAGCACAATCCCGACTGCCTGTGCCATCTCCTCCGCACTGAAACCGCTGTCTATGAGGTCGTTTACCTCCTGTTCCGTAAGCCCTGCCTGCACCGCAATCCTGACCTGCTCCATCTGTGCCGGGTTTAACCCTTTCCCGGTCAGCTGCTTTATCAGCCCGGAGCTCTGCCTGCCCCTGCCGAGAAGTTTCTCCGCAAATGCCCGGATTCCCTCCGGCTTCCTACGTACTGTCCTCTCCACCGGGATAAGCTGTGTTTCCCCGTTCCTGCCTTTTATGGCGGCAGTAAAATCATGGTTTCCCATGCCCCCATCTGTTTTATTCTGCTGCCCTGCCGAGGGCTGCTTTGATGCCTGCGGTCCGCTGCCAACAGCCTGCTGCCCGCCTGCCGGGTGTTGTGTTGCTGCCCGTGGCTCTGCCTTTTCCGTTACGCCTGCCACCAGCCCATCCTTTTCTTTTAATTTTTGTTCCAGCCCATCCTTTTCTTTCTGGACTGCCTCAAGGTCTGCAATCAGCTGTTCTTTTTCCTCAAGCAGTATCTGGTTCTGCCGGTAAAACCGGTCCCGCTCCTCCAGTATGGAACGCTTTTCACTGTCATACCCTGCTTTCTCCTGCTCCAGCTCCTTAACCTGCTTTTTCAGCTCCCCGGCCTGTTTTTCCAGTTCTTCCATTTTGGTACGGAGTTCCGCATTTTCCGCTGCCCGTTTATTGCTGATTTCCTGCTGTTCTTCCAGCTCCTTCTCCAGCTGCCTGAGCGCCTCCGTCATGGAAATCTCCTGTCCCTGCAGTTCTTTCGGCCCTGCCGCCTCATTTTTCTGCTTTGTTTCCGCCTCCCGGTTTGCCTGGTACACCAATTTCAAAGCCTGCTCCATGTCATAGGCAGGCAGCTTTTTCGCACCAACATCTGCAAGCTGCGGCACCGTCAGCCCCTTATCATAATAATTCGCCAGCAGCTGCATCTGGTACTGGTTGAAACCGCCGCCTGCCAGCATCCGCAGCAGCTCCCCGTCGCTGTTCTCCCTCATAATGGAAGAAAACTTCTTACAGCGGTCCATCTGCCAGCCCGCCTCTGCATACAGGAGGACCAGCTCCTTCGGGTAGCCAAGCTCAAAATCCTCTTTTACCAGTTTCAGCACTTCATCACTGCAGCCCTTTTGTGTAAGCTCACTGATGACCGGCCCAAACTGCGCCATCTCCGGTTTCCTTGTTTCCATATCCTGCCTCGCTTTCCTGTTTTTTCATAAACGCTAATATTCATTTGGAGATTCATATATAATGGAATCCTCCCTGCCGCATGGTTAAACATTCCATCATCTCCCTGCTCTCCCGGAGCGTTCCATGCCACGCTCTTCCTTTCCGTTTCTCCCTAACTTTTCCAAATAGGGTTTCATATCCTCCACTGCCTGTTTTACCAGAGGGTGTTCCCGATATGCCGGAATTAAGTCAATCATCTCCTGTGCAATCCCCCTGCCCTGATATAACGGCCATTTGATATTGGAATAATCGGGGATGCTTTCATCCTCAAGCACAAAACCGATTCCCGGTCCAAATGACCTGTTCCTCCCGCAAATCCCCATATACACATCCACTGCCTCCGGCAGTGTCAGGTTTTCACGCAGTTCCCCAAGCCTTTCCGGGAACTCCATGCACTCTGCCGCAAAAAAAGTAATTTCTGCCATCTGCCATTACCTCCATTCATGCATTTCTATTTTTCCATGTTCCGCTTACCTGTTTAGCCCATAAAAATAACAGCCTGCAATCCGTCATTTCCGGCTCTGGCTGCCCCTGTCTAATTCCTGTTCAAATTTTCTTTCTCTTTTTTCCTGTCTGCCGGTTCCCTCTCCTGCCTTTCTTTTGCCCGTTCCAGACTTTCGGTAAATTCCGTTATCATTTCTTCTGACATTTTTAACCTCCGGCTGATTTCCCTCTGCCTCTGGTAAATGCCGCTGCTTTTATCTTTATATTTTTTACGGAGAATTTCCATTTCTTCCAGTGAATATCCCTCACTCTGTAACTGTTCCCCCAACGCCTGATACCGGCGGTGTTCCTTCTCAAAAAATTCATCCCCTGCCTGATAACTTTTTTCTGCCGGGGCTAATTCCGCCAGCTTATCTGCCACGGAAAATAACGGCTCCATCTGTTTCTTCTCCCGGTACACTTCCCGCCTCTCTTTCCGGCACTCTGCCGCCTTTTCCGCAAGGTTCTCACGGACGGCAGTTAACTCCATAAGGGAATGGATGCCATTCTTAACAAGGAAAAGGTATTTTTCATGGACTTCCTGCATTTTGCGGATTTCCTCCCGGTACTCCCATGCCTTACTGTAGGGCAGCCGTTCCAGATGGCGCAGGCGACATATCTTCGCATAATAGGTTTTCTGTATGCCTGTCAGCTTTGTCCTGCGTAAAAATTCATCCTTTGGCGGCTCTACGGCATAGGAATTTTTTTCACGGTTCCGTTTTGCATAGCTTTCCAGATTCTCCAGCCAGATTCTCTCCCTGATTCTTTCCTCTGTATAATTCTCCCCCATGGATCTGCACCGGCAGAACCGCTGCATTCCCTTAGGCCTTACCGCCAGATACTTATTCTGCTTGACGTCATAGCCCTTTTCCACCATCAGGTCCAGAAACTCCTCAAAGGAATCCGCCTGCATGATACAGGCATCCACATCCTTCTGTATCATTTCCCGCCAGATGAATTTCCCGTCCCGAAACTCATTCCAGTCCTTGTACCTCTCATTTTGTTTCCTGCCGTGTTCCTCTATCTCTATGGTGGAAAGCCCGTATTCCTCACAAAGACGGTTCGTGACGGGCTGTATCTTTTTTGCCCAGTCCCCCTTTTCATAACGGTATTTCCTGCCGCTTAAATAATTCACGCTGTTAAATATGATATGCCCGTGGACATGGGCAGTGTTGTCATGGACGGCAAGGACAGCCTCATACTCCTGCCCAAGATATTCCCCCGCAAACCTCCGTATAATCTCAAAGGCGGTATCCGGTGTGACCTCACCCGCCTCAAAGGAAATGATAAGATGGTAGCCCTGCCTTTTATCTGTCTTTCCATACTTCTGTTTCGTCGCCGCCATCTGCGCATAGGCTTTCCCCGGCTGGCAGTTGATTCCCGTCACCAGCCTGCCGCCCTGCGTTTTCTCCCGGTCAAGAATATAGGAAACCGCCTGCTCCAGATGTTTCCCCGCAAACTTCACGCCGCTGTCATTGATGGTTAAAATCTTAGTGATAGCCAAGGACTGCCACCACCCTTTCCATTTCCTCATTCAGCTTCCGCATATAGGCGACCAGGCGGATTTTATCCGACTCCCGGTACAGCCCCGAATTGTTGTTATGGACAATCTCATTGATGTTTACGCCGATCCGGTTCACTTCATTGATAAGTGCTTTTAACCCCTGCCTCACTTCCGGGTAATCGTTTGGCTCCTGCGTTATCAGAAGGCGGAAATACTCGGCCTCTTTCATCCCTGCCTCTTTCGCCTTATCAGAGAAAACCCCCGCATCATGGGCAGTCAGGCGGAAATGCTTTACAACCTCCTTTGCCATCTACCTCATCCTTTCCTGCGCCTGCATCCCCTCTGGTCTCCCTGTCTGCCCGGCTCCGCCTTTTCGGTATGCCTCCATTTTCTCCTGCACACCCTCCGGCACACTTCCAAATGTAGCGGTAATTATCTCCAATGCACATTCCACTGCAATCTGCTCATACTTTGTCTGCCGGTACAGCCCATCCAGCACTTCCTCCTGCTGTTTCAGAATATCATGCGCATTGCTGAACTGGTTATATTCCGCCTGATTATTAGGATTTTTCATGCCGTCCTCCATCTTATCTGCCAGCTCCAGATTCCACTCACAGACATCGTGGATGGCATCATCTATGGAATACGGCTGATACTCCGGGGATTCCTCCCCCATATCTTTTACCACCAGCTCCTGATTGCGGACAGCCAGTGCCATGTTATGCTCCGCCATATAATCCAGAATAATTTCTGCCCCGTCCTGTTTCATGCTAATTTCTGATTCTGCCAGATGAAGCCACATAATCAGCTCACCGGGCGTATTTACTTCCAGCACTTCCATTCCCATGCTCCCCTGCACCTCCTGTTTTGTTTTTTCATAATAAAATATTTCCCTGCGCTTTACGTCAGCAGCCGGTACTTTTCCTTACCCGTTTCCTGCCTGCTGCAAATCCTCTCCTGCACCGAAACCTTTGCCTCCCTTTCACTCCCAAAGGTTTCGCCAGATACGCATTTTGTGTCACAAAATGCCAGCCGGCACAAAGCCCGGCTCCCTGGTTAGGGGAAAATCCCCTAAAACCCCTGATAAAATACGGTAAATACCATAGAATAGGGAAATCTACACCATTGCTACATCATTCCCACACCAAAAATCCGTAAGCCTACACCGTTCCCACACCATTCCTACACCGCCAAAAAAAGCCCTTTCGCAGAGCCTACACCATTGCTACATCATTCCTACACCGAAAATCCGCAAGCCTACACCGTTTCTACACCATTCCTACACCGTCAGAAAAAGCCCTTTTTCAGAGCCTACACCATTGCTACATCATTCCTACACCGAAAATCTGCAAACCTACACCGTTTCTACTCCATTCCTACATCACCTTGCCATTTCCCGGATTTTTTCCTGCTCCTGCGCCTTTTTCAATTCCACATTCCACTGGTTGAAATCCTTATATGGTTCCGGGGGCAGGAAAATCTCCGTTTCATAGCCTTTGCCCTGATATTTTTCTTTCAGGCTTTCCGCCGCCTTCCTGCCCGGCCCATCATTGTCCAGACAGAAGCTTATTTTTTCCGTCTCCGGGTGTTCTGCAAGAAAGGTTTCCAGCGGCGCATCCGCTAACATCCCAAGCGCCACCATGCTTGCCCTGTGCTTCGGGAACATCGTGATATGGCTCATCAGGTCGATTGCCGCCTCAAACACAATCACTTCCCCACTGCCACGGCAGTAAAGATGGAATCCATACCGCTTGTCATTTCCTGCCACGTCACACTTGAAGCCTTTCCCATCCTTATCAAAAACACCCCGCATGCTGGCAAACCTCGGCACGCCCTCTGCATCCGTTCCCACAAACACAATATTGTGGTAATTCTTCGCCTCATACAAAATTCCTTTCTTCACAAAGAAGTCGATGACCGGGCGGGCAATCCCCCGCTCATGCTCCAGATAACGGTACAGATAGACATTGCTGCCGGCAAACTCCGGCAGTACAAACGGTTTTTTCTTTTCCTCTTTCTCCCTGGCCGGGGCAAGGTTCTGAATGTTCCTGACACTTTCCTCCCTCCGGTACCCGGCAAAATCCAGCAGCCAGAACACCGCCTCTTTTACGTCCATGCCTGCAAACACCCGTAAGAAGTCAATCTGGCTGCCGCCGTTTTCCCCTTTGTCATACCGCCTTGAAAAACGGCACCAGTGGCTCCTGCCATAAATACGGATGGAATCCATTTCCTTTAACGTATGGTAGTTCCCAATCCTTTTTACGGTATAACCCAGATGCTCTGCCACCCTGCACAAATCAACCTGCTTGGCAAGCGCCAGCTCGTCCGCTGTAAACCTCATCTCCTGCCTCCCCTCTCCGCCACCCCTGCGGGGCTGTCCCAATCCAGCCGCCGGTAGTCAGACTGGTACTCCACACTTGGATTTTTTACCAGCCCTTTTTCCCTGAAACTGAAATACATGCTGTTATCCCCGCCGACAATCACATGGTCCAGCAACGGAATCCCCACAAGCCCACATACCTGCTGTATCCGGTCTGTCATACGCACGTCTGTCCCCGATGGCAGGAGATTTCCCGAAGGGTGATTGTGTGCCAGAATCATCCTTGAGGCATTGGACAGAATGCCGGATTTCAGCAGCTCCCGCGGATGTACCATTGCATAATCCAATGCACCGACACTGGCAAAGTGGCAGTTAATCGGCGTATTGTCTGCCTTCAGGTTGATGACGCAGATAACTTCCCGATCCATGTCACACAATTCCCGCCCCACTAACCGGATGGCGTCTTCCGGGGTATCGACTTTTATTTCCGACAGGATGGGGGCATCCCGGACAAGCCTGACAGACACAACCTCCAGTGTAAAATCACTCTCTCTTTCCATCTTTATCTTCCTCCCCGAAAATTACCCTGACCACCACATTATCCGGCATGGATTTCAGTAGTTCTGCAAGCTCTTTTTCTGTAATCTCCCTGCTCTGTTCTTTTTCCATATGCAGCTCCTATCTTGCCTTATTTTCTTCCTGGATCAGCGGCAGCTCCGTTTCCTTCCCATCCAGCCTTTTCTGCCGCCCCTCCGCAGCCAGTGTTACTTTCCGGAGATTTTTGTCATAATGGTAGACACTGTTTGAAAGCCGGTCCTCCAGTCTCACGGCATCCATATTTGCCCCCTGCACGGTCCTTACCATATCCTCCAGCCTGCCCTCTGCCATCCCTGCCGGGATGGCGAGCACCTCATGGATGGACGAAGGCAGGATAAAAAGGTCATCCCCTACTTTTTCCGCCAGCTTATGGAGGTTCTCCTCATATAACATGGAAACTGCCCCGTTAATGCCCAGACTGTTGCCAATAATCCACATGGTGTCTACCGGACTTTCCTCCCTGCCAAACTCTTCCTTCACTTCCTCCGGGACATCCATCTCCGCTACGATATTTCCAAATGCCTCCCCCATGGACATAACCACTGCCGGGGCAATACGCCTTGTATTGTCCACAGCATGCTGAAAGAGCTCCTCCTCCGACAGGCCCGCTTCTTTCGCCAGCCTATCTGAAACAATCACACTCCCTATTGCATCCTGCGCCTGGTCAATAACCCACCGGTAGATAACCGATAAATCCTGAAATTCCCTGCTTGGTATGCCGGCCAGCAGCTCCCGGTTCTGCTCCGTGTTTATAAGGCACATAATCACGTTATCCTTAAGATTTCCTATTGCAATGTCCGGCTTATAGCTTTCCACCCCCTCCAATACTTTTGCGTAATGCCCTGCCGCATGGAAGAGTACGGCCTCCAAATCATTGCACATCTGGTAATGCTCATACATCTCATTCACATATATCGCAGGGAATACAATGGAATCACCCTCTTTATACACCGTCAAAGCGTCCAGAGTGCGGTTCACTTTCTGGGAAGGCCTTATATCCACAGCTGCATCCCGGTATTTCTCCGGCATATAGCTTAAAAATTTTTCTTTTACAACCGCTTTGAATATCTCATAATCCATCATAATAAAATCCTCCTAAAAACAGGAGGGAAGCCATAAACGGCCTCCCTCCCTGATATTTTACTCACAGCCAATGCGTAACTTACGAAATTATTTACGCACTTTCCTCTTTCGTTTCCTCCCATACAGCAAACCGCCGGCAATGCACGCACCACCGAGGGCGGCAAACATCCACGGATGGTAGTTGCCGCCCGTCTGTGGCAATTTGGGTTTGTTTGGTTTATTCTTCAGCTTCAGTGTATAAACCACCGTCTCTGTCGCACTGTCATCATACTGCAGCAGTACCTCATGCGGGGTATCGTCGAGGATATACCCCTCCGCAGCCTTTGTTTCCACGATATAATACGGAATGTCCTCCCCAAAGCTGCCATCCTCATGATAGGTGCAGATGTCCAGAAGCCCTGTTTCCGCATAGCCGGTCTTGTCCGTTACCAGCGTGTCCAGCTTCTTCCCCTCTTTGTTACGGAGTTCAAACGTGACGCCCTTTAACGGCTTTTTCGTCTTGCTGCATGTTTTGTAGATTACGATTTTTCCCTTTACCCTTTCATCGGACATGGCAACTTTCTGAATCTCCCCTGTCTCCTCCACGGTAAACTCTACTTCATTCGCAATCAGGTAGCCATATGGCGCCGCTGTCTCCCGCAGGGTATATTTCCCTGCCGGGACTGCCTCCAGACGGTAAGGCTTCCCGTCCGTTTTCCATGAGGCATACACATCCCCATTGGAATCAATAATCTCCAGCGTTGCCCCCGGCAGCTCTTTCCCCGTGGTAATGTCCGTTTTGGACACTTCCACAATAATCGGCGTGTCTTTCATCTCCAGTTCTTTTGCCACGGTTGGCGTGGCAGCCATTTCCTGCGTATAGGAGAAATCCACGTCATACACCGTTTCATCTAACAGATACCCCGCCGGGGACTCCACTTCCTTCACATAATACAGGCCAAGCGGCAGGTCTGCCTCAAACACTGCTTTCCCGTTTTCATCCGTCACAGCCGTATCCACAAGGTCATCTGCCTTTACAAGCACCTCCCCCGCTGCACTCAAAATATTCTCTTTCGTATAAATGCCATAAGTGGCGCCGGCTACCGGATAGGTGGTCACACCATCCGTCTTAATCAGAGAAAGTTCCGGTTTTACCCTCGCATTGACAAACTCTGCCTCCCCGAAAACCACTTCCGTATGCTCATCGGCATAATCAAGGGTAACCTCCTTTGGTTCCTCACAGATGGCAAAGCCTGACGGCGGCTGCACCTCCACCACCTGATATTTCCCAAGCGGAAGATTGTCAAGGGAAGCCTCCCCCTTTTCATCTGTGGCCAGCGTTGCAACAATGGCACCCTTGCTTGCCGGCACACCGCCAATCACTTCCAGTATGCGGTTCCCATCTCCATCCGTCTGGTGGTCCGGGGTGTAAATATCTTCTATTGCAATAATATTAAATACTGCCCCGCCAAGCGGCTGTTCCCCATAAGTGAAATCCACGCTCCGGTTTTCATCGGAAAGCTCACTGAGGATACGGTCCACAATGGTGTCATATGCCACGGAAGTTAATACTTCCCCTGACTTTTTAATGGAAATGCTGCCCTTGACGGGCTGGTTCTCAATGGCTACCTCAATGACCGGATCGCCGTCTATATCTTCCGAAACCTTCAACATCCCGTCCGTGGTAACTTCCAGCGGAAAACTTTCATCCGTAAT
Organism: uncultured Clostridia bacterium; assembly: GCA_947627045.1. Classification (GTDB taxonomy): domain Bacteria; phylum Bacillota; class Clostridia; order Oscillospirales; family Ruminococcaceae; genus UMGS1601. The sequence goes on from CANQUM010000003.1 coordinate 80,381, forward strand.
CAAATATCCCTCCGGTGCGGTAATCTCCTCCACCGCATAGCTTCCGTACTTCAACTGTAACGGTGTGGTGATGGTTCCGGTCTCATCCGTGGTAAATTCGCTGATTTTCTTATCGCCGATTTTCTGTTCCACATACTCATCCGTTTCTGTATTTTTTATCTTAAACGTCACGCCGGGAAGCAGGATTGTGTTCCCGTTTTCCGCATCCTTTTTCACGATACGGATATATGCCTTAAAAGGCCCGTCATTGAACACCCTCCACTGCTGCGGCTCTCTGGAATCTTCCGTAACCTGTACGGTAAAATCTTTTGTCTTATACAAATCCTTTGGTGTCTTTGTTTCCCTTACCAGGTACGTCCCATAAGGCAGCTCTTTGGAAAGTGCATACCCCTTTTCATCGGTCACAAGCACGTCACAGGTTTTCGCAGCATCCCATCCGTTTTTATCAATATCCGACTGTAACTTTACGGTAAATTCCGCACCCTCTACATAATCCGGCTCCGCTGACGCGCCGTCAGTAGATACCTTGATAATCCCAAAGGCCTGTTTTTTTACCATTTCCGTTACCGTGCTTTTTAAGGAAATATCCTGATGGACATTTTCCGCTTTCCTAAATTCCACCGGGTAAATGGTTTCATCCAGCAGGTACCCCTCACTTGCCTCAATCTCCCTGATATAATAACTGCCGAAGTACAGGTTGCCGAAATGAAACTCCCCCTGCTCCCCTGTCTTTACCGTGGCAAGCAGGGCATCCTTCTCCGCCGGGACACCCGTTGACACAAAATCCGTCCCCTGCGTGCTGGCAATGTTGTCATCCCCCACATAGGCCACGGTTCCCCTGCCATCCGGGTAGGCAATGGTTTCCGCCGCATACAGCCCGTAAGTGGCGCCGGACAGTTTTGCATCCCCCTGCGGCTCTGCCCCGGTTTCCTTATCCTCTTTTTTCGCTGACACGTCACAGCGGATTGGCGTATTCTCTGCACTGAAATCCGAAATCTCCCCATAATCGGGTGTTACTTCCCACACCTTGCCGTCATCCCGGTACCCATCCGGTATGACAACCTCTTTCACATAATATTTATCCTGCATTTTTACGAATTTTTCAGAAGCCGCCGTCCCTAAATCCTCATCATAATAGAATACCGGCACTTCCTCCTTGCCATCGCCCTCCACAGAAACACGCTGCGTGCATCCGGCATCGGTAAAAACCGCAAACCCGGCACCCTTTACGATGTTCTTTGATTCTGCGTCCGTCTTTGCCACCATGACGCCTACCTTATCCGGGTATTCCACAACCGGCATGGTTTTCCCCTGCTGCGTGACTTTCCCATCGCTGTCATAGAGGGTAAAGTATTCCAAACCTACGGGATATATGGTTTCATCCCTTAAATATCCCTGTGCTGCTTTTATCTCTTTCAGATAATAAATGCTTTGTGTCAGCATTTCTTTACCTGACAGCACACGCCCATCCAAGTCTGTTTTTCCAAGTTTGCACAACAGGTCGGTACACTCTTCATCTTCATACAGGTAATACGTTGCACCCGCTACTGGTACACCGCTGTATGCATCTGTCTTTCTCAGTTCAAATTTTCCCTCCTTAAATTTGGAAGTGACTTTAACGCTGGCGGTCACAGTCCCCGGCTCAAACTCCTCCAGAAACGTAATCTTCTGCTGTGACACTACTGTCGGCGTCCATTTCCTTCCGCCCTTTTCCTTTGATTTGGCGGTTGCCGTCAGCTTGACGGTGCTCTCCACCGCAAGTATTTTTTTCATTGCCTCCCCGTTACAATACAGGTAAAAGTTAGAGGAAGGCTTGTCTGCGTCTGTCTGTGCCACACAGATGTCATACTTTTTCAAATCAGAACCGTCCTCAATCTCACTGGCATCCGTTTTTAACTCGCCTACCGTCAATCCGCCCGGCTGCCCCGTGATTTTATAGGAGACATTGGTAATGCTCCCGGTTTTTGTGCGGACAAACTTCTCCTTGGAACGGTACAGCCCGTCCCCCATATCCTGCCACTCGGTCCTCTTTGGCGAAATCGTATAGGTGATGGACTTTGTAGTCCCGGTTGCCGCATCATACTCATCCTCATCATAATTTTTTGCATCTGATACAAGGGCAGCTATTTTCTTATAGACGCTGCTGCCATCATTGTAGTAGCTTAACTTTACTTCCCCGTTCAGTACATGGACCGCCGCACCGGTAAGGAAGTAATCGGCTGAGGCAGAACCCGCGGAATACTTGCTGTTGTGGCATTTCCCATTCAGCGTCCTGGCGCCGTTTACCATGCAGAACGTGATTTCCGGCTTAATGCTGCTCTTAGAGGCAGACGCATCCACCTTCCCATTCGTGGTATTCTTGTGCAGGTTCAGGCAGTACACCAGATGGTTGTGGTAATCCCCGGACTCCGAGATGTACTTAATTCCCATCCTGTGCCCGCAGTATGAGGCATACCCGCTGCATGACACCTTCATGCTGTCCTTGCCAGAGGATTTCTCTGCCGCCTTTAACACCGGTGCAGACGCCATGCGGACCATCATGGTGTCCCCCGCACCGAAGGTTTCCATCTCTCCCTCTGACAGGAGCGCCGGCCTGCCATCCGATGGGGAAACACTCCCCTCTCCGGGGGCAGGCTCTTCTTCCCCGCTGTCCCCATCTTCTTTTTCCTGCTGTCCGTCCCCGGATTCCATGCTTTCCTCTACCGCAGCCTCCGGCTCACGCACGGAAATCATACGGCAGATAAGATAAGGGCTTTTTCCGCTTATCGGCTCCACCTTATAGAAAGTTTCGTAATCTCCCGGCTTATCCCCATCAAAAGAGCTTTTGTCTGCATAGTAGCTGACACTGACAGCCTTTTCATCATAGGAAATCCCATCAAAGGACTTCTCCACGTCAAACCCGTAGCCGGCAGCCACGATAATGTCCTCTGCCGCCGCAATCTCCGCCGGCTCCAAATCTGGCCTGTCCGTTTCGTTATAAAGCACCGGCTCCTGAACCGCTTCCGTCTGGCTGCCCCCGCTGTCACCGTCACTGACGCTGCTGCCGCCTGCCGTTACACCTGCATCCGGCCCTGTTGCATTGGCATAGGCGGCGGTGGGAATGACAGCCCCCACCGTCAGGACAAAAGCCATTGCAAGAGCCATTACCCTTTTCAATTTCTTTTTTGTCATATATTCCTCCATTCCGAAGCCCTGCGAGAAAATGCCGCAACAGCATTTTTCGCAGTAAGCCCCATTCGATACGTTGTTTCCTGCGGATAATTCCCTGCCGGCACAGATACCGGGCCTGCCCGGCATTTGCGCAGAAAAAAAAGCACGCCTCTTTCAGCGTGCCTTTTCAACCCATAAAGCCGGTTCCGCAAACCTGGCTTTCCCTTATTCCATTGCCATCCTGCCACGGATAAAGACAGAATACCAGCTCAATCCCATCACTTCCCTCCTAACACTGTCCTGCATGAAATACCAAAAGCATCATCTTTAACACATTTCCGACTAAAAGCAGGGCAATCTCCAATGCTGCCAGCGCCAGTTTCAAAATGTGTACCAATATCCATGCCGCACCTTTCAACATCCAGCCCATAAAACGGACAATTCCTTTGATTCCCTGCTTTACCATACCAGTCACCAGCCTTTCCTAATTTTCACTCCATCCCATGATTTTATCCATAACATCCGGCATCCCACTGATATCCGCCATGCCATCCCCTGCCATATTTTCTTCCCCCATATCCACACTCTCTGGTTCTCTGGTGTGAGGGGGCATCACAGCCGCCTGGCCGGTTATGACATTCCCCAAAACAGTACGGAGAATTTCCTGCAGGAGCTCCGCCTTGATTTCTGTTTTCATATCAGACAGTCTTTTTTCAAAATAAGCAGGCGTTATTTCTTCCTTTTTCTCTTTTCCGGTCCCTACCTCCAGTGCGTCAAAGTACATTTCCAGCGCATCCATGACCACCTGGTTTTTCGTCTTAGCCCCAATCAGCTTATTATCCTCAAACTTCTGAAGCAGCCTGACATGCTGCCCCTTTTTCAAGGAAAAGCGTATGGTAAAATGCCGGAACAGCTCTCCATAAGCCATTGCAATCCCCCCTATCCAATCTTACGTTTCCTCTGCGACTGCGCCAGATATGCGTTCCCAAGCATTTCATATCCCTTTGCGTTTGCCTTCACATCCTCAATATAGCTGATGTTCTTCTGGTCCAGTCCGCCAAAGCGTTTCATCACCCCGGCGCCGCCGCCCACAAAGATAATCTGCGTCAGGTCCATGTTGTAGCCAAGCTCCCGGATGTTATGGTATATCTGCTGGCAGTAACCACGGATTTCCTTAATGATAATCTCCCGGTACTTCTCCGGCAGGTCTCCCCCGCCGCTTACCATGACTTTCTGAATATCATACTCGTCCACCTCTGCGTTTAACTGCCTCACACACTCCTTGTTAATCTGCTGGATGCAGGTAATAATCCCATGCGGCTGTGTCACACATGCTGATTCATCCGGCAGATGGCCGATAATCGGCATAATGTCCACCGTCCATGAACCAATGTCCACCACAAGCTGCTTCTCCGGGAACTTGTCAATCCGGTCAATCACTGCCGCATAGCACTGGGGATAGACACACACATTTTCAATAAAAATATGGTACTTCTCTTTCTCAAAGGTAAAGGAGACTTCCTTTTCCCTTGACAGGTAAGAAACAAACTCTTTCTTCTCGTCCCCGAACCTTGTCAGCGGCAACCCCACCGCCAACAGCACATGAGCTGTCTTTCTTCCCCTGATCTTTAACTCCTTTGCCACCGCCGCCAGTGTCAGCATATAGTAATTTTCATCCGTTACCTTTGTGTCCTTTACTTCAAGACGCCTGCTGCCAATCTTATAATATTTCCCGCCAAACTCCAGCAGGTTCTCTGTAAATGCCGGCTCCGTGCTGATTTCCTTGCAGCCTGATGTAAATACCTCATGCACCGTTTTCATGCCCGACCAGCCGTGGTCAATCCCAATCACTTCTATTTTATTATCCATCCTGAATGTCCTCCTTTTCATGTAACCAGCTCCTTTATCTTTGTATTTAAGCCTCATACCTATTGCTCTGCCCCGCATTCTCCCTCAATAAACATACGGATTTTACCGACTATCTTTTCCATTTCCTGCCCCGTCAGCCTGTAGTCAAGCCAGTGTTTATACCCAAGATTGTCAACATAATAGAGGCTGTGCCCCGGGCTGTCCTCTATTACGCCAAATTTACCGTTTTTTTTGTCACGCTGTATGCACACACCAAAACACTCACCAGAATAATCAGCGCCGTCTATCCTTTTTGCCTCTTCCACAAGCCGTTCCGGAACCCCGGAAACATCCACCCAATAAACCTCTGTATCATCAAACTTATCAAAATGCTCTAAATCCTCAAAGCACATACCTTGTTTCTCCTTTTACCATAAAAATACAAAAGGACTAAACCGACAGCGAAACACCATGTTCCAATCAGCCAATTTAGTCCTACCTAAAAAGTTACAATATTCAGTTATCACTCCTTTTCGGCAATACGAAACCAACAGCAAAATAATTTTTGACTTCGTATGCAATATGAGGTATTTTGATATATAACAGGCCTGCCCTATACCATCTGCTCCGTTTCGTTGCAAAAAATAATAGGACTAAATCATCTGCAACCCCTTGATTTTACTAGGTTTCTTCTGATTTGTCCCTATTATAACACCCTCATCATCAACAACAATGATAAGTCTTCGTTTCCCCTGCGCACCTATCATTCTTTCAATAAATCTGTAACCATATTTATTTGCAGCCGATGCGATACTGCATACATAAATATCCCCGCGGCTAGCCATAGACATTTTCATATGTACACCGGAAATAGGGAGTATTCTGATTTTCTTTATATCTGTTCCTTTTAACAATGGCGTCTGTTTTCTGAACTCCTGATATGTCTGTTCAACAAGCTCTTGTCTATGAACAAGCCAAACAACTCTGTATCCTTTTGCAACACCTTCAGATAAAAGCCAGTTAACAGCTGTATAAGTTTTTCCGCTGCCCGTAGGCATAACAACTAAACCATTACGTTCCTGAATATCTTTGTCTAAATCAAAATACTTCGACATAACTTCAACTGCACTTTTTTGATGCGGCATTATCAAATCTCTTGAATCACGCATTGACTTCTCTATATCTATCGGTTCTGCCATATCAGCTAATCTCATATTATCTTCTCCATTCTACTATATTTAATTTATATAATATTACTATTTCAATACGGTTTTAGGCACAAAGTATTGTCACCCCTTCAATGTGCTTCTCCAACCAAAACTGCCCTTTATTTAAAAGATTTGAAATTTTCAAATATGAAAATAGCGGCTCCCGGTTTATTGCCAGCGACCTCTAATCGCTTTACTTATGACTCTGTATTATCTTCATTGCTGCTGTAGATAGATCTTTACCCTCATATGTTGTCAGCAACTTTCCAGAGAAATTCTTCTCATACCATTTCTCTTTTTTCTCCCAGTGAGCCTTATATCCCGGTAAATCCAAGCGACCAACATGCTCCCAGTAATATGTCTCTCCCTTAAACTTTACAGTAAAATCCGGTAAATACATCGTTCCGTCTTTAGCATATAGTGGTTCTTCATACACAAACGGCACCTCTTCCGAAACAAGCATATTTGCGATAATAACCTCAGATTTCGACCTTACGAAGTATTCTGATAAAGTAGCCAGCTTCTTCTCTTCCTTATACCAGTCGCCACTATATAACAACTCGTCTGGTAATGGCTTAAAATCAAATACTGAAGAATTGATTTTTCTTACAGCCGACTTTTCTACATGGCTCATTGTAGTCAATGTGCTGATATCCTGTTGTAGGAAGACCGTTACATGCCGCTGAGCCCTTGTAAGAGCAGTATAAAGCAATTCCATCGTTAGCAAATGACTTTCACGCTTAGGAATCACAATGTAAACATAGTCGAACTCGGAGCCTTGCGATTTATGAACGCTAATCGCATATGCCAATTCAAGGTTGTCGGTCACATTCTGGTCAGGTATCCAATACCCTTTCTCATCCTTGCCCAGGAACTTACCGTAGTTGTAACTATAGTTCAATCTCGATTTTCCAGAAAACTTGCACTGGAAATGCTGGATATTTGTCATCCATGATATTTTCTTTGCTTCATATGCCATAGGAGAAACTGTTGCGATTTCCCCATTATACACCTCTTGTCTTCCTGGTTTTCGTGTACTCCAATCGTACACATACGCCTTATCAGATGCAGGCCTGTTACGAATCTGAATAACCTTATCATACAAGCCAATACCATCGACAGATAAACGCCGGCTCCAATAGCCGTTGAAGGTGCTCTGCATAAAAGTATTGATGGACATAGTACCATAGAACTCTCCCCTATACGGAGAAATAATCTGAAACCGCTCCGGAGCATCCTTTATCGCTTCATTCCAAAGATCATGCAGTTCTCTTTCAGTCTCGGCGCTCTTACCGGTTAATGCCTGCATATCAGTTACAAGCCTATCCTTTAACAGTTTCTCAAGATCCGCCTGCTCCTGCCAGAAGTAAACACTCAAATCCTTATCTACATCATCATTGCCATGTTCAAGAACTTTGGTGAAGATAGCTTCTTTCTCCAGCTTATGCCTTGTAGCAGCATCTGTATCATCTCCGGCAGTTTGTTTTTCTTGAATAAAGACATTTGCCAAGTCAAGAATGCCTGTACCATTACCCTCTGCGGTATTAACCAGTTGCCTGATGTTTTCTGTAAGGACGCCGACACTTTCGGCATATTCATCACTATTCTTTAACCACTCAATAGCATCAGCAAAAACCTTACCTCTTCCGATAGGTGGAAGCTGATTCGGATCACCAACCAGTATAAGCCTCTGCACGCTATTCCAGTTTATCGCTCTTACAAGCGTCGCGAACAGGTTCAAATCTATCATGGAGCATTCATCAAGAATAAGCGTATTTACATCCTGGCTCTTTTTTCCTCCGGATCTCTTCAGCGTCATATTCTTATTTAACCACCCATTCTTAGCTAGGAAGGAATGGATTGTCGATGATGGCTTTCCTGTCTGAACCTTAATTCTCTCGGCTGCCTTTCCTGTTGGAGCCATAAGCAAAAAACTGGTCCCAACACCATGCACTCTTTCAATATTATCAAGAATTGCTTTGATCACGGTTGTTTTTCCTGTGCCTGCCGCACCAGACAAAACGCAGATTGGCTTTCTGAATATCTGCATGCACACTTCAGCCTGCCTATCCAAAATAAACTCATATTTTTCTGCAGTTTCTTCTTTATCAAGCAGTTTAGAATTTTCGTTTTTCAGATTCTTCTTAAACTTTTCAGGCGAAATAGGAATCTTCAGTTCAATATCCGTCCGGTCAGCCAAAGATCTGAATACATTCTCAACAACCCTCTCATCCTCATATACGTTACGAATATAAAGATATAGATTCTTGTCTTCATCCTGTCTCATAAAGAGACCGCCGCTCAGAATATTTTTCTCAACGTTAAAATTCTTCAGAGAATAGATATACCGCTTCCATTCCGGCATTCTGTCCAGCCTTACATTAATTGACTTTAATAACGCTTCTGCTTTACCGAAAGAATGAGCGGGGATTCTATTCAATTCATCGACGCAAAGAGCACGTAACCGTTCCGTGGATCCTGCATCGATGATTTCCTCCAAACCATATTCTGGTGATGGAATGATTCCATTATCAATCTTATAAAACGGAATAATGTCATCAGAATCCTCACCAACATATTGTTCAAAGATAATATAAGGATTCTCCACAAGTTCACTAATGGATGCAGTTATTGACACGTCCTCTCGATTCTCTGACATTATTCCCCTAACCTGCTTGGCGGTTAAATCAAATCTAGGAAGTAAATGAATCAGAAGTTCTTTTTCTTCATCTTCCTTCATCTGGAATTGACGGCGTACTATCTTAAGATCTTTGTCGCTGTATTCTATCCCAACAATAGTATTGGAAACACCGTTTAATAAATCTTCCAGCTGTCTATAGAAATCTTTCCTGCCTTCATCATTTGTTATGTCAAGAAACGGCTTTATCAGTTCTGGCAGCTGTAAAGCTTCAAGGACAGAACCCATCCCCGGAAACGGTCCTCTGGCCTTCCATAGCTCATTAAGTACAGAACTAAGCCAATCTTTTCTCCTCCTCCAGTCCTCTGTATCATCCCCGATTTCTATCAGAACATCAATAGTCTCCAGCATCTGGTGAATGACTTCAATCGCATCATCATTCGTTACTTCGCGGCTACCATACTTAAAAGGAGTTCTATTGAGCGGTTTTATTACAAGTCGTTCCGATAGTTCGTCATCATGCAAGTATTTCCAGTATGGAATACAAAAACCTTCTTCCGGATACATAGATGTTACAGGTTTTTGCCATGCAAAGCCTCCACCATATTTTCTTTTGATATCCTCAGTGGTGTTTTCATAAAAATGAAAACTATCTATCTTTTTCAGCCTGGAAACACCTACTATAACATAATTTTCCTCTTCTCCCTCTGAGAAAGGATTGCTGTAGCCTGCATAATAGAAAACAAGTGATTTTCCCTCATCAAACTGTTCAAAATACTCCTTAGCATTGTTAAAACGCTTGTTATAATCATATGTCTGGGTACTGCCAGCTTCTGGCGAAACATCTTTCTTGTACATAGCTTCATAACACCATGTACAAGCGGTAGCCGGCGGAAGTGTCAATGTTACCGGATCTGCATCACCCTCGCCCCACCAATCAGGAGGATCCACACGAGTCTGCACTGTTTCCTTACCAAATGCATTTATACTTAACCCACACGCTATCTTGCACGGATACTTACCGGCAGATTCTCCGCAATGGTTCCTTTCTAATTTGAGATTCCTTTTTGTTGCAATCAAATCTCCGGGATATGAATGTGCACCCACACAATATGGATTGTTACATGGATTTTCACATATATGTCCATTCCAGCCTTGATCATGCCAAGCCAGCCTTAAGCTCATGTGCATTGCCATAAGCCACCTCCCAATCTAAAACTATTTCATAACCATCTCCAACAGCGACGTATAGCTGTTCACCACATCATATACAACATTATCGCCGGATATAGCCTTAAAGTGCTCCTTCGCGCAATGGATCTTCGACTCTTCAATCAGCCTCATCTGCATAGAATTCATGGAACCCTTTGTCTCCGCTACAAAGTAAATATGCTTCACGCTGCCTTCATAGAATGCAATCGCCCAGTCCGGATTGTAGTGACCAATCGGAGTTGAAATATAGAATCCATCCGGCAGCTTCACATATACAGCTACATCCGTGTTAGTATCCAGATCCGTCGCAAAATCACGTTCATTGGACGAATCATATACGATGTGATCATACAGGTGCTTCTTTGCTTTCATTGCATTGACACCCAGTTTACCTTTGATTGTCGGATCCGTAAAAATATCCGTACCATACTGTTCATCCAGTACATCGTAGGTAATATGCTCTATGATAGCGGTCGCTTTCTGGTCATTGATCAGCTGTGCTGCCTTTGTGATGAATTCCTCCGGATTATCCTTGAATTGATTAAATACAGTCGGCTGGATTCCCTGCAGTATAGCAATTATCGCCTTACGTGTTAGTCCGGTTTCATCCACCAGTTTGCCGATCAGATCGTATTTCACATTGGAATTGACCGCCACAGACACGCCGTAACTTCCGAACTCTTCTTTCACAAACGAAGCCCCCGCAATCAGGTCTTCCTTGGATTTGATGGAATCCATCGCACCGGTCTCCACCCGGAAATAAATCTTTGCAACGCTCAGTTTGGAATCCAACGATGCAATTGACTTACGGATCAGTTCATCGGTATCAAAATCAACCACATAAACTGACTTTGCATTGATCTTTGACCACAACGCCTTGAACTCTTTGCTGTTAAGTTTCTCATCGTCCACCTGCAGCTCAACATTATTGCTGCGGGCATTTTCAGGCTGCATTGCCTTACTGTCGTAAATGGAATCGATAATCTCGATGACCCCTGAAGCAATATCTTTTGCTTCCTCTGCTATCTTTATTTCTCCGTTTGCCTTATCTTCGTAGTACTTATCGGTAAGCTGTCCCAACTTATTGATATATCCATTTACAATCAAATCGAAATGGATCGCTGACGCTACATCGCTTGTAATCAAAAGTTCATTGCCCTGATTATCCTTAACAGGCTTATCAACAAAGAGCTCTCTGGTGACTGCCTTCGGTCTGTCAGCAACAGCTTCAGCCATTTCGGTCTGTAACCCTTTCGCAAAGGAATCATAACTTTCGCTTGCAATAACTGTAAGCACATTCACATTATAAACGTCATTGCCCAGGGCATTAACATCCATACGCTCTCCATTCTGATCGACACAAAGACGAAGTCCGCGCCCAACTTCCTGACGCTTACGAACATCACTATTGCTTTGTTTCAACGTGCAAATCTGAAAGACATTTGGATTATCCCAACCTTCACGAAGAGCCGAATGAGAAAAGACGAAACGTACCGGAGACTTTCTCGGATCGCGATCCAAAAGCAGTTCTTTATTTTTCATAATCAACTCGTATGCGCTTACATCATCGGAAGTAGTTTCTTTTCTTCTGATCTTAGAATTGACCATCTTTCCTTTTCCATCTATAGAAAAATATCCTGCATGAGTCTTTCCTGCCGGGATTGCCTGCAGGTACTTAATATAATCATCCTCTCCCAGAGAAAGCTGCATATTGTTCAGAATATCCTCATATTCTTCCTCAAACATAACGGCATACTTTCCGTTCACAGGCTGATTTGCAGCATCATACTCGCGATAATTCGCCACCTCATCTATGAAAAACAAGGATAAAACCTTGATTCCCTTATAGAATAGCTGGCGTTCCCTCTGCAGATGGGACAGTATCGTTTCCCGGATTTGAATACGGCGCAGCTGGTCTTCATCCACATCGCCAATGACATCTCCGGCATAAATCTTGATACCGTTGATAAACTCTACAGAATCATCTCGGCCATCAATATGACTCACAACAAAGCTATTCTTATATTCTTCAAGACCGTTGGAATAGTCATATAGATTATCTCCTTCTTTTACGATCTTGCTTTTCTTCTTCGTAACGCCGCTCGCCATCTTCATTTCAAACTGAAGCGTAGCTGTCGGATCACTTTTAGACAGATTGATGCTTTCCAGATACAGATAACTGTCCGTAGCTGTACTGCCTGTCTCTGTAATTCCTTTAACGGCAATCTTTTTAACCAGACGTTTATTATACGCTTCCATTGCATCTAGACGATAGACCATGTTATAGATACTGTCACTCTTATGTGTGGCAGAATAGCGAAGTGTGATCATAGGATTAAACTGCTTCAAGTTTTCTTTCGTTTGCTTACCTTCCACAGACTGCGGCTCATCTATAATCAGAATAGGATTCGTCTTGGCGATGATATCAATCGGCCTGCGTGAACGGAACTCATCCAGCTTCATATAGATTCTTCTGGCATCCTTACCCCTTGCATTAAACGCCTGAGAATTGATAATCATGGCGTTGATAGAACTATCTGAAGCAAAACGATCTATCTCTGTAAGCTGAGCCGAATTGTAAATAAAGAATCTGATCTTCTTTCCGTATTCTTCCGCAAAATGTTCCTGCGTCATTTCAAAGGACTTGTATACACCTTCTCGGATAGCAATGCTTGGCACAACAATGATGAACTTACTCCATCCATAGGCACGGTTCAACTCATACATTGTTTTAATATATGTATAGGTCTTACCAACGCCAGTCTCCATCTCTATTGTGAGATTGTAACCATTATCTCTTCCCTCCAACTTGTCAGACGGCGCAATCTGATTCGCACGCTGTATCTTTTGCAGGTGCTCCAGAATCATCCTGTCATTTAATTCCGGAACAATTCTCTGATTGCTCCATCCCGTAAAATCTACATCGTCTGTCAAACTTTGCTGTATATAACCGGAGCCTCTGTCCATCATGTAAGTAGGAGTCAAATACGGCTGCCCTGCAAAGACATCTACAACAGCTTTTGCCGCATCCGCCTGAAATTTTTGATGTTTGTACTGTATTTTCATGAAGTCTCGCCTCCATCTTCATCTTCAAGATGTTCTTCCAATAATTTTCTCAAAGCCTCTTTACTTGGCAGAACTGTCTCATACTTGCTGGCAAAAATTTGCGAATTATCTTCCGGCAGCGTCATCTCCACAACTGCATTGTTCTTCTCACGGCAGAGCAAAATACCAATCGTAGGATTCTCATCGGGAAGTTTCACCTTGCGGTCATAGTAATGGACATACATCTGCATCTGACCAATATCCTGATGCTTCAACTCTCCAATCTTCAAATCAAAAAGAACAAAACAGCGCAATAACCGATTATAGAAGACCAAATCGACCATGAAGTGTTCTTCATCAAATGTAAAGCGCACCTGCCGACCAACAAATGCAAAGCCTGTTCCAAGTTCCAAAAGAAACTGCTGTAAATGATCGATAATACGATTCTCCAAATCACTTTCCGAATATTCCGGAAGTTCTTTTAATCCAAGAAATTCAAGAACATAAGGATCCTTTATCGCATCTTTCGGCGTTTCTATCTTCTGTCCTTCCATTGCAAGCCTATAAACTTTTTCTTTATCTGTACTGAGCGCCAAGCGTTCATAAAGGGCGCTGTTGCACTGGCGCTTTAATTCACTGAGGCTCCAATCATTTTTCACGGACTCAATCTCATAAAAATGCCGCTCATCCAAATTGTCAATCCGCATCAATTTCAGATAATGCGACCAGCTCAGGAAAAACTTCCTGCCGGTACTGACTGAAGGCAGATTTTCAAATTGGCTAAACACTGTTTCGCCAATTTGATCTGTTGAATACACTTTATAAAACTGTCGAATGTTTTTCAAATTTCCGACTGAAAATCCTTTTCCGTAAATCTGTGTCAAATATGCCGATAACTCTTTCAAAAGCTGCGCACCATATGCAGCTCTACTCTCTCCGTGCTGTTCCTCCTCAACAATCATTCTGCCAATTTCAAAATATGCGTATACCATAGAGAGATTGACAGCTGTTTTGGCTTTTTTACGGGCTTCTTCCAATATATCAGAAATATTTTGAAAAAAATCCTGATTTATCGAAAACGTTAATTCTTTTTTATCCATCGCTGTCCTCCCTATATTACTTTGACCCTTGTATCCGGCGCTAACATTTTGAATATCTCTCCGACATTGATTTTTGCAGGGCTGCCGTTAAAACTGCTGTCGCGAAAAACTGCTCGTAGAGGTTGACATTTTGCAATCTTCCTAATCACAGAATCCGGAATATTTTCATCAAAACATGCAATCAGGTCACCGTCATTATAGTTATGCACTGTGCAGCCATCTATTTGCTCTGAGGTATAAGGCAAGGACAGAGGAAGCCCCCATTCCAGCAAACAACCAAACAGCAAATCCAATGGAGTACGGTCGGATTTGATATTGCTTTCTAACATAGACAGCAGGTCCTGAGTGTAGTCTCCTGCGGAATAATATACATCGTTCATGTTGCTATCATCCAATTTAAAAACGCGGAAACCACCATCGAAATCTGCATCAGGATGCTCCGTGGCAATTTTCTTGGCTGCACGGCGGATACGTTCCTTACCGATTTCGCAGATATTACTGTAACCCTCTTTATAGGCCTCAGTTTTTTCGTCACAGGGCTCCTGAAGTTGTACCATAATAAATTTACGATGACCACCATCCTCCGCGTTAAGCTGCATGACCGCATGGGCGGTGGTAGCACTGCCGGAGAAAAAGTCCATTACAATCATTTCTTTATCACTTATAGAATTTATAAGCAATTTTAGCAAAGCAACAGATTTTGGATAATCAAAGTATTTTTTGTTATCAAATAACTTCTGTACCTCACTATCACCATTTGAAATGTTTGTAATTATATCTTTTAGTAAAGTTGTGTTAAAGTCTCTAATTCTTGTATATATTTCGTAACCGCCAGTTGAATTAGGTAAAACAATCAAATCATAACTCTCATTAGCTATTTTCTGCCTTGACCATCTCCACGCATGGTATTTATGCACTCCGTCACCATTCTTATGTGGTAATAGTTCAACAAAGCCTTCTTTCTTTTCTCCTATCTCCCCAGTTATAATTTCCTCAGTTGTTGGATTGTAAAAAATACTGAAAACTAAATTAGGACGGGTCACCTCGTTAAATTTTCTGTTATGATTGTACAATGTATCACCAATAGCAAATGCTCCTCTTTCATCAGTTCTTATATCCTTGTTAAAACCCTTATATGAATCAGGCATATTATCCTTTGCAAACTGAATGTCAACAGTTAATCCACTGGTTAGAATTGCATTTTTAGAATATACAATGACACTCTCCCATGTTTTGGCAGCACCAAATCCCGCTATCTGCCGTCCAGTTATATTTGATACCCAAGCAAATTGATTTACATAATTATTGCTTCCAAATACTTCATCACAAATTTTTCTAACATTATAGACCTCATTATCATCAATAGATATGAATATCAATCCGTCATCACTCAACAAATTTCTCGCCAGCATAAGCCGTGCATAAATCATACTGCACCAGTCGGAATGGAATCTGCCGTTTGTGTCGGTATTCTTAAAAAGGCGGTTGCCGTTATAATCAACTGCTCCACTTTCTTCGGCGTATTCTTCCGCAGAAACGTCAAAATCATCACGGTAAACAAAATCATTACCTGTGTTGTAAGGCGGATCAATATAAATCATTTTCACTTTTCCCAGATAACTCTCCTGCAACAGTTTCAGCACTTCTAGATTGTCGCCTTCAATATAGAGATTTTCCGTCGTATCCCAATTCACACTTTCCTCTGGACACGGACGTAGCGTTTTTCGTATCGGTTTATTAGCCTCTGCAATTGCCGCTTTTTTCCCCACCCAAGTAAATTCGTACGCTTCATCACCCTCAATCACATCTGGCGAAAGCATCTGCTTTAGCAAATCAAAATTCACAACTTTCTTGTATACCTTATAGTCAGATGTACTGCGTTCCTCGTCCAGATCTTCCGTGATACAGTTTGGAAATAACTCCGCAATTTTTTCTATATTTTGATTTACAATATCCATTGATTCCATTCTCATTTTTTCCATTTTACTTTTCTCCTTCTATTACAGAAAGTTGTTCTAAATATATCCTCAAACCACTTTGCATTTTCCCCATAGAAACATCTATTAACTTATAATCTTCCGGTTCCTTTGTACGCATATATTTATGACACGCATTACATGCTTCTTGCAAAAGCAGCCAATTTGTATGTGGAATAAATGCTCCAGAATACCCTAATTGATTACGCAAATTCATTATTTCCGAACTGATACCTTTTTCTAATTCTATAACACTTTCCTTTGTTATCAGGTCACCATTAACAAAGTCCCGTAAGCATTCATCCATATCGCATTCTAACAATTCTGCAACGCTTTTTATGTTGCCCGGAGCTTTCTGAAGTCCCACATATATTTGAATATCATTATACAATTTTCCAAAATCCATATTAAACGTTAGATATATCTCATATTCTTTGTCAAACAATGCTTTAGAAATCGACTTTTTAGATTCAATATTATTCCTATACAATTCCATCTCTTTATTAAGTTTTAAATCATACTTTTTTGCTAGCTGTTCAGCAATAAGATTTGAAGAAAATTTGATTGCTCCAATGATAATTCCACCAATACCACCGGCACTGGCAATACATGCCACAACTAAAGTCCCTATTTGCCCAACCGTCATTGTAAATTTTCCAATTCCTTTCCTAGATTTTTCAACTCCGCATTCAACTGCACCTGCTTATTCAACTGTTTTTCCTTGCGAATCCTCTTTTGCAAAACAGCAATCTGTTTCTGCAACTCCTGTCTCTTATTATCCCGTTCAACCGATTCTTTCAAAGATTCCTGTCTTTCCATCTGCAGCGCATCTCCGGCAATCTGTCTCACAAAGTTCTCATATACCTTATCGACATTCAAACCATCCACCTTCAGCGGAAGTTCAGATTCCTCCATCCATTCCGTATGATAGTAATTTCCTACCTTAAAGGCATTGTTTCCGGAAGTTGATGCTTCTTTATACGCTGTCCACGCTTGATACTTGCCTTCGTATTCCAACAGAAATACGATATAATATGGAATCTCTTTGTCGATCTGTCGAAGTACTGATTCATCAAACTTCTGCTCATTTAGCTTAACCTCAAAGAATTCAATCTCCGTTACTGTCTCTCCTGCGGCCAAGTTCATTGTTGTAGCGGCAATCTTATTTCTCCAATAGATCACCTTAACCTGATCTATGAACAGGCGTTTTAACGCAGGTGGCACAGTAAGATTTTCATAAAACTTCTGTTTCGGTATTCGCCGATTGAACTCTGTTCTTTTCGGTAAACCAATCAATCTCAGCACCTCATTTCACAA
The DNA here is from genome assembly GCA_947627045.1 of uncultured Clostridia bacterium. GTDB lineage: Bacteria > Bacillota > Clostridia > Oscillospirales > Ruminococcaceae > UMGS1601. The sequence continues at coordinate 97,875 of CANQUM010000003.1, forward strand.
CCAGGAAGCAGATCAGCTCGAAATCATCCAGTCCATTGACTTCTGACATTAATGCAGAAGTTCCCCCTGCAGAGAATAGACTGTCTATATCACTCTCTTCCTTTACATCAATGATGGAATTGATAGCATCCGAAAGAAGCTGTGACACTTCTTCCATGTCACGTCCATCATCTGTTTCTTTATTAAACTTCTCACAAAGCTCCAGTACCGGCTCTGATTTATCACGGCAGAGCAACCGAACTGTATCAAGAAGCTTCTTCGGATTCAGATAGTCACAGACTACCTCTCCATCGATTCCGATATAAACCATGTAGAACGGATGAATCCGGTTCTGGTTATCGATATTTACATTGTTATTGATATTCCGGAGGACAAAAATCACGCCTTCCGGATTTTCTTCCGTAGCAGGTACCACTGCATGAAGGCCTTTCGGCTTCTTTGCCAAATCCTCATGCGTCTTTATGTATTCCAACAAATCCAGGCGGAATTCATTCAATCCCAGATCCATGATAGATATACCGGTAGACATATCCTCGATATCCACCACTTCATCCTTCAGCCGCTTCAGCTGCTGCTTTCTGTATTCCAGGTCGCCCTTCTCTTCCGGATTAATCAAGTCATCATCACCGGTAGAAGTCATGACAGATATCTTCATTCTTGTCTCAACACGAGACTTCAAGTTGATATAGTCATCCAGCGTCATATCCGGCCAGAAGTTCACCAACTGTATATACTTGTTCCTGCTGCCAATACGGTCAATACGACCAAACCTTTGAATGATACGAACCGGATTCCAGTGGATATCATAGTTCACCAGATAATCGCAGTCCTGCAAATTTTGACCTTCAGAAATACAGTCAGTAGCTATAAGGACATCAATTTCCTTTGTGCTTCCCGGCATAAGAACGTCTCTGCTTTTGGATATCGGGGAGAAGCAGGTAAGCACATTATTCAGCGTCGCCTTCAGTCCTTTTATAGTTGTTCTGCCATCGATTGTTCCGGTAATGACCGCTGTGTTCAAACCATAATGAGTATTCATGTAACCGGCCACCTGATCATAAAGGTACTCAGCTGTATCAGAGAACGCTGAGAAGATCAGCACCTTCTTATTTCCTTCATTGATAGGGTTAGCCATCTTTTCATCCAAAAGTTTGAAAAGTGTCTGCAACTTTAGGTCATGTTCCGGCGTAATATCCGCAACCATAAGATTAAGAAGTTCCAACGTATCAGCATCTTGCTGAAGTTCTGTGAGCCAGGTTTTGTAATCCATATCAGCAAGATCAATCTTTACTTTCTTGCCCACTGCGAAAAAATCTGTGTTGCCGTCTTCCATGTCGAAATCATTATCATTGGCTTCGTACATATCCAGATCCGCTTTGCCATACTGTTCAAACTGAGTAATGGCATCAATCGTACCCCGGATAAGATCACGTATTCTTTCAAGTGTCAGATTGAAGGAATATACGGAGCTTTCCAATCGTTTCAAAAGATTGATGCTCATCAAACGCCGGATACCTTGCTCACGACCTCTCTGAGTCAGGTTATTGCCCTTGTTGTGAGTCAAGTCCACATACTTCGACATCTTACTTGGAAAGATATAGTTTGATGGCGTATAGATGCACAAGGTTAGCTGCATCAACTGTTCATAAATCTCGTTATAATTGATGGCATTATTGAGATCCGTAAGGCTCGGTCTCTCCGATATTGGCTTAAGCCTCTCCGGGAACTTCCCAATCTTCTCTGTGTTGTAGTACTTCTCAATATGTCTTCTGGAGCGCGCGATCGTTACGCTATCCAAGACTTCAAAGAAATCAAAATCCAGTGTCCGTAACAGAGCATCCGTCGTTCTTGCTTCCGGCTCCAATTTGCTCCAAGCATTAAAAGCCTTCTGAGCCTGACGAAATATTTCTTCAATCGGCTTCTTCGTATCCAGCTGCTCATTGATGAATTCAGAATTTCCCTCGTAGGCAAGCGCTAGCTGATTCTTAAGATCTGTAAATCTATTGTTTACTGGTGTTGCAGAAAGCATCAGTACCTTTGTTTTAACACCGGCACGAATAACCTTATCCATCAACTTCACATATCGGTTCTCATGTGTATTTGCGTGCGTTCCGGCACCATTGCGAAAGTTATGTGATTCATCGATTACGACCAAGTCATAGTTACCCCAATTTAGACGATCCAGATCAAGTCCATTAGAAACACCGCCGTTTCGCGACAAATCCGTATGGAACAGAACATCATAATTCAACCGATCAGAAGCAATCGGATTATTGACATAGTTGTCCTTGTACGTATTCCAGTTTCCAGAAAGCTTTTTCGGGCAGAGTACAAGGACCGTCTTGTTTCTGTTTTCGTAATATTTAATAACCGCCAAAGCCGTAAATGTCTTTCCCAAACCTACGCTGTCTGCCAATATGCAGCCATTATACTTTTCCAGTTTATTGATAATCGCAAGCACCGCATCCCGCTGAAAGTCATACAACATATCCCAGATCTTACTCTGCTTAAAGCCTGTTGCTTCATTCGGCAAGACATCCTCAGAAATATCATCCAGAAACTCACTGAAGACGTTATACAGTGTCATAAAATAAATAAACTCCGGAGAATTTTCATTATACGCCGTGCTGATATTGGAGATGATCATCTCCGTTACATCCTGCATTTTATCTTTATCATTCCACAGCGTATCAAACAACTGCATATACTGCGTGGCAAACGGAGCCTCCATGCTGTTCACCATGTTGTAGCTGTTATTCCCTCTTTCACAACCGATATCAACTGTCGTGAACCCGTTGATTGGCAAATATGCGGTCTGTTCTATACCTGAATCCACAGTCATAAAGCCACTCATATTCTCGCCGGTAACATTAGATTTAAACTTTGCTTTTTCCCGAATCCACTCAGCGCACTCTCTGGCAACCGCTTTCTGTGTCATCTCATTCCGCAACTTGATTTCAAATTCAGTACCATACAGACTATTTTCACGGCTTAGCCGTGGAATATAGAACTCACGTTTTTGTTTTTCTGCCTTTTCTTTGATAAATGTTGGAGAAGTAAAGATAAATCGAAATTCATCCACCTTCTCCAACTGACTTTTTAATTCCTTATATGCATACATAGAGAAACAAGCCGCCGCAACAGAAACCTTGCTTTTAGGCTGTATCTTCTTTTTCAGATCATCCCGAACTACTTTGGTGATATTATCAAAGATTTCCACCAATATTGGCCTCCTTCTTCTGTTACTTCATTTTCATCCCAGTTACCTTTATATTTTCATTATAACATATATGAAAAATAACGCCAGAAATGTTCTCGCTTACATTATCTCATCCTAAAATAATCCAATGGTCGGTTTATCATCAGGATGTTTCAAAATGTCATTTACCACATTCTGATACATATTAAACTGACTGACGAATCCCGGCTCAAAATCACAGGCTTTTAATTCAATCACCGCATAACAACGCAGTTTTAAATGATAAAATATTTCAAATAAATTTGAAACAACCGTATTACGTATTATTTTATCATGCTGCTTTTATATTTTCAACATTGGTTTTTGACAAAGGCCTCTCTTTCTCCGGCGACATTAGAATAATCATCGTTTATAATATCGCCTTGCAGCGTATGCGAACATCTGTTAGAATGTATTTAGTCATTTTAGAGCTGATAATTAAGCAGCAGAACGGAGTTATTTAATGAAAAAAATGAAATATATACAGGAAAAGTAACGAATATGAGTTCCCAAATAAAGGCATTATAAGAGAAAACGGCATTAAGATTACTGTAAAAAATACCCTGCCGGAACAGACGGTATCATACCGGCTTCAGAAAAAAAGAAATAATACGGACCAGGGAAAACTTATTTCCGTAATAGAAGATTCTTATCTTGAAACAGGCGAAGAATTTTGCAGACATTTCGGAAGCTGTGCTTTGGCTTCCTTTCCTTTTTTGATTTTTTCGGTTTTGCCGCCTTTAATTTTGCACAGATTCTTTTGAATCCTCCGAACTCCGTTTATACCCGTTTCTTTCCACCAGTTCCTGATATACCAGTATCAGGTCTGTCCAATGGTGCCTTTTTAACCTGCGGCGTATTTTTCTGAGTTCTCCTTCTGTGTGGGCTCTGGGTGATGTTTTTGGCCTATGGCTGCGATCCTCTAAACTCATGGCGGTGCCATCATACCGTGCCAACCATTTATATACGGTTTTTCGGCTTACCCTGTAACGTATTGCTGTTTCAGTCACGGAATGATTCCGGGCATATTTAACCATACGTTGACGTTGATATTTCTGTTGTGTTATTATTGACATGCAAGGATTCTCCCCTTTCTGATAATTGTTTCTTGTCAATTACAATATATCATACAAAGGTGAATCCTTGTATTTTATTTTCTATGTTACCTATCTATTGTATCCCAACATAAAATCCAAGGTGGCATTTAATTATCCATCTCTGATAAATTTTTTATTTATCTTTGGAATCTTCAATCAATTTTGTTACAACACTGTTTAATTCAGTTGCATTTTTCGAAGTTATAACAGGCTTACCCGTATTACTTTCAATTTCTTTTCGTGCATTGCCGGCAATTTGTCCGCCTTGCTTTGCTATTTTCTTGTTTTCTGACAAACCATTCGGATTGTGAGCCTTTGAAAGTTCAGTTGTCGTCGCTTCTGCAAGCATATTCAAAACGAGTTCCAATGTTGACATATTATCACGAAGATTTTCTTTTTTCAAGCCTTTCAGATTTTTGTACTGCCTTGTTGACATTCCCGACCACGCTTTTGTTATTTCATCGGTTAGAATTGCATATTCGATGCCTTCTTTGACACCACGGTTCTTCCACTCATCAGTCAGTTCCTTGCGAACCTGAATAGCCTGCAACCGCTGATTTATCCACTCTCGTGAGTATCCCTTTTTCAAATATGTAGTAAGCGCGCGGTCAATTATAAGCTCAGGATCAATCGTTTCTTCGATTCTCTCTCTGCCAACCTGCGCAAGCCACATCTTGAACGGCTCGGCTTTCTTTGACGGAATAGACTGTATAATTCTTAAAAGCTGTTCGGTCGTCGCAACATCGGTAAGGTAGCGTTTTCCGTCCTTTGGCGATTTCAATTTCAGTTGGTTACAATTTGTAACCAACTGGCTACCTTCGTCTTTTAGTCTCTTTTTTAAAACTTTCCAATAATCACGGGCACCGTCAAAACTATTTTGTTCTGTTAATATTCTAACTACATCTATAATTGAAAAATACCATTCTTCTTCCTCTTCATTCCATGCAGTGCGAATCGGCTGATCTTCATAAATTTCTATTTTTTCATCTTTTGACATGGTACACCTCCAAAACTTGCATTCTATAAAAGTAAAAATAACGCTTTCATTTGCTTTTAACTTTTTAATAAAGAATCCTTGAATTTAATATTTTTGTTAGGGCTGCCAATATATTGTCCACATCATCAATCGTATTATTCTTTCCCAATGAAATTCTGATTGTTCCATTTGCATATGAAGGATCAAGGTTTATTGCTTTTAATACATGAGAAATCCGTGTGTTCGTATTATCACAAGCAGCCCCAGTGGAAACACATATTCCCATTAAATCAAGTCTGTGAAAAAGTGCTTCTCCATCTTCGCCTTTAAAAGAAAGACTTATATTTCCTGGCATATGATTACATCCGTTTCGTTGATAATCAACATTTATACGGTTTAGTCCATCTATAAAATAATTTTCGAGAGTAATAATATGTTTTTGATTCTGCTCAACGCTATCTATATTTATTTTAAGAGCTGTTGCCATTCCAACTATTGATGCAATATTTTCAGTTCCAGCTCTCATCCCAAACTCTTGTGAACCGCCATCAGCGTAAGGAGACAGTTTCACACCTCTCTTTATATACAGGAATCCAATACCTTTAGGACCATTGAATTTATGAGCAGATGCTGATAGCAAATCAACACCAATCTTTTTAACATCAATCTTTGTGTGGCCTACTACTTGAACAGCATCGGTATGAAATAGTGCATTATGTGAATGAGCTATCTCACACAATTCTTGAATTGGTTGAATTGTCCCAAGTTCATTGTTTACATACATAACCGATACCAAAATAGTTTTGCCTGTGATAGAGGACTTAAGGGTATCAGGTGTAATTATGCCGTTTTTGTTAGGCCAAATGTATGCCACCGGGTATCCAAGCCGTTCAATAGCTTCGCATGAACGAAGTACAGCGTGGTGTTCAAATGCTGAAGTAATAATAGCGTTTCGGTCATTATTTGAAAATGCGATGCCTTTTATAGCCCAGTTATCGCTCTCTGTACCGCCAGAAGTGAAAAATATTTCATCTGGATCTGCATTGATGCAGGCAGCAATCTTTTCTCGATCATCAGGCTTTCATTGGGACAGCAGAGCGACTGTCTCCACATGCCCCGTCCACGGAAACATATCCACCACGCTAACCCTTTCCGCCTTATACCCTGCCTCCTTCATTACTGCAAGGTCACGCACAAGGCTGGTCGGCTTGCATGATATATACACAATATTCTCTACCCCATAATCAAGTATCCGCGCAAGCGCCTTAGGATGTACCCCTTCCCTTGGCGGGTCAAGTATTATGACCTCAGGTTTGGTTTCGATTTCATCTAACACCTTAATCACATCGCCTGCTATAAAACTACAGTTGCCGAGGCCGTTTGCGGCAGCGTTTATACGCGCCGCCTCCACCGCTTCTTCTACAATCTCGACGCCGATTACCTGCTTTGCCACAGGGGCAAGAAGCTGCGCGATTGTCCCCGTACCGGAATACAGGTCATATACAACTTTTCCGTCTGTTGCGCCCTCTATGTAATCCCGCACTACCTGATACAGAACTTCTGCGCCGGATGAATTGGTCTGAAAAAATGAAAATGGCGATATTCTGAAATCCAGTCCGAGAATTTTTTCAGTTATATAGTCCTTTCCATATAAAATGTCAGTATGCTCATCCTTCACTACATCCGCAACGCTGTCGTTAAACGTATGGAGCACGCCTGCTATATTCCCATCCAGTTTAAGCCGGCGCAGTTCTGCTATAAGAGGGGAAAAGTCATGTTCATGCTGGCTCGAAGTCACTATATCAACCAGAATTTCACCATTCGTTTTGCATCTTCTTAAAAGAAGGTGCCTTAAATAACCTTTATGGGTAAGCTTGTGATAATATGTGAGATTTTCTTTTAGGCAGTATTTAATTACGCAATCAACGATTTTTCCAAAATCACCGGGCGCAATCATGCAGCATGAAGCATCTAAGACATCATAAAAACTTCCGCGTTTATGCAGTCCGAGCACCATCTGACCGTCTTTACATTCATCTCCAAAGCTGTACTCCATTTTGTTACGGTACCCATAACGTTCAGGACTTTCTTTGGCGCCGTCAAATATATATCCGTCATACACCGTATCTATCAAATCCGTAACAAGCTTTTTCTTTAATTCAAGCTGGTTTTCATACGGCATCTTCTGATACAGGCAGCTTCCGCAGTCCCCAAAATTTCTGCAAAACTGCTCTTTTGTTTCAAGATAAGAATTTTCTATTACGGAAACAAGCTTTCCCTGACCACTGTTGTTTCTTTTCTTCTGAAGCCTGTATGATACTGTCTGTCCGGGAATGGCATTTTTTACGGTAATCTTAATTCCTTCTTCTTTTATAATTCCTTTGTTAGGAAATTCATATCCGGTTACCTTTCCTGTATATATTTCATTTTTCTTCATTACAATTATAATCTCCGTTTCCTTTTAAGCCTGACTGAAAATGGCTGTATATATTTTAACGTATATTATCAGATAAGTAAATCACAAACCTCCCGCCCTTATTTTTCTTTACTTTTTTTTAATTTTATCTTATAATATATGTAACTGTTTACTTAAATTTGTTTGATGAAAAGAGGAATTAATGTGTCTGATAAAACGGATAAAGACAATGACCTTCGTAAAGTACTGTCTTCACTTTCCAAATTAAATTATATCAATCCTGACGCCATTCCGGATATCCCTTTATATATGGACCAGGTTACTACTTTTATGGAAGAACAGCTTTCTTCTTACAAGCGGTTTGAAGATGATAAAACTCTCACTAAAACCATGATTAATAATTATGCAAAAAATAACCTTATACCGCCGCCTGAAAAGAAAAAATATAATAAAAAACATATGTTGCTTTTGATTTTTATTTATTACTTTAAAAACTTCCTTTCAATAAGCGATATACAGGATATTTTCAAACCTGTATCCGAACGTTTTTTTGATAATGATTCAGACATAGACCTTGAATATATATACAAATACATTTTCGATTTGGAGTTTGACGGCATGGAAATACTTATGAGGGACGTTTCCAAAAAATACAACCTTGCCAGGGAAGCTTTTCCGAAAATGCAAAACGACGAAGACAACGATATACTGTCTACGTTTGCGTTTATATGTATGCTTGGATTCGACGTATATGTAAAGAAACTTATGATAGAAACTTTAATTGATTCAAAACGTGAAAATAAGGAGGATAAACAATGATTAAACCAACCGTTAAAAAGGCCGTTTGTACTATGATGGCTGCAACGCTTGTAATTACGGCTTTGGGAGTTTCGCATACCGACGCCGCAAAAAAAGCAAAACCCTCACCCAAAAAAATTAATCTTACCGTAGGCGAGAAGAAAACCATAAAAATCAAAAACAAAAAACCGGGCGCCGCATACCTTTTCAAATCATCAGCCAAAAAGAATGCGTCTGTAAATAAAAAAGGCGTTGTCACTGCCAAAAAATCAGGAAAGGCCGTGATTAAAATCACTGAAAAATTTAAAAAGAAAACTGCTAAAGTCGGAAATGTAAAAGTCACAATCAAAAATGCCGATGCAAAATCAGATACCGTTTCTACTGCAGCGCCCGATAACAACCGGACGCAAAATGCGCCACAGGCAACACAGAATACTGTAGTACAGCCTACAGCCACACCGCCTGCAGATACCCCGCCTGCAGATACAGCCGCTCCTTCAAAAGAGCCTGTCGTCTATCCCGAAACACATGACACGCCTGACGGATTTGACCAGAAAACGGACGGAATCGAATACGGTACGACAGAGAAAATAACCTACTATTCTTCGGTTACCGGAAAGGACCGTAAGGCAAATATTATTCTTCCGGCAAACTACTCAACAGATAACAAATATCCCGTTTTATATCTTCTCCACGGCATAGGAGGTAATGAAAACGAATGGCTTGACGGCAATCCCGCAGCCATAGTCGGAAACCTCGCGGCAAAAGGCGAAGCAAAGGATATGATTATTGTAATCCCTAACATACGCGCGGGCGCTGACGATTCTTATCCTTCTGACAATGCCTTTTCACTTGAACATTATGCCAAATTTGACAACTTCATAAATGATTTGCGGGAATGTCTGATGCCTTATATTGAAGAAAATTATTCTATCGCCACAGGACGTAAAAATACAGCTATCGGCGGTTTATCAATGGGAGGACGGGAATCACTTTATATCGGCCTTAATATGCTTGATACCTTTGGTTATATAGCAGCGTTCAGTCCGGGGTACGGAGTATTTGAATATGAGGCAAACGGCGTGCATGAAGACGGTCTTTTTACAGAAGAAACCTTCACAATTCCCGAGGAATACCGAAACGATACTTTCCTTATGATAGTAAACGGAATTGATGAGGGAGGAGAAAATGCGCTCGGCGGAACATGCAGCAGGGTACTCACCCAAAACGGTGTAAACCACTGGTTCTATACAACTCCGGGAGCTCATGACTTTACAACATGGAAAAACGGACTGTATAATTTTGCAAAATGTATATTTATGGATTAAGCAAACCGCATTTATTATACGGGAATGTGAAACTTTTTCTGTAAATGATGTTATAAAAGGTCTTCTATGACAATATATAATATATGCCATAGAAGACCTTTTTCAATCAATTGATACCGTAAAAGTAAGGGTATCATTATAAGCGCCCGCATACAACGCATTTTCTTTATCCAGCTCGGTAACAAAGTTTAAAACCGCCCATCCCGAATGTTCGCCGGCATGGACAACTATCACATCACAACTGTTTGTTTCAGGCAGCTCGTTAGAATTAACCAAAAGGCTGTAATTTATATATCCGTCACCATTTATCATCTTAAAGTTATTAAGGCTTGTAACATTTACTTTAAGCGTCTTTCCCTCTTTTATCATCACATCGCTTACCTGAAGCCCTCCGACTACAGTAGTAGTTTCATCGGTAAACGTTACATTTGCCGGTATTATTACCGTATAACTTTCATCTATGCTGTAATCTATACTTATCTGACCGCTTTTATCCGTACTGTCCTGTGTTATTATTTCTTCTTCTGCCACAGCATATTTCGGCAATATAAAAATCATTAAGATACATACAAGAAATGATATAAGTCTTTTCATCGCAATTCCTCCCTTTATCAATTATTCAACAATCACTTTAACCCTCATATCGGCATTGTTCGTAAGCGTCTTATCCTCATCCATCTTATACGGCTGTACATGCACTACCGCCCGATATATGCCTTTTTTAAGCTTATGTGTAAGCATTACTTTTTTTACGCATTTTCCCGGTTCTACAAGAGTAGAGGTATATATGGTTTCATAGTTTTTAATACTGTCATTATATATTTTAAGTTCAAACTTGAGATAATACTTCCCTTTATTTTCTTTAGGATTATAAAAATCAACCTCCGCTTCTTTCTCGTCTGCCTGTATCTTAATTACGCCATGTCCAAATATCGCCACATTTTCTTGTTCGGCGGCAGTATCATCAGACGAGGAATTATCCGTTGTATTCGGACCAAGTATAAATCCTATGCCATTTGTGATGTTATGCGATAAATTATCCGGGGTTTTTATTCTGATAATTACTAATATAAGTAATATCAGAAACAGAAGCAGTAAAAAAATAAACCATTTTTTCCTCTTGCCTTCTCTTTCGGTTTCACATTTACAGTTCACTATTTTACCATCTCCGCAATCATTATAGTATGTCTTCATAATTATGATATGTAAACGTCCCTTAAAGAGTTACCGGGACGCTTTTCTGATTATTTAATGCGTAAATTTATATTTTTACAGAAATACATTCAAAAAGAGCGACCGCTGCAATACATGCAGCAACCGCTCAAAAATAATTTTATTATAATCGCATCTTGTTTATTCTTCAGTAGTCCACATATGTATAGTAAGCTGCGGCGACCAGCTTACAGTACCATGAAGCGGCGCCGTTTCTATCCACGCGTAATCAGGACAGTCGGTAATAATAATCGGTTCAGTTACCATTCCGTTATCATCTATACCGTTATTTTCAACATATACATTACATGGATTGCCTTTAGCATCCGTTCCGTTAAGTATATACCTTGCAGAAAGAGTCTGCACCTGACCATTAAACTGTATCCTTGTATCCACGCTGTCAGCTACAACCTCTCCGGTAAAGTTATCACACTTTCCTCGTCCGCCAAAATGTATCATTGATGTATTAGCCGTGTTTCCATGAACCTCCTCTGATGCTCCGATATCAATCATGAATGTAAAAAGTTCCCTTGTATACGATTTACTTTCATCAGGTCTTACAACTTCAGGAGGCTCTACGGGTTCCGTATTGGATTCATTCCATAAAATATCAATAACTTTTTCTCCACCTCCATTATCCGTTACCCTGCTCATGATATCAGCCGTTTCTATCCATGCAAGTTCCTTACTGTCAGTTATAATAATCGGCTTTCCAGCCAAATCTCCTGAATCTTCTTTTGTACCGTTATCTTCAATAAATATATTACAGTTGTTACCTGCCTCATCTGTTCCCTTTACAATATATCTGGCGCAGTACTTTACTTTATCTCCTTCTTTATATGTCTTTGTGACATTTGTTCCCTGTCCCGATATATCTCCGTTAAAATAATCTCCCGAAACCGAGCCTTCAAAATACTGCATATCTACATCGCACGTACTTCCATGCACCGAATACAGGTCTTTATCATTTACGGTAACCGACATCACTTTAGTAGTATATCCCGCTTCAATCCATGCCGGAGTAGTAGGCTTTACTACAGGGCTTTCGGTCGGCGCATTCTCTGTCGGTTCAGGACTTTCCTGCTGTTTTAAAGGAGTTGGCGAAGGAACATAATTATCCGGGGTCTTCGGCGTTTCATCTGCCGGAGTCTGATTTGCGGCATTATCTGTATCCGTACTGTTCTTACAGGTAACTTTAATAACCCCTACTTTTCTTACTTTCTTTTTTATGGTTTCACGTACTGTTATTTTTGCCTTACCGGCTTTCTTTGCCGTAATTACCCCTTTTTTATTTACGGCAATTTTTTTTGCCGAAGAAGACTTATAAGAATATTTCGCCTTTTTATTCTTATTCTTAATAACAATTTTCTTCTTCTGTCCAATCTTTAATGTTACTTTTGAAAAGGACAGAGCGGCTTTTTTAGCGCTGTCCGCTGTATATCCATTGCCTGATATGAGCGCAACTGCAAGCAGCAGACATAAAAACTTTTTTCCCATTACTCGTTTTTCCTCCTCATATTTTAAAACTTTTCTTAAATATTAAGCTGATAATACAGTCCGCCAAGCTCCATAAGTTCTTCATGCGTCCCCTGTTCTTTAATTCCTTTATCAGCTATATACAATATTCTATCAGCATTTCGGATTGTTGACAACCTGTGCGCAACAATAAATGCCGTCTTATCTTTTATCAGTACATCCAACGCCTGTTTTATAAGCATCTCCGTTTCAGTATCAATTGCGCTTGTCGCTTCGTCAAGTATAATCACCGAAGGGTTCTTGAGTATAATACGCGCAAAGCTTATCAACTGCTTTTCACCTGCCGAAAGGGATGCCGCCCCCTTTTCAAGCATATGGTAATAACCGCCGTTAAGTTTTTCAATATATTTATCGGCATATATCGTTTTAGCAGCCGCTATACATTCTTCATCGGTAGCCTCCTCACGCCCATATCTTATATTATCAATAATGCTTCCCTGGAATATAAACGGGTCCTGCATAAGCACGCCTACTTCTTTTCTTAATGAAGCAAGCGTAATCTTCCTTACATCTTCACCATCAATCATAACGCTTCCCGAATCTACATCATAAAACCTTGTAAGCATATTAATAATTGTAGTCTTTCCTCCTCCTGTCGGACCAACAAGCGCAACTGTCGTTCCCGGCTCAACATGAAGATTAAAATGCTCCAGTATGGTATTTCCCTTTTCATACGAAAACGTTACATCATTAAAATCGACCTTACCTTTTATATTGCTGATTTCCACACTTTTCTTACTGTCTTTTATTTCAACCGGGTAATCTATTGTGTCAAATACATGTTCAAGGTTTGAACTTACAGAAGCAAGCTGCTGTATAATAAATGCAATCTGTGTAAGCGGTCCGCTGAAAAGTCCCATATAACTTGTAAACGCAACTATCGTTCCCGCATCAACATTTCCAATTCCGTTAAGTATCATATAAAGCGACACTCCATACAGGCATAAAGTGCCCAGATTCCAGAACACTTCTACAATCGGAGTATTAAGCTCGTTTCTATAACATATTTTTATCCATGTCTTTATATTATCTCTATGGACATCCATATATATCTTTTCATTTTCCTCTGCACGGTTATAATTCTTTACTATCTTTTCACCCATTATTGATTCAATAATGAATGCCGTCCTGTTAGATATCTTCGCGCGATGTACCGCAAACCTTTTTCTAAGTGAATATCTGAGAAATATTACACACACCATCATAGGTACAACCGCCATATATACAATACCCGTAAGCTGCGGACTTATTATAAGCATAAATATACTGACGACCAAAAGTTTTACTATATACACCGCAAACATAAGCACATGATTTGTAAAGAAATTGGCGAGGTCATTAATATAGTCCGTAACTCTTACGACAATCTTTCCGTTGGGTCTTGTATCAAAGAAACTGAACGACAGCTTTTGCAGCCTGTCAAATACATCTTCCCTTATCGTAGCTATAATCCTGTGCCCCGTTCTTCCCATAAGCCTCTGATGAGCAAAATTAATGGCAATTTCAATTGCGGCAAGTACGACAAGTCCTGCTACTACAAGTGTAAGCTCGCGATAATCCTCATTTACAACAACATTATTAATAATCTCTTTTATCAAAAGAGGCGATACAAGCGAAGCTCCCGCCGATACAAACATAAGCACCCCTACAAGCATAAAAACCTTTTTATACGGAATTACATACCTAAGAGTTCTTGCAAGCTGTTTTATATCTATTTTCTTTTCTATAACTTCATCCTGAAAATATGTATTTACTTTTGCCATTTATCTCACCCCTTCCCTTTTTATATCTTCCGACAGGGCGTCAAAATCTACTACTGATTTTCTTTCAGCCTCCTGGATATTATATACTTTTGCAAAATGTCCGTTAAGTTTCATAAGTTCATTAAAATTTCCGCGCTCGATTATCATTCCGTCCTGCATATATATTATTTCATCGCAGTCTACAACTGAAGAAAGTCTATGCGCAGATATTATCATTGTCTTATCAGTATAATTCTCTTTAATATCACTGATAAGCCTCCTTTCGGTATTTACATCAAGCGCGCTCGTTGAATCGTCCAGTACCAAAACAGGCGCATTTTTAAGAAGCGCCCTCGCTATTGACACCCTTTGCTTCTGTCCTCCCGATATGCCAAATCCTCTTTCTCCGACTATCGTTTCATAACCTACAGGAAGTTCTTTTATAAAATTATGCGCCTGCGCATGTTTAGCCGCCTGTACAATCTGTCTTCTCTCAATATCGGGTTCCGAGTAGGCAATATTTGAATCTATTGTATTTGAAAACAAAAACACATCCTGGAATACATACGAAAAATTTTCTCTCAGGCTGTCAAGGGAATATTCACGTATATCTTTATCATTTATTTCAATTACTCCCCCTGTCAAATCATGTATTCTCACAAGCGATTCCAGCAGAACGCTTTTACCGCTTCCTGTTCCTCCTACTATTCCAAGTCTGCGTCCGTACGGAATATCAAGATTAATATCTTTAAGAACCGTCTTTCCATCTATAACAAGATATCCGTTTTTAATACTTATATTTGGTTTATTTGTAATATCCGCTCCATTTTCCACATCAGGTACTTTTGACTTACAATTTAAAAAGTCTATCATCTTATGTCCCGACACAATCTGTTGCTGCATTATAAACAGCGTATTATTTATCTGCGTTATATGGTCCATTATTTTAAGCACATAACTGGAGGAAGTAACAAGAAAACCAACCAGTATATAACCTTTTATAACAAGTACCGCGCTTATCGCAATGGAACCTATATAGGCAATCTGCTTAATCGTACTGAATACTACTTCAAATTTGGACGAAAGATTAACCTGTTTTATGTATGCATCCTTTAATTTTTCATTTGATTTTCCGAATTTCTGCTTCTCTACTTCTTCATTCGTAAAGGAACGCACCAATCTTACCGCCTCAATATTTTCCTGCACGGTCAGGCTCATCTCACTGTTGCAGGCACGTATATTTTTATAGTTTTCCCTTGCTTTTCTGCGGAAATTAAAAAGAGCCGCCGCAAAAAACGGCATCAATATAAGCGGTATTATAAGAAGCGTCACATTAATCGTTGACAAAAGATAAATACACATTGCCAGAACAAAAATACTGTCAAGTATCCTTACTACCATAGTACAAAATAATTCCTTGTACATAACAGTATCGGAATTTACCGTAGTGAGAAGCTCGCCGGTATTATATTCAGACAACGTTTCACTGTCAAGCTCCATGAGCTTTCTGAAAGTCGCCTTTCTTAACTCCGTTTCAATCTTAACGCCAAGTTTCTGGGAATTGACATTTTTAAAATACACAAGTATAAGCCTTATGGCAAGCAATGTCATAAAAAGCACGGCAAGTGAAAAAAACAGCTTCATACTATGTATCTCGCCATATTTACCATTAAGCATAAAGGAAAATATATTATCTGTTTTTCCATGGTTGTCAAGTATTACATAGTCAATAAACATTTCCGATATAAGCGGCAGCATAAGATCACATATTATTGCAATATAGCTGCACAGTTGGATAAGTATTGCCATATGCAGTTGTTTTTTCCAGTATTTAAATCCGAATTTCAATACTTCCATTTAACATTTTCCTTTCATATCCTGTTGTCTGTCCTATTTTACAATATATATACATAATGTCAATACCTTATTATATAAAATTCATTTCATAGATGTCAGCGCGCAGTTGAAATCATCGCCGCCCGTCCGGCAGACGGTTTATATCCCGCACGCCTTGCGCATCTGACCGGGTCTATCCGACCCATAAAACAAGGACTGCCGCCCAAACAAAATCATCTGTTTAAGCGGCAGCCCATATTCAGGAGTGATAAAAGTTTGAAAC